>NZ_JAMBPS010000039.1:0-77896 GCF_024206515.1 Paraburkholderia sp. CNPSo 3281 | reverse complement strand
GTGAGCAGGACGCACAGGTTGAGATCATGTGTTGTGCCGGAAACAACACAACCCCAATTGAGCAGCACACTCTTTACGCTTCTTCCCGATTGGCTGTGGCGCAGAACCCTGCGACGCAGCAACCCGTCATGCCTGATGACCATAGCGAGCTGGTCCCACCCCTTCCCATCCCGAACAGGACCGTGAAACAGCTCCACGCCGATGATAGTGCGGATTGCCCGTGTGAAAGTAGGTAATCGTCAGGCTCCTTATGCTGTAACGTCCAGAACCCCGGTCTCTCCGAAAGAGCACCGGGGTTCTGGCGTTTGGGCTTCGGGGGCGGAAAACAAGAAAGCCGTCCAATGGACGGCTTTTTGCATTGGTGCCCCGAATTACTGCTGAGCCAGAAATTTCGTCGCCAGGTGTACCCAAAACGACGACCCCACCGGCAGCAGTTGATCGTTGAAGTCATAGCTCGCGTTGTGCAGCATGCAAGGGCCTGCGCCGTGTCCTGCATCCCGGTGGCCGCCTTCGCCGTTGCCGAGAAACGCGTAGCAGCCAGGCTTCTCCAGCAGCATGAACGAGAAGTCCTCGGCGCCCATGGTCGGCTCGACGTTCGCGTCGACGTGATCGGTGCCGACCACCTCACGCATGACTTCCGCGGCAAACTGCGCCTCCGCGCTGCTGTTCACCGTCGGCGGATAGTTGCGATGGAAGGTGATGTCCACCGAGCAGTCGTACGCTTCAGCCGTGCTCCCGGCGATCTTGCGCAGTCGCGATTCGATCAGATCCAGCGTTTCCGTCGTGAAGGTACGCACCGTTCCCGCGATCCAGGCCGTATTCGGCACCACGTTGACCGCATCGCCCGCATGAATCTGTGTGATCGAGAGCACGGCCGTATCGAGCGGCTTCTTGTTGCGCGTGATGATGCTCTGCAACCCGTTCGCGATCTGCACCGCCGTGAAGACCGGATCGCGGCCATTGTGCGGCAACGCGGCATGCGAACCTACGCCCTTGATTTCAATGCGGAATTCGTTGCTCGAAGCCATAATCGGCCCTTCGGTCACGCCGAAGTAGCCAGCCGGCATGCCCGGCCAGTTGTGGATACCGAAAACGGCGTCCACAGGAAACTGTTTGAAGAGGCCATCTTCGATCATGGCTTTCGCGCCTGCGCCGCCTTCTTCGGCGGGCTGGAAAATGAAGACAATCGTGCCGTCGAACTGACCGTGCCGCGCAAGATATTGCGCCGCGCCAAGCAGCATCGCTGTGTGGCCGTCATGGCCGCACGCGTGCATCTTGCCTTCGTTGCGCGAGCGATGATCGAACGTGTTGAGTTCCTGGATCGGCAACGCGTCCATATCGGCGCGCAATCCGACCATCCGTTTGCCGGTGCCGCGTTTGAGCACGCCGACCACGCCGGTCCTGCCCATGCCGCGATGCACATCGATGCCCCATTCCGTGAGCTTCTCCGCAACGAGGTCGGAGGTCTGGGTTTCTTCGTAGCGCAGTTCGGGATGCGCGTGGATTGTTCGTCGGAGGCCCTGAATTTCGCCTTGGGCGGCCTGGATTTCCGGAATCAGTTTCATGGCGGGCGGTGCTCAAAAAGTGGGCGCCCGGCCTTTGTCTCCAAAATTAGCCGGGTCTAGACGGACCATTCTACGCCGAACCTTTTTTTTCGCGCCAACCCACAGGGCGCGTACAGGGCGCGCACCCCGAACATAATAAAATCGCTCTTACGACAAAACGCCTCACCCACGGATTTCCGATGAACGCCCCAGCCGAAATTGCCCGTGCAGTTTGCCCGCACGATTGTCCCGATACCTGCGCGATGCGCGTGACGGTCGAAAACGGCCGGGCGATCAAGGTGAGCGGCGACCCCGACCACCCGCCCACGCAAGGCGTGCTGTGCACGAAGGTGACCCGCTATGCCGAGCGTGTCCATCATCCGAAGCGTCTGACGCAGCCGATGAAGCGTGTGGGGCGCAAGGGGGAAGGGCGTTTCGAGCCGATCAACTGGGACGAAGCCTGTCGCCTTGCAGCCGAACGCCTCGGCGAAATCGCGCAGCGCGCGCCCGAAGCGATCCTGCCGTACAGCTATGCCGGCACGATGGGACTCGTCCAGGGCGATAGCATCGCCCAGCGCTTCTTTCACAAGCTCGGCGCATCGCGTCTCGATCGCGCGATCTGCGCGGCCGCGGGCGCCGCAGGCCTGCGTTATACGTTCGGCTCGAGCCTCGGCATGCTCACCGAGTATTTCGCGGAAAGCGAAGTGATCCTGATCTGGGGCGCCAACCCAATCGCGTCGAACCTGCACTTCTGGACCCGCGCGCAGGAAGCGAAACGCAACGGCGCGAAGCTGATCGCGATCGACCCCTATCGCTCGCTGACGGCCGAGAAGTGCCATCAGCACATTGCGCTCAAGCCCGGCACGGACGGCGCGCTCGCGCTCGGGATGATGCGCGTGCTAATCACCGAGGACCGTCTCGATCACGATTACATTGCGGCCCACACGCACGGCTTCGAAGCGCTGAAGGCGCGTGCGCTCACCTACACGCCCGCACGCGTCGCCGCAATCTGCGGCATCGAGGAACAGGTCGTCGTCGATCTCGCGCATCTCTACGCCTCGACGCGCAAAGCGGCGATTCGCATGAACTATGGCCTGCAGCGCGTGCGCGGCGGCGGCAACGCCGTGCGCGCCATCGCCTGCCTGCCCGCTTTGACGGGCGCGTGGCGCGAGCGCGCGGGCGGCGTACTGCTTTCGTCGTCGGGCTGGGCACCCGTCGATGCGAACGCGCTCCAGCGTCCGGATCTGATCCCGGGCTGGCCGCAGCATCAGCCGCGCATCGTCAACATGAACCAGATTGGCGACGCGCTCACGCACGCAGGCGACGCCGCATTCGGACCGAAAGTCGAAGCGATCGTCGTCTACAACTCGAATCCGGTCGCGGTTGCGCCCGAGTCGGCGAAGGTCGAGGCTGGCTTTGCGCGCGAGGACCTCTTTACGATCGTGCTCGAGCAGTTCCAGACCGACACCGCCGATTACGCCGACCTGCTGCTGCCTGCCACGACCCAGCTCGAACATCTCGACGTCCACAAGTCGTACGGCCATACGCACGTCATGGCGAACTTGCCTGCCATCGCGCCCGTTGGCGAGGCGCGGCCGAATACCGAAATCTTCCGTTCCATCGCGCGCGCGATGGGCTTGACCGAGCCGGCGCTGTTCGAAAGCGACGAAGACGTAGCCGCCAGCGCATTCGACTGGAGCGATCCCGCGCTGGGCGGCGCCGACTGGGCGGCGCTCAAGCGCGAAGGCTGGCTGAAGCTGAACATTGCCGAAGCGCCGTTCGCGAACGGCGGTTTTCGCACGCCCACGGGCAAGTGCGAGTTCCACAGCGAGGCGCTTGCGAAGGCCGGGCTCGATCCGCTGCCCGATTACCTGCCGCCGTACGAGTCGGCGGACGGCGCGCCCGAACTCGCCGCGCGTTATCCGCTCGCGATGATCTCGCCGCCTGCGCGCAACTTCCTGAACAGCACCTTCGTGAACGTGGAGAGCCTGCGCGCGACAGAAGGGGAGCCGCACGTGGACCTCCACCCGGCGGACGCCGCCCACCGCGAGATTGCCGACGGCGACGAGGTGCGCGTGTTCAACGACCGCGGCTCGATGCGCGCACGAGCGCGTGTGACCGATCGGGCACGCAGCGGCCTCGTGGTGGGTCTGTCTATCTGGTGGAAGAAGCTTGCGCCAGACGGCCGCAACGCCAACGAAGTGACGAGCCAGGCGCTCACCGACCTTGGCGGCTCGGCGACTTTCTACGATTGCCTCGTCGAGGTCGAGCGCGCCTGAAAGCGCCTCATGCTACCGTTAGCGGCCCCCCAACACGCGTTCGAGGGGCCTTTCTAACTCGCTGATTTGCTGACATAAAAGCTGGGTCGCCATGCTACGATCCATTTTTTAGCACGACCATTCGAAAAATCCAGGAGGAGACGCTGCATGGAAAAAGTCTGGCTGAAATCGTACCCGCCCGGCGTTCCCGCTGAAATCGACGCGAGCCGTTACGCGTCCATCACTGCGCTGCTCGAGGAGAGCTTCAGCGAATTCCGTGCAAAGCCCGCTTTCGCCTGCATGGGCAAGATGCTCACCTATGGCGAACTGGACCAGCTCTCCCAGCGTCTGGCAGCGTGGTTCCAGGCGCGCGGCATCGTACGAGGCGCGCGCATCGCGCTCATGATGCCCAACGTGCTCCAGTACCCGGTCGCGCTCGCTGCAGTGCTGCGCGCGGGATACGTCGTCGTGAACGTGAACCCGCTCTACACGCCGCGCGAACTCGAACACCAGTTGAAGGACAGCGGCGCCGAGGCGATCGTCGTCCTCGAGAATTTCGCCGGGACGGTAAGCGCGGTGGTCGCCAATACGCGCGTGAAGCACGTGCTGGTCGCGGCGATGGGCGATCTCCTTGGCGCGAAGGGCTTCATCGTCAACTTCGTCGTGCGAAGCGTGAAGAAGATGGTGCCCGCCTGGAACCTGCCCGGCCACGTGCGCTTCAACGACGCGCTCGCCGAAGGCGCGCGCCAAGGCTTCAAGCGCGTCGAGCAGACGCCCGAGGACGTCGCCTTCCTTCAGTACACGGGCGGCACGACCGGCGTGGCCAAGGGTGCGACGCTGCTGCACAGCAACCTGATCGCCAACGTGCTGCAGTCGGCGGCATGGACCGAGCCCGCGCTTGCGAAATTGCCGTCCGGCACACAACCGGTGACGGTTGCGGCGCTGCCGCTGTATCACGTGTTTGCGTTGACCGTTTGCGGGCTGCTGACGCTGCGCACCGGTGGTCTCGCGATCCTGATTCCGAATCCGCGCGATATCGCCGGCATGATCAAGGAACTGCGCGGCTATTCGATCACGTGTTTCCCCGCGGTAAACACGCTCTACAACGCGATGCTCAACCATCCGGAATTCGGCTATCTGGACTTCACGCACCTGCTCGTTGCAAACGGCGGCGGCATGGCGGTGCAGGAGGCGGTGGCCAGGCGCTGGTACGAGCGCACGCATACGCCGATCGTCGAAGGTTATGGCCTCTCGGAAACCTCACCCAGCGTGACCTGCAATCCGGTCACGGTGACGGAATACACCGGCACGATCGGCTTGCCGCTGCCTTCCACCGAAATCTCGATTCGCGACGACGCCGGCAACGAACTGCCGATCGGCGAGGCCGGCGAGATCTGCATCCGCGGGCCGCAGGTGATGGCGGGCTACTGGCAGCGGCCAGAAGAAACCGCGAAGGTCATGACGCCGGACGGCTACTTCAAGTCGGGCGACATCGGTCTCATCAACGCGCGCGGCTACATCAAGCTCGTCGACCGCAAGAAGGACATGATTCTGGTCTCGGGCTTCAATGTTTACCCGAACGAAGTCGAGGATGTCGTGGCCAAGTTGCCGGGTGTCTTCGAGGTGGCGGCGGTGGGCGTGCCGGACCAGAATTCGGGCGAGGCGGTGAAGCTCTATATCGTCAAGAAAGACCCGGCGCTCACCGACAAGGACGTGTTCGAGTACTGCAAGACGCAGCTCACCGGCTACAAGCGGCCGAAGATCATCGAGTTCCGCAACGACTTACCCAAGAGCAATGTCGGCAAGATCCTGCGCCGAGAGCTGCGCGACGGTCGCGCCTGAAAACGCAAAAACGAAGCGAAAGGCTGGCGAGTCACATGCGACAAGCGGCCTGCACATCGAGGGCAGGCCGTTTTTTTGGGGGGGCGTGCGCACTGTGGCGAAACGACAAAACGCACCAAAGAAAAAAGGCGCCCGGAGGCGCCTTCGAGATTACAGCGACTGTTCTTCTTAGAACTTGTGACGGATACCGACGCGAGCCGTGAACACGTTGTTGGTCGACGACGCGGTCAGGTTGTTGATCGAAGCGACAGCTGCGACATCGTTCGAGTTCGTGCCCGTAGCGTGCTGGTAGACGCCGATCAGGTAGACGTCCGTGCGCTTCGACAGGAAGTAGTCCGTGCCCAGCGCGTACTGGAAGTACTTCGCGCCGCTGTTGCTCGAGCCGTTCGCCAGGGCGACGCTGCGGCCGTCCGTGTAGTCGAACGCGAAGCCTGCGAGCAGGGCCGGCGTGAACTGGTACTTGAAGTTCGCTTCGACGTTGTTGAACGTGGCGTTCGCGCCGCGCTGGTAAGCCGGCGTGCCGGTGATCGCGACAGCGCCGAGGTTGCGGAAGCTGATGTTCGAGTACGTCAGGCCGAACGTTGCTGCGCCGAACGTGTATGCGCCACCTGCACCGATGACCTGGTACGTGTTGGCCGTCTGGAAGCCGGAATACACGGGAGTCGTCGAGCTGCTCACCGCTGCGGCCGGCGGCGTCGTCGGGGTGCTGCCGGTGTTGAACATACCGCCAGAAGCCGACGGCGTGCGTGCGTTCAGGTAGCCAACGCCGAGAACGAGGGGCCCGTTGTTATAGCCAGCGCCCAACGACCAGATTTGATTACCCGTGAAGTTGCCAGCCTGGCCACCGAAGCTGTAGGTGCCGCCGAACGTCAGACCAGCGTAGTTCGCGCTGGTGAACTTGATCGTGTTGTTCGTACGGTAGGCATTGTTGAAGTTGTCGAGGTCATCCGGGTGAGCTGCGATGTAGCCGCCCCACTGGTCGCCTACTTCGAGCGGGCCGACATAGTCGACGACGGAATCGTACTGGCGACCCAGCGTGACCGTGCCGAACTGCGAGCTCGAGAGGCCGACGTACGCTTGACGGCCGAACAGCAGGCCACCCTGGCCGAGCTTGCCGTTGTTCACGTCGAAGCCGTTTTCCAACACGAAGACTGCCTTCAGGCCGCCGCCGAGGTCTTCAGCGCCGCGCAGGCCGAAACGGCTGCCTTGCAGAACGCCGCTCGACAGGTTGTACAGGTGATGGCCACCCGAATTCGTGTTGATGTTGAAACCTTCGTCGATGATGCCGTACAGCGTGACGCTGCTCTGAGCGTGAGCAACGCCCGCGAACGCGCCCAGCGCAGCCAGCGCGAGAAGCGACTTCTTCATTGAATGATCTCCAGTGTTTGCGAATCTTTTGCGTCTTTTAACGGGACCGGTTTTTTATAGTGCGGGGTCCTGTCCTTCTAACTTCGCGAGAAGTTGCACGTAATGTAACAAAAGGGTTAATAGTCACAAAGGAAAAGCCAGGGCCTCGCTAAGTACCTGTTTCGTTTACACAACATGGTCTAGAATGTGCGGCTATCTATCGGCGCTGCCCCGGATTGACGGATGTCTGTGAGTTTGTGTAGTGGTGAAATGGGCAGTCCGGGCGAGCGACAAATCCGGCTCGCAAACGAAATGAAAGGGAGGCTGGATGACGCTAGACGACTTGATTACCGAATTCGACCGGGGCCTGCGCTCTCTCACCGGCGTGTCGCGCATGACGCGACCGATGCCGCAGCCTTCCCCCGTTACCATCGAAGTGACGCCCGAGGGCGATGCCGTACCCGCCGGCAGTGAACTCACGCCTGCCGAGCGCACGCACGCCGCCGGCCTCATGCGCGTCAACCACGTCGGCGAAGTGTGCGCACAGGCGCTGTATCAGGCGCAGAAAATCTCGGCGCGCTCGCCCTCGCTCAAGGCTGCCTTCGAGCAGGCCGCGCGCGAAGAAGAGGATCACCTCGCGTGGACCTCGCGCCGGCTGCAGGCGCTCGACTCGCGTCCGAGCCTGCTTAACCCGCTCTGGTACGCAGGCGCGCTCGCGATCGGTTTCGCCGCCGGCCGCCTCGGCGACAAGGTGAGCCTCGGCTTCATGGCCGAAACCGAGCGCCAGGTCGAGCATCATCTCGACAGCCACCTCGACAGCCTGCCGCCCGCCGATCTCGAGTCGCGCGCAGTCGTCGAGCAAATGCGCGCCGATGAAATCTCGCACGCAAAATCGGCCGCCGATCTGGGCGGAGCCGAATTGCCTTTGCCGGTGCGTTCGCTAATGCGTGTAGCATCGAAAGTTATGACGCGCACGGCCTACTACATCTGATTAATGGGTTTGGGCCGACAATCGCTGTCGGCCCAACCGGATTAATCTTTCAGAGCTTTCAGCCCCGGTTTTAATCCCCGCAAGCCCCCGCTCGATCCCGCCATAGGCCGTTTATCGCCGCGCTTTTCACGTATCACCTTCAGAATCTGCGTTAGCTCATTCATTCATAACGGTTTTTGGCTTTTGTCCCGACTTCAACAAGTGCCGCTAAGTCCTTGTTCTAGCGGATAAATTTCGTCAAAAAACGTCCGGTCTCCCTTGACCCTCGTTGGGCGTTCCTCTAAAGTGGGAGACAGTGTGAGAAAGTGTATTTTTGTGTGATTTCAGGCGCGCATTCAGGTAGATTTTCCGGGATTTAGGCGGGCGGCGAAAAGCGCCGCATTTGGGGGGAGCAAATTGTTCCAGGGGGCGTCGGCGCTAACACTCGATGCGAAAGGACGGATGTCGATTCCGTCTCGCTATCGGGAAGCGCTGCAACAACAGGCAGAAGGACGGGTGACGATCACCAAGCACCCGGACGGCTGCCTGTTGCTATTTCCGCGCCCCGAATGGGAAGTGTTCCGCTCGAAGGTCGCCGCCTTGCCGATGGATGCGCACTGGTGGCGCCGCATTTTTCTGGGCAATGCGTCCGACGTCGATGTCGACAGTGCGGGCCGCGTGCTCGTCTCACCTGAATTGCGTCTGGCAGCGGGAATGGAAAAGGAAGTCATGCTGCTCGGCATGGGTAGTCATTTTGAGTTGTGGGATGCGCAGACCTACGCCGCCAAGGAACAAGCGGCGATGGCGCAGGGCATGCCCGACGCCTTGAAAAATTTCACGTTCTGATCGCGGTTCAAAAAGCTATGGCATCTGCGATGGGACAGGGACTGCAGCATCGCACGGTGCTGCTAGACGAAGCGGTGAACGCGCTGATCACGCGCGCGGACGGCGTCTATGTGGACGGCACGTTCGGTCGCGGTGGGCACAGTCGCGCGATCCTCGGGCGTCTCGGCGAGACCGGGCGCCTGATCGCGTTCGACAAGGACCCGCTGGCGATCGCGACGGCGCAATCCGTGAACGACGCGCGGTTTTCGATCGTGCATGAGAGTTTTGCTTCGCTGCGCGACGAGCTCGCGTCGCGCGGGGTAGGGCGTGTGTCGGGAATATTGCTGGACCTTGGCGTGTCGTCGCCGCAAGTCGACGATCCGCAGCGCGGTTTCAGTTTCCGCGCGGATGGCCCGCTCGACATGCGGATGGACCCGACGCGCGGCGAGTCCGCCGCTGACTGGCTCGCTCGGGCCACGTTGCAGGAACTGACGGAGGTAATTCGGGATTATGGGGAAGAACGGTTTGCTTTTCAGATTGCAAAGGCGCTTGTTGCTCGCCGGGCAGAGTCCGACCGTCTCGGGCCTCTCGACAGCACGGGCGAGCTTGCCCAAATCGTGGCTAACGTCGTCAAAACCCGTGAGAAGGGTAAGGACCCGGCAACCCGCACCTTTCAAGCTATACGGATTCACGTCAATCAAGAGCTTGCGGAGCTGCAGGTCGTTCTAGAAGCAGCACTGTCGTTGCTGGAACAGGGGGGGCGGCTGGTGGTCATCAGCTTTCATTCGCTCGAAGACCGGATCGTCAAGCGGTTCATGCAGGCGCACGCGAGCGCGCCGGCGGTGGACCGCCGTCTGCCGATCCGCGCCGTCGATCTGCCGAGCCCGCCGCTCAAGCTGCTCGGCCGCGTGTTCGCGAGCGACGAGGAAGTCGCCGCGAACCCGCGCGCCCGCTCGGCCGTGATGCGCACCGCGGAGCGCATCACGCCATGAATCGTCTGAACATCTTCCTGCTGATCGTCGTCATGGGGTGCGCGCTTTCCGTCGTGAACGCCACCAATCAGCAGCGTCAGATCTTCATCCAGTTGCAACGCGCGCAGTCGCAGGAGCATCAGCTTCAGCAGGACTACGCACAGCTTCAATATCAGCAGAGCGCGCTGTCGAGAACGTCGCGCATCGAACAGATCGCCACCGACTCGCTCAAGATGCAGCCCGTCACGACCGGACGCACGCAATATCTGACGCTCGCGCCCGGCAGCGCAACCGCCGTCGACGCACCCGTGCCGACCTCGGCGCCCCCGCAGGGCGCTGCGCCCACGCCTGGCCGCCGCGGAGGCACGCGATGAAAAAGGACAATCGTCGCAAGAGCGTCGCCTTCAGCGCCAATCCCATTCTCTCCGTGCGCCTGCCGATGTGGCGCTCGAAGCTCGTCGTGTTCCTGCTCTTTATGGCGTTCGTCGCGCTCGCCGCGCGCGCGTTCTGGATTCAGGGCCCGGGCAACGCGTTCTATCAGAAGCAGGGCGAAAGCCGCTACCAGCGCACGATCGAGCTGCCGGCCACGCGCGGCAAGATTCTCGACCGTAACGGTCTCGTGCTCGCCACGAGTCTGCCCGTGCGCGCGATCTGGGCGATTCCCGAAGCCGTGCCCGATGATCTCGGCGCCGACAAGCTCAACCAGCTCGGCGCGCTGCTCGGTATGAATACGAAGGAGCTGCGCGCGAAGCTCTCCGAAGACAAGACGTTCGTCTACGTGAAGCGCCAGGTGCCGCTCGACGTCGCGCAGAAAGTGACGGCGCTCGACATCCCGGGCATTTACCAGCGCAACGAATACAAGCGCTTCTATCCGGAAGGCGACGTCACCGCGCACTTGATCGGCTTCACCAACGTCGAGGACGAAGGCCAGGAAGGCGTCGAGCTGTCGGACCAGAAAGTGCTCGCGGGCGTGCCGGGCATTCGCCACGTCATCAAGGACCGCATGGGCCACATCGTCGAGGACGTCGACGAAACAGTCGTGCCCCACGATGGCAAGGACGTCGAACTGTCGATCGACAGCAAGATTCAGTACATCGCCTATTCGAACCTGAAAGCCGCCGTCGAGAAGTTCAAGGCCAAGGCCGGCGCCGCGATGGTGGTCGACGTGCGCACGGGCGAAGTGCTCGCGCTCGTGAACTATCCGACCTACAACCCGAACGACCGCACGCACCTCACGGGCGAGCAGTTGCGCAACCGCATTCTCACCGATGTGTTCGAGCCGGGCTCGATCATGAAGCCCTTCACGGTGTCGCTCGCGCTGGATCTGCACCGCGTCTCGCCGAGTACACTGGTGGATACGGGCCCGGGGCACTTCACGCTCGACGGCGCGACCATCACCGACGACGCAGCGTTCGGCGTCCTCACGGTCGGTGGCGTGATCCAGAAGTCGAGCAACATCGGCGCGACCAAGATCGCGATGACGCTCAAGCCCGAAGAAATGTGGGACATGTACACCAGCATCGGTCTCGGTCAGGCGCCGAAGGTCGGGTTTCCCGGCGCGGCGGCGGGCCGTTTGCGGCCGTGGAAAAGCTGGCGCCGCATCGAGCAGGCGACAATGTCCTACGGCTACGGCCTCTCCGTTTCGCTGTTCCAGCTTGCGCGCGCGTACACGGCGATCGCGCACGACGGCCAGATTCTGCCGGTCACGATCTTCCGCCACCCGGGCGACACGCAGCCGGTGCAAGGCACCCAGGTCTTCGCGCCGACCACGGCGCGTGAAGTGCGCACGATGCTGGAGAGCGTGGTGTCGAAGGACGGCACCTCGCCCGACGCCGCCGTGCCCGGCTACCGCGTGGGCGGCAAGTCCGGTACGGCGTACAAGCACGGCCCGCACGGCTACGATCATTCGAAGTACCGCGCGTCGTTCGTCGGCATGGCGCCGATGCCGAATCCGCGCATCGTCGTGGCCGTCACGGTCGACGAACCGACGGCCGGCAGCCACTTCGGCGGCGCGGTATCGGGTCCGGTGTTCTCGGGCATCGTCGGCGATACGCTGCGCTCGCTCAACGTGCCGCCGGACATGCCGGTGAAGCAGCTCGTTGTCGAGGACAACAGCGGCGGCGCCTCGGCCCCGGCCGTCGCGAACGCGCCCGCTGCGCCTGTGAAGCACGTGGCGAACACGAGCGCCGCGAAAAGCGCCGCAGCCGCGCATCACATGACCGTCGCGGACAACGCGAAAAATCGACCCGGAGTCGTCCGATGAACGCCACGCGCACCCAGCATCCCGCGCACCGGCAGATCGCGGACGCGCTCGCATGGCTGCGCGCGCACGTCGCGCCCGCAGCCGGCCTGCACGCCGACACGCGCTCGCTCAAGCCGGGCGACGTGTTTCTCGCCTACGCCGTCGAGGGCGCGGACAACCGCCCGCACATCGCCAATGCGATCGAGCGTGGCGCCGCAGC
Source organism: Paraburkholderia sp. CNPSo 3281 (assembly GCF_024206515.1). Classification (NCBI taxonomy): domain Bacteria; kingdom Pseudomonadati; phylum Pseudomonadota; class Betaproteobacteria; order Burkholderiales; family Burkholderiaceae; genus Paraburkholderia; species Paraburkholderia sp. CNPSo 3281. Next base: position 65,677 of record NZ_JAMBPS010000039.1, on the reverse strand, counting down.
CGTGCTGTATCAGCCGGAGGGTTACGCGGGCGAACAGCTCGACGCGTCGATTGCGCTGGCCGTGCCGCAGCTCGACGTGCTCGCAGGGGAAATCGCCAGCGGCTGGTATGGCGACCCGAGCGATGCCATGCTCGTGGTCGGCGTGACGGGCACGAACGGCAAGACGTCGTGCAGCCAGTGGATCGCTTCGGCGTTCACGGCGATCGGCCAGAAGTGCGCGATCGTCGGCACGCTGGGCACGGGCTTTCCGGGCCAGCTCGTGCATACGGGCTTCACCACGCCCGACGCGCCGCAACTGCAACGCAGCCTCGCGCAATTGCGCAGCGCTGGCGCACAGGCGATTGCGATGGAAGTCTCCTCGCACGCGCTGCATCAAGGCCGCGTGAACGGGACCTCGTTCGACATCGCCGTCTTCACGAATCTCACGCAGGACCATCTCGACTATCACCACACCTTCGAGGCCTACGAGGCCGCGAAGGCGCGGCTGTTCGCATGGCCGGGCCTGCGCGCCGCGATCGTCAACGCCGACGACGCAGCGGGGCGCCGCCTGATCGCCGCGACGCGCGGCAAGGCTCGCACGATTGCGTATAGCGTGGCGACGCCCGCCGCCGACGCACTCGTCGCCGACGCGTGGCTGCGCGCGAGCGACGTGCGAGCGACTGCCACCGGCACGGCGTTCCATCTGGAAACGTCGGATTGGGGCGAGGCGCAAGTCGAGGCGCATGTTCTCGGCCTCTTCAACGTGAGCAATCTGCTCGGCGTGCTCGGCGCGCTACTTGCGGCGAACGTGCCGCTCGTCGCGGCGCTCAACGAGATCTCGAAGCTGCAGCCGGTGAACGGCCGCATGGAGCGTCTTGGCGGCCGCGCCGATCACGACGAGCCGCTTGTCGTGATCGATTACGCGCATACGCCGGACGCGCTCGAAAAAACGCTCGAGGCGCTGCGCCCGATGGCAGCCGCACGCGGCGGCCAGCTCATCTGCATGTTCGGCTGCGGCGGCGATCGCGACGCGACCAAGCGCCCGCTCATGGGGGCGATCGCGGAACGCATCGCCGACCAGGTCGTCGTGACGAGCGACAACCCGCGCAGCGAATCGCCGGCCGCGATTATCGAGCAGATCGCACAAGGCATGCGCGACGCCGCGAAGGCGCGCCGCATCGAGGATCGCGCGAGTGCGATCCTGCAAGCGGTGCGCGGCGCGGCGCGCGAAGACGTCGTCGTGCTGGCCGGCAAAGGCCACGAGGCGACCCAGGAAATCATGGGCAAGAAGCGCGCGTTCTCCGACCAGGACCACGCGCGGCTTGCACTCGCCGCCCGTGCCACGCACGGGCGCGGAGGTGGTGAATGACGATGCTTTCCCTGCGGGAAGCCGCGGCGCTGATTCCCGGCGCGAGCGTCCTCGGCGACGAGAACGCCACGTTCGAGCGCATTTCGACCGACAGCCGCACCACGGGCCCGGGCGATCTCTTCGTCGCGCTCAAGGGCGACCGCTTCGACGCGCACGACTTTCTCGGCGAGGTCGCGAATCGCCACGTGAGCGCGGCGCTCGTTTCGCGCAGTCCCGGCGACTGGCGCATTCCCGCGCTGCGCGTGGACGACACGCGCAAGGCGCTCGGCGCACTCGCGCTCGGCTGGCGCCGCCGCTTCTCGATGCCGCTCGTCGCCGTGACGGGCAGCAACGGCAAGACGACGGTCAAGGAAATGATCGCGTCGATCTTCGCGGCGGCCGTTGGTGAAAATTTGCGTCTCGCGACCACTGGAAACCTCAATAACGACATCGGCGTGCCGTTAACGTTGCTGCGCTTGAGCGACGCTCATCGGCTGGCGGTGGTCGAACTCGGCATGAATCACCCAGGCGAGACCGAGTTGCTCGCGAAATTCGCTGAGCCGACGGTCGCGGTGGTGAACAACGCGCAGCGCGAGCATCAGGAATTCATGGCGACGGTGGAAGCCGTCGCGCTCGAGCATGCGAGCGTGATTCACGTGCTCAAGCCCACGGGCGTCGCGGTGTTTCCCGCTGACGATGCCTACGCGAGCATCTGGCGCGTGGCGGCTACGGGTTCGCGCATTCTCGACTTCGCGCTGCATACGGATACGAGTGCGGTTGAAGCGGCAGTCACCGGCAAGCTCGTCGACAAGCTGGGGGCCAACCGTCTCGCGATCGCGACGCCGGAAGGCCATCTCGAAGTGGAGTTGAAGGTGCTGGGCGCGCACAACGCGCACAACGCGCTCGCGGCGACGGCGGCGGCGATGGCGTCGGGCGTATCGCTCGAAGCGATTGGCCGCGGGCTCGAGGCGTTCGAGCCGGTAAAGGGCCGCTTGCAGGTGAAGCGCGCGGCGCTTGGCGAGCTGACGGGCGCGACCGTGATCGACGACACCTACAACGCGAATCCCGATTCGGTGCGTGCGGCGATCGACGTGCTGGCTTCGCGCGTGTCGCCGCGCGTACTCGTGCTCGCAGACATGGGCGAAGTCGGCGACGACGGTCCCGCATTTCATCGCGAGGTGGGCGCTTACGCGAAGGAACGCGGCATCGACGCGCTCTATACGCTCGGCGACGCAGCGCGTGACAGCGCGGCGGCGTTCGGCGCGCAGGCGCTGCATGCCGCGGACGTGGGCGAACTCGTGCGCGCGCTGGCTGGCGCCGGTTACGGCGCTGGCGCAACGATTCTCGTGAAAGGTTCGCGCTTCATGCAGATGGAACGCGTGGTGGCGGCTTTGACGAACCCGAAAGCGAATCCGCAAAACCCTGCACCGGACGCCAAGTCCGGTGCGCACTGAAATACGAAGGAATACAAGGCATGCTACTGGCGCTGGCGCAATGGCTGCAGAATGACGCAAGCTTCTTGCGCGTGTTCAGTTATCTGACGTTCCGTGCGGTGATGGCCACCATCACCGCGATGGCGATCGGGCTTTTTCTCGGCCCGTGGGTGATCCGCAAGCTCACCGCGATGAAGGTCGGCCAGGCCGTGCGTACGGACGGCCCGCAAACTCACCTCGTGAAGTCCGGCACGCCCACCATGGGCGGCGTGCTCATTCTGCTCGGCATCGCGGTTTCCACCTTGCTGTGGGGCGACCTCACGAACCGCTTCATCTGGATCGTGATGCTCGTCACGTTCGGCTTTGGCGCGATCGGCTGGGTCGACGACTATCGCAAGGTCGTCTACAAGGACCCGCGCGGCATGTCTTCGCGCGAGAAGTACTTCTGGCAGTCGGTGATCGGTCTGTTCGCTGCGGTGTACCTCGCGTTCAGCGTCTCCGAAGCGAGCAACGTGCGCGTGTTCGATCTCTTCATGGCGTGGGTGCGTAGCGGCCTGTCGATGGGCCTGCCCGCGCGCGCCGACTTGCTGCTGCCGTTCCTCAAGTCGATGAGTTATCCGCTCGGCGTGTGGGGCTTCATCGCACTCACGTATTTCGTGATCGTCGGCGCGAGCAACGCCGTGAACCTCACCGATGGCCTCGACGGTCTAGTGATCATGCCCGTCGTGCTGGTCGGCGCGTCGCTCGGCGTGTTCGCCTATGTGATGGGCAGCTCAGTCTACTCGAAGTATCTGCTCTTTCCGCACATTGCCGGAGCCGGCGAACTGCTCATCTTCTGTTCGGCGATGGGCGGGGCAGGGCTCGCGTTCCTCTGGTTCAACACGTACCCGGCCCAGGTGTTCATGGGCGACGTGGGCGCGCTCGCGCTCGGCGGCGCGCTGGGAACCATCGCGGTGATCGTGCGTCAGGAAATCGTGCTTTTCATCATGGGCGGCATCTTCGTTGCAGAGACGCTCTCCGTGATGCTGCAGGTCACCTGGTTCAAGTACACGAAAAAGCGTTACGGCGAAGGGCGCCGCATCTTCAAGATGGCGCCGCTGCATCACCATTTCGAGCTGTCCGGCTGGAAGGAAACGCAGGTTGTCGTGCGTTTCTGGGTTATCACGCTGATGCTGTGTCTGATCGGTCTGTCCACGCTCAAGCTGCGTTGAGCCTCTAAGTAAGCAAGGGAAGCAAGCGATGTTTGGCGAGAAGTTTCGGGATCGGCAAAAGCCGATGGTGCTCGTGCTGGGACTCGGGGAATCGGGTCTCGCGATGGCGCGCTGGTGCGCGCGGCATGGTTGCCGCCTGCGCATTGCCGATTCGCGTGCAGCGCCGCCCAATCTTCCCGAACTCGCCGCGCGCGGCATCGACGCCGATTTCGTGGGCGGCCCGTTCACGACGGCGCTGCTCGACGGCGTGGAACTCGTCGCGATCAGCCCGGGCCTCTCGCCGCTCGCCGAAGATCTCGTGCCGCTGATCGCGGCGGCCCGCGAGCGCGGCCTCGAAGTCTGGGGCGAGCTCGAACTCTTCGCACAAGCACTGCGCCATCTTGGCGAGAGCGGCTACGCACCGAAGGTGCTCGCCATCACCGGCACGAACGGCAAGACCACCACGACGAGCCTCACAGGCATGCTTTGCGAGCGCGCAGGCAAGCGCGTCGCGGTGGCGGGCAACATCAGCCCGGCCATGCTCGACAAGCTCGCCGAAGCCATCGACAACACCGCGCTGCCCGACGTCTGGGTGCTCGAACTGTCGAGCTTCCAGCTGGAGACGTCGCATACGTTCGAACCGGACGCCGCGGCGGTCCTCAACATCACGCAGGACCATCTCGACTGGCACGGCGGCCTCGACGCCTACGCGGCCGCGAAGGGCCGCATCTTCGGGCCGCGCACGACGCGCGTACTCAACCGCGACGACGCGCGCGTCATGTCGCTCGCGAGCGTGAAGGCGAGTGGCGACGCAAAGGTCGTGACCTTCGGCCTGAACGAGCCTGAGAACGACGGCGACCTGGGTCTGTTGCGCGAGAACGGCATGCAGTGGCTCGTGCAGGCCCACGATCTCGATGCGGCCGACGTGCCTGTGTCCCCGCGTCGCCGCAAGCAGCAGGAAGCGGCGCCCGTAAACCTCGGCATGAAGCGCCTCATGCCCGCCGACGCCCTGCGTATTCGCGGTCTGCACAATGCGGCCAACGCGCTCGCGGCGTTCGCGCTCACGCGCGCGATCGACCTGGCGCCCGCACCGCTTCTGCACGGCCTGCGCGAGTATCGCGGCGAGCCGCATCGCGTGGAGTTGATCGCGTCGATCGAAGGCATCGACTACGTGGATGACAGCAAGGGCACGAACGTGGGCGCGACGGTCGCGGCGCTCGACGGCCTCGCGCAGCGCGCGGTGCTGATCGCCGGCGGCGACGGCAAGGGCCAGGACTTCGATCCGCTCGCAGCGCCCGTGGCGCGCTGGTGCCGCGCGGTGATGCTGATCGGCCGCGACGCGTCGAAGATCCGCGCGGCGCTCGAAGAAACCGGCATCGCGATGAGCGACTACGCGACGCTCGAAGAAGCCACGCGCGCGGCGGCGGCGCTCGCGCAACCCGGCGACGTCGTGCTGCTTTCGCCCGCTTGTGCGAGCCTCGACATGTTCCGCGACTACGCCCATCGCGCGGCTGTGTTCCACGACACCGTAGAAGAAATCGCCGCAGAACGGGGGACGATGATATGAGCTGGTCCGAGCGATTCGGTGCGCGCCTCTCGCGCGAAGACGGTCAGGCCGGCGGTTCGTCGGGCGGCGGCGCGCGCTCGGGCGGTCTTGCGAGCGTCGTCAACGGCGTGCGTCCGGGCCGCTCGCGCATGCTCGACTACGACCACTCGCTCCTGTGGGCCGTGATCGCGCTGCTCGGTCTTGGCGTGGTGATGGTCTACTCGGCCTCGATCGCCATGCCCGATTCGCCCAAGTACGCCTCGTATCGCGACTGGGCGTTCCTCGTGCGCCACATCGTTTCGCTCGTGATCGCCACGGTCGCGGCGCTCGTCACGTTCCGCATTCCCGTTTCCACGTGGGACCGCTACGCGCCGAAGCTCTTTCTGATTGCGCTCGCCATGCTCGTGGTCGTGCTGATTCCGCACATCGGCAAGGGCGTGAACGGCGCGCGGCGCTGGATTCCGCTCGGCGTCACGAACATGCAGCCGTCGGAAATCATGAAGCTCGCCGTGACGATTTACGCGGCGAACTACACGGTGCGCAAGCAGGAATACATGCACAGTTTCGCGAAAGGCTTCCTGCCGATGGCATTCGCCGTGGGCGTGGTCGGCGCGCTGCTGCTGCTCGAGCCCGACATGGGCGCGTTCATGGTGATCGCCGCGATCGCCATGGGTGTGCTGTTCCTCGGCGGCGTGAACGGCAAGCTGTTCGGCGGCCTCGTGGCCACGGCAGTGGGCACCTTTACGCTGCTCGTGTGGGCGTCGCCGTGGCGCCGCGAACGGATCTTCGCGTACCTCGATCCGTGGGACGACCGCTACGCGCAGGGCAAGGCGTACCAGCTCACGCACTCGCTCATCGCGTTCGGTCGCGGCGAGTGGTTCGGCGTGGGTCTTGGCGGCAGCGTCGAGAAGCTCAACTACCTGCCGGAAGCGCACACCGACTTTATTCTCGCCGTGATCGGCGAGGAACTCGGTTTCGTCGGCGTGCTCATCGTGATCCTGCTGTTCTACTGGATCGTGCGCCGCTCGTTCGAGATCGGCCGCCAGGCGCTCGCGCTCGACCGCACGTTCGCGGGCCTCGTCGCCAAGGGTCTCGGCGTGTGGTTCGGCGCGCAGGCCTTCATCAACATGGGCGTGAACCTGGGTCTGTTGCCGACCAAGGGTCTCACGCTGCCGCTCGTGAGCTATGGCGGCTCGGGCATTTTGCTGAACTGCGTCGCGGTGGCGCTGCTGTTGCGTGTGGATTACGAGAACCGGGTCCTGATGCGCGGAGGCAAGGTATGACCGCAGCGACGCGCACGCTCATGGTGATGGCCGGCGGCACCGGGGGACACGTGTTCCCGGGGCTCGCCGTCGCGCATCGCATGGAGCAGTGGGGCTGGCGCGTGGTGTGGCTCGGCAATCCCGCAGGCATGGAAGCGACGCTCGTGCCGAAGCACGGCATCACGATGGAATACGTGCGCTTTGGCGGCGTGCGCGGCAAGGGCATCAAGACCAAGCTGATGCTGCCGCTGAACCTGCTGCGCGCCTGCACGCAGAGCCTCGCGGCGCTGCGCCGCGTGAAGCCCGACGTCGTGCTCGGCATGGGCGGGTACATCACGTTCCCGGCGGGCGTGATGAGCGCGCTTTCGGGCCGTCCGCTCGTGCTGCATGAACAGAATTCGATTGCGGGTCTCGCGAACAAGGTGCTCGCGAAGCTGGCCAGGCGCGTGCTCGTGGCATTTCCAGGCGCGTTGCCGAACGCCGAGTGGACCGGCAACCCGATCCGCGAAGCGCTCGAACACGTCGACGCGCCGGCGGCGCGCTACGCCTCGCGCAGCGGTCCGCTGCGCGTGCTCGTGGTGGGCGGCAGTCTCGGCGCCACGGCGCTCAACGAAGTGGTGCCGCGCGCGCTGTCGCTGCTTGCGCCGGAAGAGCGTCCGCACATCGTGCATCAGGCGGGCGCAAAGCACATCGACGTCTTGCGTCAAAACTATCTCGACGCCGGACTCGAACTGAATGACACGGTGCAGCTCGTGCCGTTCATCGACGACATGGCGAGCGCCTACCGGAACGCGGACCTCGTGGTCTGCCGTTCGGGCGCAATGACGGTGGCCGAAATCGCGGCCGTGGGCGTGGCGGCATGCTTCGTGCCGTTCCCCTACGCCGTGGACGACCACCAGACCACCAACGCCGCGTTCCTTGCCGACAAGGACGCAGCGCTCGTGGTGCAGCAACGCGATCTGACGGCGGAAGGGCTCGCCGACTGGTTGCGGCATCAGACCAGAACATCGCTGGCGGAAATGGCAGGGCGCGCTCGCGCGCTCGCGAAACCCGACGCCGCCGATCAGGTCGCGCGCATCTGCGCGGCCGTGGCGGGCGTAAGTGCGGGAGGAAAGCAATGAAACACATCGTCAAACATATCCATTTCGTTGGCATCGGCGGCGCGGGCATGAGCGGCATCGCCGAAGTGCTCGTCAACCTCGGTTATCAGGTAAGCGGCTCGGACCTCGCGAAGAACGCGGTCACCGATCGACTCGCCGCGCTCGGCGCGCGCATCGCGATCGGCCATGCCGAAGAGAACATCGAAGGCGCGAATGCCGTGGTCGTTTCGACCGCGGTGCGCAGCGACAACCCCGAAGTGCTCGCGGCACGCCATCGCCGCATTCCCATCGTGCCGCGCGCCGTGATGCTCGCGGAACTGATGCGTCTAAAGCAGGGCATCGCGATCGCAGGCACGCACGGCAAGACCACCACGACCTCGCTCGTGGCGAGCGTGCTGGCCGCGGGCGGGCTCGATCCGACCTTCGTGATCGGCGGGCGCCTGATCAGTGCGGGCGCGAACGCGCGCCTCGGCACGGGCGACTTCATCGTGGCGGAAGCCGACGAATCCGACGCGTCGTTCCTGAACCTGTTCCCGGTGATCGAAGTCATTACGAACATCGACGCCGATCACATGGACACCTACGGGCACGATTTCGCGCGCCTGAAACAGGCGTTCATCGAGTTCACGCATCGGCTGCCGTTCTATGGCATTGCGGTGCTGTGCGTGGACGATCCGAACGTGAAGGAGATTCTGCCGTTCGTCTCGAAGCCGATCATCCGTTACGGCTTCGCGTCCGACGCGCAGGTGCGCGCAGTGAACGTGATCGCGCGCGAAGGCAAGATGCACTTCACGGTGATGCGCGAAGACGCGCCGTCGCTCGACATCGTGCTGAATTTGCCGGGCACGCACAACGTGCAGAACGCGCTCGCCGCGATTGCGATCGCGACCGAACTCGAAGTGAAGGACGCCGATATTCAACGCGCGCTCGCGGAATTCAACGGCGTGGGCCGTCGTTTTCAGCGCTATGGCGAGATTCCCGTCAACGGCGGCGGCGCCTGGACGTTGATCGACGACTATGGCCATCACCCGGTGGAAATGGCCGCGACGATCGCAGCGGCGCGCGGCGCGTTTCCCGAGCGCCGACTCGTGCTGGCGTTCCAGCCGCACCGCTATACGCGTACGCGCGACTGTTTCGAAGACTTCGTGCGCGTGCTGTCGACCGTCGACGCGCTCGTGCTGACCGATGTCTATGCGGCTGGCGAAGCGCCGATCGTCGCAGCGGATGGCCGCGCGCTCGCTCGCGCGATTCGCGTGGCGGGCAAGGTCGAGCCGGTGTTCGTCGAGACCGTGGATGAAGTGCCGGAGGCGCTTGCAGCAGTGGTGCGCGACGGCGATGTGGTGATTACGATGGGCGCGGGTTCGATCGGCGGTGTGCCGGGCCGGATCGCAGCCCAGGAACAGAAGGCGTGAGCGACATGAGCAGTATCGATCCGAAGTTCGACCCGAAGCAGTTCGGCAAGGTGGCCGTGTTGTACGGCGGCGTGTCCGCCGAGCGCGAGGTATCGCTCAAGTCGGGCACGCTGGTGCTGCAGGCGCTGCAGAGCGCCGGCATCGACGCGCATCCGTTCGACCCGTCAGAACGCCCGCTTTCGGCGCTCAAGGACGAAGGTTTCGTGCGCGCGTTCAACGCGCTGCACGGCGGCTACGGCGAGAACGGCCAGATCCAGGGCGCGCTCGACTTCTACGGCATTCGCTATACGGGCACGGGCGTCCTCGGCTCCGCGCTCGGGCTCGACAAGTTCCGCAGCAAGCTCGTGTGGCAGCAGCTCGGCATTCCCACGCCGCCGTTCGAAGCGGTGCTGCGCGGCGACGACTACGCGGCGCGCGCGCCGCAGATCCTCGCGAAGCTAGGCTTGCCGCTTTTCGTCAAGCCCGCGAGCGAAGGCTCGAGCGTGGCCGTGATCAAGGTGAAGGCGGAAAGCCAACTCGTGCCGGCGCTCGAAGAAGCCGCGAAGTTCGACAAGATCGTGCTGGTGGAAAAAAGCATCGAAGGCGGCGGCGAGTACACCGCGTGTATCGCTGGCGACCTCGATCTGCCGATCATCAAGATCGTGCCGGCGGGTGAGTTCTACGACTACGACGCGAAGTACATCCTCGACACGACGCAGTATCTGATTCCCTGTGGCGTCGCGCCGGAGAAGGAAGCGGAACTGAAGAAGCTCGCGCGCCGCGCGTTCGACGTGCTCGGCTGCACCGACTGGGGCCGCGCCGATTTCATGATGGACCGGGCAGGCAACGCGTACTTCCTCGAAGTGAACACGGCGCCGGGCATGACCGATCACTCGCTGCCGCCGAAGGCCGCGCGCTCGGTAGGCATCGAGTATCGCGATCTCGTGGTGCGCGTGCTGGCACTCACGCTAAAAGATTGAACCCCTGATTAATCTCTGACCGACGAATTGCCAAACCGGAATTGAACCGACAATCTCGAAATGTGGAATAACGTACGCCAGCTCAACCTTGCCGCCAACGCGTTGCACGCGCTGCTCGTGCTCGCGCTGCTGGCGGCCGGCTGCTACTGGCTCGTGCAGCGCCCGAACTTCGCGCTGAGAGAGATCCGCATCGAGGGCGACATCGAGCACATCAATTCGCCCACCGTGCGTGCAAGCGTGGTCGGGCGGCTGAAGGGCAACTTCTTCACGGTCGATCTCGATACGGCGCGCGCCGCGTTCGAGCAGATGCCGTGGGTGCGTCACGCGAGCGTGCGCCGCGTGTGGCCCAACGCACTGGCTGTCACGCTCGAGGAGTACAAACCGCTGGGCACGTGGGGCAGCGATCAGCTCGTGAGCACGGACGGCGAACTGTTCACGGCGAATCAGGGCGAACTCGACGAAGAGTTGCCCGCGTTCGATGGCCCCGACGGCACCGCGCCCGAAGTGGTCGCGCGCTACCGCGACCTGGAGAAGTGGTTCGCGCCGCTCGGGCTCACGCCCGACGAGGTGACGCTCTCGCCGCGTTACGCGTGGACGGTGAAGCTCTCGAACGGCATGCAGGTGGAGCTGGGCCGCGAGCGTAACGCCGACACAATGAGCGAGCGATCGCACCGCCTCATCGCGGCATGGTCGGCGGTGACGCAACGTTGGGGCAAAGAGATCGAATACGCGGACTTGCGTTATCCGAACGGGTTTGCGATAAGGGCGGCCGGCATGCGCTTCATCAGTGACACGCCCGCTCCGGGCAAGAAGTAACAGAACATCACACGCAACGAGCGCGATATGAGTAAAGACTATAAGGATCTGCTGGTCAGCCTCGACATCGGGACGTCGAAGGTGGTGGCCGTCGTCGCCGAATTGAAGGGCGAGGGCCACTACGAAGTGATCGGTCTCGGCCAGAGCGAATCGAAAGGTCTCAAGAAAGGCGTGGTGGTGAACATCGAGGCCACGGTGCAGTCTATCCAGAGAGCGCTCGAAGAAGCGGAACTCATGGCCGACTGCAAGATCACTAACGTATTCACCGGCATTGCGGGCAGCCACATTCGCAGCTTCAACTCGAGCGGCATGGTCGCCATCAAGGAGAAGGAAGTCACGCAGGCAGACGTCGCGCGCGTGATCGAAACGGCGAAGGCGATCAACATCCCGACCGACCAGCAGGTGCTGCATATCCTCACGCAGGAATTCATCATCGACGGTCAGGAAGATGTGCGCGAGCCGATCGGTATGAGCGGCATCCGTCTGGAAGTAAAGGTGCATATCGTGACGGGCGCGGTGAGCGCGGCGCAGAACATCGTGAAGTGCGTGCGCCGCTGCGGCCTCGAAGTGAACGACCTTATTCTGCAGCCGCTCGCTTCGTCGCTGGCGGTGCTGACCGAGGACGAAAAGGAACTGGGCGTGGTGCTCGTCGATGTCGGCGGCGGCACGACCGACATCGCGATCTTCAGCGAAGGCGCGATTCGCCATACCGCGGTGATTCCGATCGCGGGCGACCAGGTGACGAGCGACATCGCCATGGCGCTGCGCACGCCCACGCCCGACGCGGAAGACATCAAGGTGAGCTACGGCATCGCGAAGCAGGCCCTCGCCGATCCGGACGAGATGATCGAAGTGCCGGGTCTGGGCGAGCGCGGTCCGCGCACGCTGTCGCGCCAGGCACTTGCCGCCGTGATCGAGCCGCGCGTGGAAGAGCTTTTCTCGCTCGTGCAGCAGGTGGTGCGCGAGTCGGGCTACGAAGAACTGCTGAGCTCGGGCGTCGTGCTCACGGGTGGCGCCGCGATGATGCCGGGCATGGTGGAACTGGGCGAGGACATCTTCCTGAAGCCGGTGCGCATCGGCGTGCCGGAATACGCGGGCGGTCTGGCCGACGTGGTGCGCAATCCGCGCTACTCGACGGCGATGGGCCTGCTCGTCGAAGGCCGCTCGCAGCGCATGCGCGGGCGCAAGGTTGCAGTGCAGTCGGGGTCGATGGGCCAGGTCTTTTCACGCATGAAGGACTGGTTCCTCGGCAACTTCTAACGACAGAAGTCGCAGGACAGAAGGCGAAGTACAAGCTTCGAAAAATCGCGCTGGTGACGGCGGCTAGCGCGCAGTGGAAGGTTGCCCGATCTTCCACTGGATAACGGCCGAGGAGCGGAATCTTTTTCTTGACGGAGGCAACATGGAATTCCAGATGCTGGAAACGGAAACCAACGGCACCATCATCAAGGTGGTAGGCGTTGGTGGTGCGGGCGGCAATGCCGTGCAGCACATGATTAACCGCGGCGTGCAAGGCGTCGATTTCATCGTGATGAACACGGACGCACAGGCGCTCTCGCGCTCGCGTGCATCGGCCGTGATTCAGCTCGGCAACACGGGCCTTGGCGCCGGTGCGAAGCCGGAGATGGGCCGCGCGGCGGCTGAAGAAGCCCGTGAGCGCATCGCCGACGCACTGCGCGGCGCGCACATGGTGTTCATCACTGCCGGCATGGGCGGCGGCACCGGCACGGGTGCAGCCCCGGTCGTCGCGCAGATCGCCAAGGAAATGGGCATTCTCACCGTTGGCGTGGTGAGCAAGCCGTTCGAGTTCGAAGGCGGCAAGCGTATGCGCGTGGCGGAAGCCGGCTCGCAGCAACTGGAGGATCACGTCGACTCGCTGATCGTCGTCCTGAACGACAAGCTGTTCGACGTGATGGGCGATGACGCCGAGATGGACAAGTGCTTCCAGTGCGCGGACGACGTTCTGAACAACGCCGTTGCAGGCATCGCCGAAATCATCAACGTCGACGGTCTCGTGAACGTCGACTTTGAAGACGTGAAGACGGTGATGGGCGAGCAGGGCAAGGCGATGATGGGCACGGCGACGGTTGCCGGCGTCGATCGCGCACGCCTCGCGGCAGAACAGGCCGTGGCGAGCCCGCTGCTCGAAGGCGTCGATCTGTCGGGGGCGCGCGGCGTGCTGGTCAACATCACGTCGAGCCGTTCGCTGCGTCTGTCGGAAACGCGCGAAGTGATGAACACCATCAAGAGCTATGCTGCGGAAGATGCGACGGTGATCTTCGGTGCGGTGTACGACGACGCGATGGGCGACGCGCTGCGCGTGACGGTGGTGGCAACGGGCCTCGGCCGTGCTGCGAAGAAGCAGCAAGCCGCGCCGATGCAACTGCTGCGCACGGGCACGGACAACCAGCCGATCCCGGCTCCGGCGGGTTCGTACGCACCGCAGCACAGCGGCCACGGCAATACGGCCGACTACGGCGCGCTCGACACGCCGGCAGTGTGGCGCACGTCGCGCGACACCGCGGCTTCGCATGTGCAGGCGCTGCAGGAGAAGGGCGTCGACACGTACGATATCCCGGCGTTCCTGCGCAAGCAGGCGGACTGACGCGCGAGCCGATCTGACTGCGGCAGGGCACGCGTTGCCCTCGCCCGCAGACAGAGCGCGCGCGCTGCGTAGCAATGAAGGCGAGCAGGACCAGCAAGGCCGCATCCGCGAGGATGCGCGGCAGGGACGGTTGCCCGCCACGCGTCGAGCGTGGGGGACAGGCGCGGTGTCGCCCAACGAACCTGTGTAACCTTGGAGTACATCGTTGCCCAACATTGCACGACGCCAGCGCGACACGCTTGCGCATCGTTGCGAAGGACGAGTCATGATCAAACAGGGTGAAACGCTGCCCGAAGCGACCCTCTTCGAGTTCGTCGAAGACGCGCGCGAGGGTTGCACGCTGGGGCCTAACAGCTTCGACGTGCAAAAGGAAGCGGCGGGCAAGCGCGTGGTGATCTTCGGATTGCCGGGCGCATTCACGCCCACGTGCTCCGCGAAGCACGTGCCGGGTTACGTCGAACACTTCGACGCGCTGCGCGCGGCCGGTGTCGACGAGGTCTGGTGCGTGTCCGTCAACGACGCGTTCGTCATGGGCGCGTGGGGACGCGATCAGCGTACCTCGGGCAAGGTACGCATGATGGCCGACGGCAGCGCAGCGTTGACTCGAGCACTCGGACTGGAGCAGGATTTGTCGGCGCGTGGCATGGGAATCCGCTCCCAGCGCTATGCGATGGTGGTCGACGACGGCGTGGTCAAGACGCTGCACGTCGAAGCACCCGGCAAGTTCGAAGTAAGCGATGCTGCGAGCATACTTGCCACGTTGACCCACGCATGAAGCGCGTTCGCGGGCGCGGCGTTGCCCTGATGCAACGCGCACCTGCGACATAAATGTGACAGGTGATTACGTGAGCCAAGCGGGCCGATCACCCCGGGAACGCCTCCGTTCCGGGCATCGGCCCGCGCTTCATCCCTGGTGGGTAACACGGGGAAACAGTTTGTCACGCTGGTGAAAACGACGGAGTCGGCGCAACTGGAGTATAATTCGTGCTATGAATTAAAAAGTCCCGATTGGGATTTTCAATGAGCAAGAAGACCATGTTGAAGCAGCGAACCATCAAATCAATCGTGAAGACAGTCGGCATTGGCCTGCACTCGGGGCGCAAGGTCGACCTGACGCTCCGTCCGGCGGCGCCGAACACGGGCATCGTGTTTTCGCGCGTGGATTTGCCGACGCCGGTGGATATCCCCGCATCGGCGATGGCGATTGGCGATACCCGCCTGGCCTCGGTGCTGCAGAAAGACGGCGCACGTGTCTCGACGATCGAGCACCTCATGTCCGCCTGCGCAGGCCTTGGCATCGACAACCTCTATGTGGATGTGACCGCCGAGGAAATTCCGATCATGGACGGCAGCGCGGCTTCGTTTGTGTTCCTGATCCAGTCGGCGGGTATTGAGGAGCAGAACGCTCCGAAGAAATTCATCAAGGTCAAGAAGCCGGTGGAGATCCGCGACGGCGACAAGTTCGCACGTCTCGAGCCTTATTTCGGCTTCAAGCTCAAGTTCACGATCGACTTCCGCCACCCGGCCGTCGACAAGACGGGCCAGGCGCTCGAAGTGGACTTCGCGAATACCTCGTACGTGCGCGAAATCGCGCGCGCCCGCACGTTCGGCTTCGCACACGAAGTCGAGATGATGCGTGAGCTGGGCCTCGCGCGCGGCGGCAGCATGGACAACGCCATCGTGCTGGACGAGTACCGCATTCTGAACAACGACGGCCTGCGCTACGACGACGAGTTCGTGAAGCACAAGATGCTCGATGCGATCGGCGACCTCTACGTGGTCGGCCATCCGCTGCTGGCGGCGTACGACGCCTACAAGTCGGGCCACGGCCTGAACAACGCGCTGCTGCGCGAGCTGCTCGCGAATGAGGACGCTTACGAGATCGTCACGTTCGACGATCCGCAGAAGGCGCCGCGCGGCTTCGGCTACGAGGCGCAGACGGCATTCGCCTGAGTTTCGAGCGCGATACGCCAGTAAAAAGGGCAGCCTCAAGCTGCCTTTTTTCTTTTTGCGCGGTTTCGTTGCGCAGTTTCGTGAGATTTGGGCGCGCCGGATTAGCGCTTTTTCGTGTGGCGCGCCGCCATCTTCGCGAGGGCTGCCTGCAGCGGCGAGGCCTCCAGCGTTTCGCTCAGCGCCTGGAGCGCTGCCGCGCCAGCCGGCGTCATGCGCGCCTGCTTGGGCGGCGCGGGATCTTTCACGGCTTGGGGGCGCACGCGGATGCGCACGCTGTTCAACGCCCAGCCGCGCGCCTGAAGGTCGGCCACGAGGCGCGGCTCCAGATGCCGCAACCGCGCGGCGAGCGCGTTGTGCGCAGTGAAAAGGGCCAACGTGCCGTCCTTGATGAAGCCGGGCTCGACGCTAGCCGCGAGATAGTCGGGCAACAGTGCGTTCAGGTCGCGCTGGATCGCCGCGATCTGCTCGACGCCGGCGCGCAGCGGCGCGAACGCGTCCGTGCGGCTCAGCACTTCGGCGAGCGGCTGGGGGGCGCGTGGTCCCCTGGACCTTGAAAACGGCGAGAAACGGCTCATGTGGCGTAAGGATGGGCTAGCGCGCAGGGGCGGCGTCTCGTTGCTGAACGCGGGAAGCCCGACGCACTACGGGACTGCGATGCCGTCATTGTAGCCTGCGCACCGCTCATCCAAGCGCCTTCAGGCCATTCGGCCAGGGCCGCATCGCGGCCCTTCGCCGCACGGTGGGAAGGCGTCCGTGCGGGCACCGCGCACGCCAGAGCCGTCTTCGCGCTGACACAGGCGGGTGAGAGGGCGCGTGCTAAAATGCCCGATTCGAATCCACCATTTTGGGCTAAAGCCGCCGAGGTCCCTCCGGTCCGGATGCGTAGTGCACACCCTGCACAACCCGCTGAACCCACCCTCAGGAATCCCGGCCGAAGCCGCGACGCAGACACCGATCCGATGACCACCGGTTTCTTACAGAAAATCTTTGGCAGCCGCAATCAGCGCCTGATCAAGCAATATCAGAAGACGGTCGCGGCGATCAACGCGCTCGAACCGAAGATCGAGCAGTACACCGACGAGCAGCTGCGCGCGAAGACGGTCGAGTTCCGCGAGCGCGTGGCCAATGGCACGTCGCTCGACGAGCTGCTGCCCGAGGCGTTCGCCGTTTGCCGCGAGGCGAGCAAGCGCGTGCTGAAGATGCGCCACTTCGACGTGCAGCTGATCGGCGGCATGGTGCTGCATTACGGCAAGATCGCTGAAATGCGCACCGGCGAAGGCAAGACGCTCGTCGCCACGCTGCCCGTGTACCTGAATGCGCTGTCGGGGCGCGGTGTGCACGTCGTGACGGTGAACGACTACCTCGCGCAGCGCGACGCCGAATGGATGGCGCGCCTCTACAACTTCCTGGGTCTGTCCGTCGGCATCAACCTGTCGCAGATGGACCATGCGATGAAGCAGGAAGCGTACGCGGCGGACATCACCTACGGCACGAACAACGAGTTCGGCTTCGACTACCTGCGCGACAACATGGTCTACGAGACCGAGGCGCGCGTGCAGCGTGCGCTGAACTTCGCCGTGGTCGACGAGGTGGACTCGATCCTGATCGACGAAGCGCGTACGCCGCTCATCATCTCGGGCCAGGCCGAAGACCACACCGAACTCTACGTGCGCATGAACGCGTTGCCGCCGCTGCTCGAGCAGCAGATCGGCGAAGAGAAGGCCGACGGGACGGGCGTGGAAAAGCCGGGCGACTACACGCTCGACGAAAAGGCGCGCCAGGTGTTCCTCACGGAATCGGGCCACGAGAAAGCCGAGCGCATGCTCGCCGAGTGGGGGCTGATCGGACCGGGCGAAAGCCTCTACGCACCGCAGAACATCACGCTGATGCACCACGTGTATGCCGCGCTGCGCGCCCACACGCTGTTCTACAAGGATCAGCATTACGTGGTGCAGAACGGCGAAGTCATCATCGTCGACGAATTCACCGGCCGTCTGATGGCCGGGCGCCGTTGGTCGGACGGCCTGCACCAGGCCGTGGAAGCGAAGGAGCACGTGAAGATTCAGAGCGAGAACCAGACGCTCGCCTCGATCACGTTCCAGAACTATTTCCGCATGTACGCGAAGCTCTCGGGCATGACGGGTACGGCCGACACCGAAGCGTACGAATTCAACGAGATCTACGGTCTCGAAACGGTCGTGGTCCCGACGAACCGCCCGCCCAAGCGGATCGACAAGCAGGACCAGATCTACAAGACGGCGAAGGAACGCTACGACGCCGTGATTCGCGACATCCGCGACTGCTACGAGCGTGGTCAGCCGGTGCTGGTCGGCACGACCTCGATCGAAAACTCCGAGCTTCTCTCGGACCTGCTCACGAAGACCGGTTTGCCGCACGAAGTGCTCAACGCGAAGCAGCACGCGCGTGAAGCCGCGATCGTTGCCGAAGCCGGTCGTCCGCAGCGCGTCACCATCGCCACCAACATGGCGGGCCGCGGTACCGACATCGTGCTGGGCGGCAACGTCGAAAAGCAGTCGGCGTTCATCGAGGCCGACGACGCCATCCCCGCCGATGAAAAGGCGCGCCGCATCCAGCAACTGAGCGACGAGTGGCAGACGCTGCACGATCGGGTGAAGGCCGCTGGCGGTCTGCACATCATCGGCACCGAGCGTCACGAGTCGCGCCGGATCGACAACCAGCTGCGCGGCCGTGCGGGCCGTCAGGGCGACCCGGGCTCGTCGCGTTTCTATCTCTCGCTCGAAGACCCGCTCCTGCGCATTTTCGCGGGCGACCGCGTGCGCGCGATCATGGACCGCCTGAAGATGCCGGAAGGCGAGGCGATCGAGGCGGGTATCGTCACGCGTTCGATCGAGTCGGCGCAGCGCAAGGTCGAAGCGCGCAACTTCGACATCCGCAAGCAGCTGCTCGAGTACGACGACGTCTCGAACGACCAGCGCAAGGTGATCTACCAGCAGCGCAACGAACTGCTCGAAGCGCATGACATCACCGAAACGATCGGCGCGATGCGTCATGGCGTGATCACCGACATCGTGCGTCAGTTCGTGGCGCACGGCAGTATCGAAGAGCAGTGGGACGTGCCCGAGCTCGAAGAAGTGCTGCGCAACGAATGGCAGCTCGACCTCGCGATCCAGGAGATGATCAACGAGTCGTCGTCGATCGACGCCGATGAAATTCTCGAAGCCGTGCTCGCCGCCGGCGACGAAGCGTACGAGCAGAAGGTCGCGCTCGTGGGCCGTGAATCGTTCAGCGCGTTCGAGCGCTCGGTCATGCTGCAAACGCTCGACCGCAGCTGGCGCGAGCACCTCGCGGCGCTCGACCATCTGCGCCAGGGCATCCATCTGCGCGGTTATGCGCAGAAGAACCCGAAGCAGGAGTACAAGCGCGAGGCGTTCGAACTGTTCGCCGCGATGCTCGAAGCCGTGAAGCTCGAAGTCACGCGTATCGTGATGAACGTGCAGATCCAGTCGCCGGAGCAGCTCGAACAGGCGGCCGAGCAGATCG
Source organism: Paraburkholderia sp. CNPSo 3281 (assembly GCF_024206515.1). Lineage (NCBI taxonomy): Bacteria > Pseudomonadati > Pseudomonadota > Betaproteobacteria > Burkholderiales > Burkholderiaceae > Paraburkholderia > Paraburkholderia sp. CNPSo 3281. The sequence goes on along the minus strand of NZ_JAMBPS010000039.1, from coordinate 46,552 downwards.
AAGAGCAGGGCCATCATGTCGAGAACGTCGAGTTCCGCCATGCCGAGTTCGCCGAAGCCGACGCAGCGCCGGCTCCCGCGGCTGCCGCACCGGTGGCCGCCGACGCCGCCGCCGCGATGGTGGGCGCGGCCATGAGCCATACGCCGCCGGTGGGCAGCGAGCTGCCGAAGGTGGGCCGCAACGATCCGTGCCCGTGCGGCAGCGGCAAGAAGTACAAGCAGTGTCACGGCAAGATCGCGTGACGCAGGCTTGAACGTAGATTCCGGTGGCCCGCTTTTCCAGGCGGGCCTTGCGTTTTGAATCCCGATGCCGGCCAGGCTCCAGCCCTCGCCGGCATTGCCTTTTCGACAGGTCGCCACCATGGCTGTCAATTTCCCCTCGATTGATCCCGCTCAACTTCATTCGGTCGCCGGCGTGACGCTCGGCTGGGCGGAAGCCAACATCCGCAAGCCCAATCGCAAGGACGTCCTGGTGATTTCCGTCGACGAAGGCGCGAGCGTGGCCGGCGTATTCACGTTGAACCGCTTCTGTGCTGCGCCGGTGACGGTGTGCCGCGAACATCTCGCGAAGGTGCGCGCGGGCGGCAAGGGTATTCGCGCGCTGGTGGTGAACACCGGCAACGCGAACGCGGGCACCGGCGAGCCGGGCATGAAACACGCACGCGAGACCTGCGATGAACTCGCGCGCCTTGCCGGCCTCGAGTCCTCGCAGGTGCTGCCGTTCTCGACCGGCGTGATTCTCGAGCCGCTGCCCATCGACCGCCTGAAGGCGGGCCTTCCCGCCGCGCTGGAGAACCGCAAGACCGCGAACTGGTATGACGCCGCGCAGGCCATCATGACGACCGACACGCTGCCGAAGGCCGTGTCGCGTCAGGTCACGCTCGACGGCCACACCATCACGTTCACGGGTATCAGCAAGGGCGCGGGCATGATCAAGCCGAACATGGCAACCATGCTCGGCTTCCTGGCCTTCGACGCGAACGTTGCTCAGCCCGTGCTCGACGAGCTCGTGAAGTACGTGGCCGACCGCTCGTTCAATTGCGTCACCATCGACGGCGACACCTCGACCAACGACTCGTTCATCATGATCGCCTCGGGCAAGTCGAGCCTGCCCGCGATCACCTCGACTGACACGCCTGCCTACGCCGCGCTGCGCGACGCCGTGACGGCCGTCGCCCAGGAACTCTCGCAGCTCATCGTGCGCGACGGCGAAGGCGCGACCAAGTTCATGACCGTGCAGGTGGAAGGCGGCAAGGATGTGGCCGAGTGCCGCCAGATCGCCTATGCGATCGGCCATTCGCCGCTCGTGAAGACGGCGTTCTACGCATCGGACCCCAACCTCGGCCGTATCCTCGCCGCGATCGGCTATGCCGGCGTGACGGACCTCGACGTCGACAAGATCGACCTGTATCTCGACGATGTGCTCGTGGCGAAAGCGGGCGGACGCAACCCGGCTTACCGCGAAGAAGACGGTCAGCGCGTCATGAAGAAGAGCGAGATCCTGATTCGCGTGCTGCTCGGCCGCGGCGACGCGCAGGCCACGATCTGGACCTGCGACCTCTCGCACGACTACGTGAGCATCAACGCCGATTACCGTTCCTGATTTCAAGCGCCTTCACCACATGGACAAGCTCGAACAGTTTCTGACCCGCGCCGAAGCGCTGCTCGGCCGCCTCGAAGCCGTGCTGCCGCCCTCGGCACCTGATATCGACTGGAACGCGGCCGTTGCGTTTCGCTGGCGCAAGCGCCAGGGGCGCGGCTTCCTGCAGCCGGTGCCCGCAATTTCGCTGATCTCGCTCGACGACCTGCAGAACATCGACCGGCAGAAAGATCTCATCGACCGCAACACGCGCCAGTTCGTGCAGAAGAAGCCCGCGAACAACGTGCTGCTCACCGGTGCGCGCGGCACCGGCAAGTCGTCGCTGATCAAGGCCTGCCTGAACGCGTACGCGCAAGAGGGCCTGCGCCTGATCGAAGTCGACAAGGACGATCTGCATGACCTCGGCGATATCGTCGATCTCATCTCGGCGCGCCCCGAGCGCTTCATCGTGTTCTGCGACGACCTCTCGTTCGAGGAAGGCGAATCGGGCTACAAGGCGCTGAAGGTGGCGCTGGACGGTTCGGTGGCCGCGCAGTCGGACAACGTCCTGATCTACGCGACCTCGAACCGGCGCCATCTGCTGCCCGAGTACATGAGCGACAACGAGACGTACAAGCACATGCCCGACGGCGAGATTCATCCGGGCGAAGTGGTGGAAGAGAAGATCTCGCTGTCCGAGCGCTTCGGCCTTTGGGTGAGCTTCTACCCGTTCAAGCAGGACGACTATCTGACGATCGTCGGCCACTGGCTGCGCCATTTCGGCTGCGACGAGGCCGAAGTCGAATCGGCGCGCGGCGAGGCACTTGTGTGGGCGCTGGAGCGCGGCTCGCGTTCTGGCCGCGTGGCGTGGCAGTTTGCACGCGACTGGTCGGGCAAGAAGGCGCAAGAGGCATGAGCGCCGAGGCCAACGCCGCAAACGATGCTTCTGGAAAGACACGCCCCGTGACGGAAGTCGCGGTGGGCGTGCTGGTGCAGCCCGATGGCCGCTACCTGCTCGCGCAGCGCCCCGAAGGCAAGCCGTATGCGGGCTACTGGGAATTTCCGGGCGGCAAGCTGGAAGCGGGCGAGACCGTCGAAGCGGCGCTCGCGCGCGAATTGCACGAGGAACTGGGCATCGACGTGAAGGCGTGTCACCTGTGGCACACGCTCGAACACGATTACCCGCACGCCTATGTGAGGCTCTACTTCTGCAAGGTGACCGAGTGGACCGGCGAGCCGCATGGCCGCGAAGGTCAGGCGTTTGTCTGGCAGTCGCTGCCGGCGAGCGTCGAGCCGCTCTTGCCCGCGACGATTCCTGTGCTGGAGTGGCTCGCCGCGGAGTGACACCCTACGGGACACCACGACGCAAAAGACCGCTGTGCGTGATGCACAGCGGTCTTTTTTTCGTCTGGCGCGAGCGCGTCGCGGCGCTCGCTTACTGGCGCGTATCCGTGGGCGGCGCGTCTTCCGGCGGCGTTTCGTCGTCGGCGCCGCCAATGCGGTACTTTTCGGCTGCCCATGCGCCGAGATCCATTTGCTTGCAACGCTCGGAGCAGAACGGCCGAAAACGGTTTTCCGGGACCCAGCGGACTTCCTTGCCGCAGGTCGGACATTTGACGACAGTGGTCATGCAGTAGAACTTTGGTTGCGTTGAGTCTGGCGTGGCGACGGGTTCGGTTTTACAGGCTGCAGAGTGTGAGCTGGAACGGCACGTCCTGATCGACGGCTCGCGGACGCAAATCGCCATCCTGCACGGTGAAGCGCACCCACAGCATGTACTTGTTCGCGCTCGCTTCGGGAATCATGCGCAATTCCGGTGCCACGCGTACTTGCATGAGCTGATAGGCGCGGCCCGACAGCATTTGCTGATAGCTGCCCTGCATCGCCATCACCTTCGACGCCTGGCCCGACTCGCGCGCGAGGCGCAGCACGATGGCGGCGGCGTCGCGCAGCGGCAGCAGCGGTGTGACCCATTTCGCGATGTCCTGACGGCGCTGATCGGCGTGCAACTGCTGCCACGCGTAATACGACGGCAGATCGAACTTGCAGGTGCCGCCGGGAATGATCGCGCGGCTGCGGATGCTCGTGAGCCACTCGTTATCCATCAGATGCTGGCCCGTCTTGCCTTGCATCTGCGTGAGGCCGGCGAGCGTTTGCTCGATTTCGCCCAGCACGGTTTCGAGCGCATTTTGCTCGATGCCTGGATTGCCGCGGAACGGCGCGAGCGTTTGGCGCTGCCGCTCGAGTTCCTTCATGAGATCCGACTTCAGGTCGGCGCGGCCTGCGACTTCGGCGATTTCGAAGAGCGTCGTGAGCGCGACGTGATGTTCCCTCGGATCCTCCTGGGTCAGGAAAAACGTGAAGCGCTCGAACAGGTCTTCGAGGCGCAGCAGCGTCCGGATTCGCTCGTTGAAGGGATACTCGTAAAGAATCAAGCGCGCTCGCCTCGGGCGTGGTAGGTGACGGATTGCAGGACATTCTAATGCCGTGCGACTACGGTCGCAATCGCGCTGGCCCGGGGCTTTGCCGATGTGACCCGCTAATCGCGCGCGCATCGCGCGTTTTACGCGTGGCTGGCCTTTGCGGCAGCGAGCTTGAGATACGTCTGATGCAATGCGTCGACGTCCCGGTCGAGCGTTTCGAGCGTCGCACCGTTGTCGTTCACCACCACGTTGTCGGCGGCCGTGAGGCGCGCCTCGCGCGTGGCCTGCCGCGCGATGATCGCGAGCACCTGCTCGCGTGTGAAGCCATTGCGGCGCATGACGCGGTTGATCTGCGTTTCCACGCTGCAATCGACGGTGAGCACGCGATCGACGCGCGTCTTCCAGGTGCCCGACTCCACGAGCAAGGGCACGACCACGATCACGTAAGGCCCACTGGCCTCTCGCGTTTCGCGTTCGGTCTCGGAGCGGATCAGGGGGTGCGTGATGGCCTCGAGCCGCTTGCGCGCGGACTCGTCCCCGAACACGAGTGTGCGCATGCGCGCGCGGTCCATCGAGCCGTCCGGCGCGACGAATTCAGGGCCGAATTCCGCGGCGATCTGCGCCATCGCGACGCCGTGCGGCGCGGTAATGCGATGCGCGATGAGATCGGTGTCGACGATCGTCACGCCGCGTGCGGCAAAGCCATCCGCGACCGTTGACTTGCCGCTGCCGATGCCACCCGTCAATCCGACCGCGAACATTTGATCAGTTCCCCCACGCAAATACGCCATACAGCGGTGTGCCCGCAAACAAGGTGACGAGTGCGCCAGCGGCCAGATACGGGCCGAACGGCAGCGGCTCTTCGAAACGCATGCGTCCCGTCAACGTAGCGACGATGCCGACGAGCGCGCCGGCCACTGCGGCGATTACGACGATCTGCGGCAGCGCGCTCCACCCGAGCCACGCGCCGAGCGCGGCGAGCAGTTTGAAGTCGCCGTGGCCCATGCCTTCTACGCCACGCAATAGCTTGAAGACCCAATAGACGCACCAGAGCGCCAGATAACCCGCGACCGCACCGATCACCGCTTCGCGCAGCGTGACGAAGGTGCCGGCAAAATTGACCAGCAACCCGGCCCACAGTAGCGGCTGCGTAATTTCGTCATGCAGCATCTGGTGTTCGAGGTCGATAGCGCTCGCGGCGATGAGCGCGGTGCACAGCACGAAGGCGGCGAGCGCCTTGCCGGTGGGCCCGAAGGCGAGCAATGCGCCGGCCGCGCAAGCCGCGCTCGCGATTTCGATGAGCGGGTAGCGCACGCTCACGTGCGCATGACAGTGCGAGCAACGCCCGCGCAGCGCGACCCAACTGAGCAGCGGAATGTTTTCCCGGGCGCGCAAGACGTGGCCGCAGTGCGGGCACGCGCTGCGTGGGAGCCAGAGGTTGTAGCGCGCGGGCAGCCCGTCTTGTTCGAACAGTGGACCGGGCGTGCCAATCGCGTCGGCCACATCGGCGCGCCACGCGCGCTCCAGCATGATCGGCAGCCGGTGCACGACGACGTTCAGAAAGCTGCCGATGACGAGCCCGAACACAATGGTGAAGATCATGAGCACGCCGAAGGGCAGACCGGCGAGAGCGGCTGCGAGCGGCGTTGCGGTGTCGGGGGCGGAAAGAAGTTGGACGGGCATGAGACGGAACCGGAATCTGGCAGTGATGCTACACCACGTTGCCCAGTTGAATGATGGGAAGATACATCGCAACAACGAGGCCGCCGACCAGCGCACCGAGTACGACGATCACGAGCGGCTCGCACAGGCTCGACACGAGCGCGATCTTTTCGTCGACCTGACGGTCGGCGAGCGAGGCCACATCGAGCAACATCTCGTCGAGCGCGCCCGATTCTTCCGCGACCGCAACGGGCTGAACCACATCGGCCGGAAAGCATCCCGCCGCGCGCATGGCTGCGGCGAGCCGCTCGCCGTGCCGCAGGCGCTCGCTAATGCCTGCGCTCGCGCGATCGAAGAATGCGTTGCCGCTTGCGTGCGCGAGCGAATCGAAGGCGTCGGCGAGTGGCGTGCCGGCGGCGAGCAGCGTGCCGAGCGCGCGGCTCCAGCGGGCGGCGCACAGCGTGGTGAGCAGCGCGCCGCAAAGCGGGAGCTTCAGCAGCGTGCGTCCGAACGCGATGCGTGCGGCTTCCGAGCGGCGCAAAGCCGCTTGCAGGGCGAGCGTGCCGGTGGCTGCGGCTACGGCGGCCGGCACGCTCCAGCGCGCGGCGCCCGCCGAGAGCATCAGCACGAACTGCGTGGGCGCGGGCAGTGCGGCGCCGAAGCCTTCGAAGATCTGTTTGAACGTGGGCACGACCCAGACCAGCAACGCCGCCGTAATGACGAACGCGAGCAGCAGCACCGCGACAGGGTAGGTGAGCGCAGCGCGCACTTTGGCGCGCTGCGCCGCGGCACGCTCGCGGTCGTCGGCGAGGCGCCCGAGTACGGCGGCGAGCGCACCCGAGGCTTCGCCAACGGCGACGAGCTGGCAATACAGCGCGTTGAAGCGCGCCGGATGTTGCGCAAGCGAGTCGGCAAAGTGCAGGCCGCCGGCGATGTCGCGCGCGAGCGCCGAGGCAATGCGCGGCATGCCGTTCGGCCCCGGCGAGAGCGCGAGCAGTTCGAGCGCGTTCGCAAGCGGCAGGCCGGCACGCAGGAGGCTCGCGAGCTGACGTGTAAAACGCGTGACGTCCGTGTGGCTCGCCCTGGGCGCGCCCGCGTTCGATCTGCGCTCGATGGCGAGCACGGTGATGCGCTCGCGCTTGAGCGCGACGCGCACAGCCGTGGCGTCGAGCGCGATCACCGTGCCACGCTTCGTCGCGCCCGATGCGTCGAGACCGCGCCACGCGAAGCGCCACTCGGATGGGCCGCGATGGGCGCGCCCGGTGCTCATGGCGCCTCCGTTGCGGCAAGCGCTTCGGCGAGACTCGTGGTGCCGTCGCGCACGCGTGCGAGCGCGGCGTCGCGCAAGGTTGCCACACCGCATCTGCGAGCTTCGCGAGCGATTTCGTGCGCGCCGCGCCCCGTGACGATCAGGTCGCGTAGGGTCTCCGAGATCGGCAAGACCTCGTGTATCCCCACGCGGCCGCGATAGCCAATGCCGTGGCAAGCGTCGCAGCCACGCGCGACATAAGGCTGCGTCATGTCACCGTCGTGCGTGTGCAGGCCCGCCGCGACGAGCGCCGCCGGCGAAGCTTCGCCGCGCACGCGGCATTGCGGACATAGCCGCCGCACGAGACGTTGCGCCGTGACGAGCCGCAGCGAGCCCGCCAGGTTGTACGGTTCGACGCCGATGTCGACGAGCCGTGCGCAGGCCGCGCTGGCGTCGTTCGTGTGCACGGTCGAGAGGACGAGATGGCCGGTCTGCGCGGCCTTGACGGCCACGCTGGCGGTTTCTTCGTCGCGAATTTCGCCGATCATGATGACGTCCGGGTCCTGGCGCAGCAGCGCACGCAGTGCCACCGCAAAGGTGAGCCCAGCCTTCTCGCGCACGTTGACCTGATTGATGCCCGCGAGCTGGATTTCGGCGGGATCTTCCACCGAGCAGAGATTGCGCGCCGTGCCGTTGAGCCTTTGCAGGAAACAGTAGAGCGAGAGCGTCTTGCCGCTGCCGGTGGGGCCCGTGACAAGGACAAGACCATGCGGCGCGCTGATCGCTTCGGCTACTGTGCGCCGTTGCGCTTCATCGAGCCCGAGTTCGGCAAGCGACAGATCGGCCGGAAGTGCTTCGAGCCTGCGCAACACGAGCTTTTCGCCGTGAAGCGTCGGCAGCGAATTCACGCGATAGTCCTCGGCGGCGCGGGACGCAGCCGAGGGCGCAAGCCGCAGCCTGCCGTCCTGCGGAATGCGCCGCTCGGCGATGTCCATGCGCGCGAGCACCTTGATGCGCGTGACGAACGCATCGCGCAGATGCGCAGGCGGTCGCGCCATTTCGTGCAGGACGCCGTCGATGCGCAGACGCACGCGCCAGCCGTGTTCCATCGGCTCGACGTGTAGATCGGAGGCGTTGCGCCGCGCGGCTTCGTGCAGCGTTTCGGAGAGCAGGCGAACGGCGGGTGCGTCGTCGAGCTGCGGTGCAGAGACAGGCGCAGGGGGGCGCGATGTTGCTCCGCCGCCCATACCGCCTTCGGAAGCCACGGCGGCGAAAGGGCGCGCACGATAAGGAGTAGAAAGCATCGGCATGCCGGCGCGAAGCCGCCTCGAACAGATGACGCCTTCATCATGGCGTGCGGCGCACGGCGCCGCCACCTGGCCGGACGGCTAACGTCCCGGCAGCAGCTTCTTCGCCTTTTGCAGCGTGCCCTGGCGCGGCTTGGCGCCAGGCTTGAAGAGCTTGACCGTGCGTACGGCCTGGTCGTCGCTGCGCAGCACTTCGAGCTTCACGTCGCCGATCTGCAGGCACACGTCGCCTTCCGGAATCTCTTCGAGCACTTCGAGGATCAGGCCGTTGAGCGTCTTGGGACCGTCCGTGGGCAGCTTGATATGGAGCCAGCGATTGAGTTCGCGCAAAGGCATGCTGCCCGGCACGATACACTCGCCTTCGTCGTTCCAGCCGCCGCGTCCGGTGCCGCTGCGCGGCATCGACGTGGTGAATTCGCCGATCAGTTCCTCGATGATGTCTTCAGGCGTCACGAGCCCTTCCATCTCGCCGTACTCGTTCACGACGAGCGCGATGCGATGGCGGCTTTCCTGGAAGTACTGAAGTTGCTGGAACCCGGGCGTGCCCGTGGGCACGAAGTACGGCTCGGCGAGCAGTTCGCGCAGCGTCTCGCGCTCGAACTCCTGGTTGTGCAGCGCAGCCAGCGTCTTGCGCACATGCAGCACGCCAAGCACGCGGTCGATGTCGCCTTGATAGACGATCAGCTTGTTGTGATAGCAGGTCTCGAGTTGATGCAGGATGTCTTCGAGCGGGGCGTCGTAATCGAGCGCCTCGATGCGCCGGCGCGGAATCATCACGTCGTCGACGGTGATGTTCTCCAGATCGAACAGGTTGAGGAGGATGCTGCGGTGCTTGGTCGGCATGAAACTGCCCGACTCGAGCACGATGGTGCGCAACTCCTCGGTCGAGAGCCGCTGGTCATGCGCCTTGTGCGTATTGATGTGCAGGATGCGCAGAATGGTGTTCGCAAACATGTTGACGAACCAGATCAGTGGCTTCGTCACACGCATGAGCGGCGCGATCAAGAGGCTCGCGGGCAGCGCGATTTTCTCCGGAAACGTTGCGCCCACAATCTTCGGCGTGATTTCCGCGAACACGATGATGAGAAACGCGACGATGCCCGTAGCGATCGACAGCACGAGGTTGTTGCGGCCGAAGGTATGGAGCGCGATCGAGGTCGTGAGGACCGGAATGATGGTGTTGAAGAGATTGTTGCCGATCAGGATCACCGAAAGCAGCAGGTCGGTGCGCGCGAGCAGCTTCTGGGTGGTCTTCGCGCCGAGCGTGCCGTGATTGGCGAGGTATTTGAGCCGATGGCGATTGAGCGCCATCATCGCCGTTTCGGAGATGGAGAAGAAGCTGGAGCAGATGAGCAGGACGAAGACGGCGCCAATCTGCGCCCATAAGGGAAGGTGGTCCACGCGTCGAGAAAATGAGGGGGGGCGGATGGGGAAACTATAACAGAGGGGTACCGCAGTTCCAGGGCGACTGGCCGAACGGACAAGGCCGCTGCCGGCTGCGCGAGGGGCGGTGCGCAGCGAGTTGCCGGGACAGGACGCAGTACAAAAGGTACAGACGAAAAAAAACCGCGCAATGCATGCGCGGTTTTTTTTCGAATTCTGGTCGGGGTGAGAGGATTCGAACCTCCGGCCTCTACGTCCCGAACGTAGCGCTCTACCAGGCTAAGCTACACCCCGAATTGACTGCTGGACTCCACAACCCGCTTCGTCTGTTTCAAGACTGGCGCGTCGTCGAGTAAGAACATAATTCTAGCAGGCTATCTTTGTAAATGGAAGGGGGGAACGCTGAAATCGCGTCGGCAGCGGCCAGCGCCTCGGTGCGCGCGCATTGCAGCGTGTGCTCGAGCGCGCCCGAGCACGTAATCGCCGCGAAGATTTCGTCGAAGCGCGTCGTGCCGCCTTGCTCGATCGCTTCGCGCGCAAGCGCGGCTTCCGCCGCCGTGCCGTGCTCGATCAGCCAGATCAGCGGCAGCGTGGGTTTGCCTTCGCGCAGGTCATCGCCTGCGTTCTTGCCCATCGATTCAGGCGTGCCCGTGTAGTCGAGCCAGTCGTCCATGATCTGGAATGCCGTGCCGATGCGCCGTCCGTATTCGGCCGCGGCTTCCTCGGTGTGCGCATCCGCCCCCGAAAGCACCGCGCCGAGTTGCGCTGCGGCTTCGAAAAGCTTGGCGGTCTTGTAGCGGATCACCTGCATGTAGCGGTCGGTGTCCACGTCGGCGTCGTGCATGTTCAGCAGCTGCAGGACTTCGCCCTCGGAGATGATCGTCGTGGCGGCGGAGAGAATTTCCATCACGCGCATCTTGCCGACGCCCACCATCATCTCGAACGAGCGCGAATACAGGTAATCGCCCACCAGCACGCTGGCGGCGTTGCCGAACAGCGCGTTGGCCGTCTGGCGGCCGCGCCGCAGGTCCGATTCGTCGACGACGTCGTCGTGCAGGAGCGTCGCCGTGTGAATGAACTCGACGACCGCCGCGAGCACATGGCGCTCCGTGCCGTGGTCGCCGAGCGCGCCGGCCACCATCAGCAGGAGCGCCGGACGCAGCCGCTTGCCGCCCGCGCCGATGATGTACTCGGAGATCTGGTTGATCAGCATCACCTCGGACGCCAGGCTCTGCCGGATGACACGATTCACCTGCTCCATGTCACTGGCGATGGGGGCAAGCAGGGTGGCTGCGCTAGGGGATGGAGTGGCGGTGGACGACATGATGGCAAATAGGGGTAGTGCCGCGGATTATAAGGCGAATCGACTGCATGCCGGACGCTCCGCTGCCGCCCTGCCGATGGCTCCCTCTATTTTTGCGCGGCCCGGGCGGCCGCATGGATGCTGGCGCTATGCCGTGCGGATAGCCCTGGAGCCTGTCTGACGGGCCCCCAACCCCTCGCTAGCCGTCGCGCAACGCACTTGCATGTCTTTTGACCGCGCAGCTAACTCTATGTATAATCTAAGGTTTCGGGCGCGCAGTGTGCCTGAAAAGATTACTCAGAGTGAGGTTCTCAATGTACGCGGTCATAAAAACCGGCGGCAAGCAGTACAAAGTTGCCGTTGGCGAAAAACTTAAAGTAGAACAGATACCGGCTGACATTGACGCAGAAATCACGCTCGACCAGGTTCTCGCAGTGGGCGAAGGCGAATCGATTAAGTTCGGTACGCCGCTGGTCAGTGGGGCTTCCGTCAAGGCCACCGTTGTGTCGCAAGGCCGACACGCCAAAGTGACCATCTTCAAGATGCGTCGCCGGAAGCACTACCAGAAGCATGGCGGCCACCGCCAGAACTACACCGAACTGCGCATCGACGCGATCAACGCGTAAGCGCACGCAGGTAAAGGAGCAAACAAATGGCACACAAAAAGGCAGGCGGGTCGTCACGTAACGGCCGCGACTCAGAGTCGAAACGACTTGGCGTGAAGGTGTACGGCGGCCAGGCGATCCTTGCAGGCGGCATCATCGTTCGCCAGCGCGGCACGCGCATGCATCCTGGCCTGAACGTCGGCATCGGCAAGGACCACACGCTCTACGCGCTGGTCGACGGCCACGTCGCGTTCACGATCAAGGGCGCAGCCAACAAGCAACTGGTCAACGTCGTCCCGGCAGCGGCCTGAGCTTTAGACCGCTCGCGAGCGGGCTACACGCGACGCAAAGAAGGCCCCGCGAAGTTTGCGGGGCCTTTTTATTTATCCGCAGTCTTTCGGGGTCGTAACGGGCTTCCGTTGGCTTGCGGAGCGTCGTTGGCCGTTCGCCCGGGTTGGCCAGTTTCGGCCATGGCGGGCAAAATATCGATATCCACGGGACGGAGTAACTCATGAAGTTCATTGACGAAGCGAAGATCGAAGTCATCGCCGGCGATGGGGGCGATGGCAGCGCGTCGATGCGACGCGAGAAGTTCGTCCCGTTCGGCGGGCCGGACGGCGGTGACGGCGGGCGCGGCGGCAGCGTCTACGCAGTCGGGGACCGTAACATCAACACCCTCATCGACTACCGCTACACGAAGAAGCACCAGGCGCGCAACGGCGAGAACGGCCGCGGCTCCGACTGCTACGGCAAGGGCGGCGACGACATCACGCTGCGCATGCCGGTGGGCACGGTCATCACCGACCAGGACACGGGCGAGTTGATCGCAGACCTGACCGAGCACGATCAGCAAGTCATGGTCGCGCAGGGCGGCGCGGGTGGCCTCGGCAACCTGCATTTCAAGTCGTCCACGAACCGCGCGCCGCGTCAGAAGACCGACGGCAAGCCGGGCGAGCGCCGCATGCTCAAGCTGGAACTGAAAGTGCTGGCCGACGTCGGCCTGCTCGGCATGCCGAACGCGGGCAAGTCCACGTTCATCTCCTCGGTGTCGAACGCGAAGCCCAAGATTGCCGACTACCCGTTCACGACACTCGCGCCGAATCTGGGCGTGGTGCGCGTGGGGCCGAGCAAGAGCTTCGTGATCGCCGACATTCCGGGCCTGATCGAAGGCGCGGCGGAAGGTGCGGGCCTCGGTCACCAGTTCCTGCGCCACCTGCAGCGCACGAACCTGCTGCTGCATCTGGTCGACCTCGCGCCGTTCGACGAAAACGTCGATCCGGTTGTGGAGGCCAAGGCGATCGTCGGCGAGCTGCGCAAGTACGACGAGACGCTCTATGACAAGCCGCGCTGGCTCGTGCTGAACAAGCTCGACATGGTGCCGGAGGACGAGCGCGCCGAGCGCATTGCCGACTTCGTGAAGCGCTTCGAGTGGGACGGTCCCGTGTTCGAGATTTCCGCGCTCACGGGACAGGGCTGCGAAAACCTGTGTTACGCGGTGTACGACTACGTCTCCGCGCACTCCGACGCGCGCCGTGCAGCCGAAGCCGAAGACCTCGCATCGGACGTGCGCTTCCGCGAGGGGCAAGGCGGGAACGCGCAGCAGCCGCAGGAGTAATTCGTCGCACCGGCCGGCGCGCGAGCCGCGCTGGCCGCGCCAAGGAAACTTCACGCGTCATCAGTCATTTGGGAGACCGCGCAGCATGCGTTCCGTCATCGCCGATTCGCGGCGTCTGGTAGTGAAAGTCGGTTCGAGCCTCGTCACCAACGACGGCCGCGGGCTCGATCATGCGGCAATCGGCCGCTGGGCCGAGCAGATTGCGGCGCTGCGTGCGCAGGGCAAGGAGGTCGTGCTCGTGAGTTCGGGCGCCATCGCCGAAGGCATGCAGAGACTCGGCTGGACCAAGCGGCCGCGCGAGATCGACGAGCTTCAGGCTGCCGCGGCAGTCGGCCAGATGGGGCTCGCGCAGGTCTACGAGAGCCGCTTTGCCGAGCACGACATCCGCACTGCGCAGATCCTGCTCACGCATGCCGACCTGGCTGACCGCGAACGCTATCTCAATGCGCGCTCCACGTTGCTCACGCTGCTGCGCCTTCGCGTCGTGCCGATCATCAACGAAAACGACACCGTGATCACCGATGAAATCAAGTTCGGCGACAACGACACGCTCGGCGCGCTCGTCGCGAACCTGATCGAAGGCGATGCGCTCATCATCCTCACCGACCAGAGCGGCCTTTATACGGCCGATCCGCGCAAGGACCCGAGCGCGATGCTCGTGCAGGAAGCCGATGCAGGCAAGCCGGAGCTCGAGGCAATGGCGGGCGGCGCGGGGTCGAGCATCGGCCGCGGCGGCATGCTCACCAAGATCCTCGCGGCCAAGCGCGCCGCGCATAGCGGCGCGAACACGGTGATCGCGAGCGGGCGCGAAGCGCAAGTACTCGTGCGTCTGGCTGCGGGTGAGGCGATCGGCACGCAGCTCATCGCACGCACGGCGCGCATGGCGGCGCGCAAGCAGTGGATGGCCGACCACCTGCAGGTGCGCGGCCACGTCGTGATCGACGACGGCGCGGTGCAGAAGCTCACGGCGGACGGCAAGAGTCTGCTGCCCATTGGCGTGACCGGCGTGCAAGGTGCGTTCGCCCGCGGTGAAGTGATCGCTTGCCTGAACGGCGCGGGCGTGGAAGTCGCGCGCGGGCTCACCAACTACAGCAGCGCGGAAACGAAGCTGATCCAGCGTCATCCGAGCGGCGAGATCGAGGGCATCCTCGGCTATATGCTCGAGCCGGAGTTGATCCACCGCGACAATCTAGTGCTGGTTTGACGGCCATTCCCAGCCAGCCGCGCATCGCCAAAAGTTAAAAAGCCGCTGTGGCCAAAGGCCGCAGCGGCTTTTTTCATGCCCATCACAGCATGCCGTGGCTTGGCCGTTAACGCACCAGCGTCGACTGCGTGCGGCCGTAGCGAAGATTTTCGATGAGGGTCGACGCCTTCGCGATCGGCATCTTGTTGGCGCAGAAGTAGTCCTGATAAAGCCTCGACTGGTACGCGTTGAGCGTGCCGTTCTCGATGCGCGACCAGTTGTTCGCGACGGTCTGGTCCCAGCCGTTGTGATCGGCATCGAGGCTCGCGTAGAGGCGCCACTCGTAGGTGTCGCAGCGAATCCCTTCGTAGTTCACGTTACGGGCGCCAGTCGGGCTCGTGATGACGATCGTGTAGCGCACGACGCCGTCCGTGCCGACCGTGAGCGATGCGGGGTCGACGGCGAACTTGAGCGGCGAATTGTTCGAGACGTCGAACGGCAGCAGCGTCGCATCGGCCTGCGGCAGCGGCGGCAGGCCCTCGAGCTTGTTCTCCTGCCATTCGCCCTTGCGGTCCAGAAGGTAGACGAACGTGCTGTCGTCCTTGTTCGTGGGACCGGAACTGGAGCACGCGGCCAGTCCCGACACAAGCAGCACAGCGCCTGCGGCGCATGCCGCAGCAAGAGCAAATCGTTTCAAATTGGTTTTCCTCGAAGCACGGCGCGAGTGACGAACGAACTGCGCCGCGAATGCGAACCGGCGGGCCCCGGCGCGTGATGCGCCCGGGCCCGCCGGTTCGGGCGTTCTTTGCGTTGGCTCAAGCCCCTTGATCCTGCTCGTCCTGCGCAGGCTCGATGATACTCTGCGCCGACGCGCAATCGCTTTCGATAGGCGTACGTTCGGGCACGCTTTCTGCCGCGACCTCGTACGGCTCGGCGTGCACCGCGTCTGCGTGCGCCGACGTCACGATGCGCGGGTAGCGCACCTCGTGAGCCTGCACGCCCAGGCGCTCCTGACGCGGCGCGGGCCGACGCAGGAAGCGCGAGAGCTCGGTCAGCGCGAGCTGATAGACATCACGCTTGAACTCGATTACCGCTTCGAGCGGTACCCAGTATTCGTTCCAGCGCCACGCATCGAACTCGGGATGCTCCGTTGCCCGCAGGCAGATATCGCAGTCGCGCCCGACCATACGCAGCAGAAACCAGATCTGTTTCTGACCGCGATAATGGCCGCGCACTTCGCGCTTGATGAACTTGTCCGGCACCTCATAACGCAACCAGTCGCGTGTGCGACCGACGATCTTGACGTGCTCCGGATGCAAACCGGTTTCTTCGTGCAACTCCCGAAACATTGCCTGCATGGGGGTTTCACCATACTTGATGCCCCCTTGCGGAAACTGCCAGGAATGTTCGCGAACCCGCTTGCCCCAAAACACCTCGTTTCGCGCGTTCAAGAGGATGATGCCGACGTTCGGGCGAAACCCCTCACGATCCAGCATACAACCACCTTCGAATCCTTTAAAATTGCTTTGATTATAAACAGATAACGGTCCTCACGCACCCGCGGTCCGGAAAGTTGAGCGAATGGCCGCGACCGCGCAAAACGGTCTCGGGGCGCGATCGGCTTCGAATCTGGCCGGCGTCATCGGCGCGGGACCCGGCACGTTGTCATAATGGCGGGTTCGTGAACTCCTCCGTTGGTCACTTCTTCGGGCGGTCTGCACCGGGCCGCCGCTTTTGGATAATTTGAATGAAAGCCTCCCGTTTCTTTATCGGCACCCTGAAGGAAGCGCCCGCTGACGCGGAAATCGTCAGCCACAAGCTGATGGTTCGCGCGGGCATGATCCGTCGCATCGCTGGCGGCATTTACAACTATTTGCCGATCGGCCTGCGTTCGATCCGCAAGGTCGAGCAGATCGTGCGCGAGGAAATGAACCGCGCCGGCGCCATCGAGCTGCTCATGCCGGCCGTGCAGCCGGCCGAGCTGTGGCAGGAATCGGGTCGCTGGGAACAATACGGGCCGGAACTGCTGCGCTTCAAGGATCGCAAGCAGAGCGACTTCGTGATGGGCCCGACGCACGAAGAGGTCGTCACCGACATCGCGCGTGGCCAGATCAAGAGCTATCGCCAACTGCCGGTGAACTTCTACCAGGTGCAAACGAAGTTCCGCGACGAAATCCGTCCCCGTTTCGGCGTGATGCGCGGGCGCGAATTCATCATGAAGGACGCGTACTCGTTCGATAAGGACGTCGAAGGTCTCAAGCTCTCGTACCAGAAGATGTACGACGCTTACGTGCGCATCTTCACGCGTCTCGGCCTGCAGTTCCGCGCAGTCGCGGCCGACAACGGCTCGATCGGCGGCAGCGGCTCGCACGAATTCCACGTGATCGCGGAAACGGGCGAGGACGACATCGCCTACTGCCCGACCTCGGACTTCGCGGCCAACGTCGAAGCCGCCGAAGCGCTGCCGCTCATCGCGCAGCGCGGCGCCCCCACGCAGGCGCTCACGAAAACGCCCACGCCGGGCGCGGCCAAGTGCGAGGCAGTCGCCGAACTACTCGGCATTGCGCTCGAAAGCACCATCAAGTCGATCATCCTCGCGACGGACAACGAGGGCGCCGAGCCCACCATCTGGCTGCTGATGCTGCGCGGCGACCACGACCTGAACGAGATCAAGGTCGGCAAGCTCGAAGGCCTGAGCGGCTTCCGCTTCGCTACCGAAGCGGAAATCGTCGAGTGGTTCGGCACGCCGCCGGGCTACCTCGGTCCGCTCAACACGAAGAAGCCGGTCAAGGTGATCGCCGATCGCACGGTCGCGAACATGAGCGATTTCGTGGTCGGCACGAACGAAGTCGATTTCCACACCACGGGCGTGAACTGGGGCCGCGACTTGCCCGAGCCGGTCGTCGCCGACATCCGTAACGTGAAGAAGGGCGATCCCTCGCCGGACGGCAAGGGTGTGATCGACATTTGCCGCGGCATCGAAGTGGGCCATGTGTTCCAGCTCGGCACGAAGTACTCGGAAGCGTTGAACGCCACGTTCCTCGCCGAGAACGGCAAGCCGGCGCCCATGCAGATGGGCTGCTACGGCATTGGCGTCACGCGCATTCTCGGTGCAGCCATTGAGCAGAACTTCGACGAGAAGGGCATTATCTGGCCTGAGTCGATCGCTCCGTTCCAGATCGTCGTGTGTCCGATGGGCATGGACCGCAGCGAGCTCGTACGCGAGCACGCCGAGCGCGTCTACAACGAACTCGTCGAGGCGGGCGTGGACGTGATTCTCGACGACCGCGGCGAGCGCCCGGGCGTGATGTTCGCCGACTGGGAGCTGATCGGCGTGCCGCATCGTCTCGTGATCGGCGAGCGCGGCCTGAAGGACGGCAAGATCGAGTACCAGGGCCGCCGCGATACCGAAGCGACGCTGCTGCCGGCCGATGAGGCCGCGCAGACGGTGGCGCAGAAGATCCGCGCGGCGCTCGCGGCTTAACGACGATCCATCACGGTTATAGGAGCGCTGCGAGCGTGGAGTACAGTTTTCTGTCCGCTACGGTCCTGCTGCTCCTTATCACCGACCCGCTCGGTAATATTCCGCTCTTCATCAGCTGCTTGCGCGGCGTTGCCAAGCAGCGCCGGGCGATCGTGATCCTGCGCGAGGTCGCGATTGCGTTCGTGATCCTGCTCATCTTCATGGTCGCCGGCAACAGCTTCCTGCGCATGATGGGCCTCACAGATACTTCGCTGCGCATCGGCGGCGGCATCGTGCTGTTCCTCATCGCGCTGCGCATGATCTTTCCGCATCCGGGCGGCCCGTTCGGCGGCGGCGACAAGGGCGGCGAGCCGCTCATCGTGCCGCTCGCCATTCCCGCGCTGGCAGGGCCTTCGGCGCTTGCTACGGTCATGCTGCTCACCTCGCAGGCGCCTGGCAAACTCTATGAATGGATGACGGCGCTCGTCGTGACGATGGTGATCTGCGCGATCGTGCTGGTGATGGCGGAGCGCATCCAGCAGTTGCTGGGCGAGCGCGTGGTGACGGCCTTCGAGCGGCTGATGGGTCTCGTTCTCGTGGCGATATCGGTGGAGATGATCCTCGCGGGAATCGCCAACTTCGTGCATCACCTCTGACGTCGCGTGCAGCGGGCGTCGCAGGCAACAAAAAAGCAGCCCGCGGGCTGCTTTTTTTTCATGGTGCGTCAGAAAGCCGATGCGCGCTTCACGCGCCTTCGGTCAGCGCGCGGATGGTCGGCAGATTGCGCCAGTAACCCTTGGCGTCCATGCCGCAGCCGAACACGTAGCGGTCCGGCACCGAAAAACCGCAGTAGTCGGGATGCAGCGGCTTGGCCTTGGTGAGGGTCTTCTCGCACAGGACGGCCGAAAGGAAACGCTTTGCGCCCATGTCCATGATGCGATCGCGTATCGCGGCCATCGTCTCGCCTTCATCGAGGATGTCGTCGAGCACGAGCACCACACGGTCCTTCACCGACTCGCGCGGCGCCACACGCCACTGCATCTCGGCGCTGCCCTTGATCGCGTTGCGGTAGCGCGTGAGGTGGATGTAGTCGAACTCGAGCGGGAAGTCGAGGTGCGGCAGCAGCATGCCGGTGAACACGGCGGCGCCGCCCATCACCGATAGCACGAGCGGGAAGTCCTCGCTGATTTCGGCGCGGATGGCTTCGGCCATCCGGCCGATCGACGCATTGACGTCGCCCTCCGAAACGATCTCTTCGGAGTGGCGGAAAATGTGGAGGGCTTCTTCGCGATTCATGACTCTGGCGGGAAGGTAGCTGTAGCTATTGAAGTGTGGAAAATAACGGCGGCGCGCGCTACAGCATAAACCCGCGCATTTGGTCCGTCGCGTGCCGCGTCGAGTGGGGCCGCCGTGCGCGCGATATGCGCCGCGCGGCCCGCAGGATCAGCGCATGCCGGGCATCATGCCCTTCATGCCGCGCATCATCTTTTGCAGATTGCCACCCTTGAGCTTCTTCATCATGGTGCGCATCTGCTCGTACTGGTTGAGCATGCGGTTCACTTCCTGAACCTGCACGCCCGCGCCCGCCGCAATGCGGCGCTTGCGCGTGGCCTTGATGAGTTCGGGCTTGGCGCGCTCGGCGGGCGTCATCGAGTTGATGATGCCTTCCATGCGGCGCATCTGCTTCTCGGCCTGGCCCATGTTGGCGCCCGAAGCGGCCTGCTGGAACTGCGCGGGCAGCTTGTCCATGAGCGACGACAGGCCGCCCATGCTCTTCATTTGCGAGAGCTGCGCGCGGAAGTCGTTGAGGTCGAAGTCGCCGCCTTTCTTGACCTTGTCGGCGAGCTTTTGCGCGGCCTGGACGTCCACGCCGCGCTGCGCTTCCTCAACGAGCGCGAGAATGTCGCCCATGCCGAGAATACGGTTCGCCATGCGGTCCGGGTGGAACACCTCGAGGCCGTCGAGCTTTTCCGCGACGCCGACGAACTTGATCGGCTTGCCCGTGATGTGGCGCACGGAGAGCGCCGCGCCGCCGCGCGAGTCGCCGTCGAGCTTGGTGAGCACGACGCCGGTGAGCGGCAGGGCGTCGTTGAACGCCTTCGCGGTGTTGACGGCGTCCTGGCCGAGCATGGCGTCGACCACGAAGAGCGTTTCGGCGGGCTTGAGCAAGCCGTGCAGCGCGGTGATCTCGTTCATCATCGCCTCGTCGATACCGAGGCGGCCGGCCGTGTCGACGAGCAGCACGTCGTGATAGTGGCGCCTGGCCCAGTCGACCGCTGCGGCGGCGATCTCGACGGGCTTCTGGTCCGGCTGCGAGGGGAAGAAGTCGGCGCCGACCTGTTCCGTCACCGTCTTCAACTGCGCGATAGCGGCAGGGCGGTAGACGTCGCACGATACGGTGAGGACCTTCTTCTTGTACTTCTCGCGCAGGAGCTTGGCGAGCTTACCGGTGGTGGTGGTTTTACCGGCACCCTGCAGACCCGCCATGAGGATGACGGCAGGCGGCGTGACGGCGAGATCGAGCTCGGCAGCACGGCCTTCGTAGTCGCCGCCGATTACGGCGGTCAGCTCGCGCTGCACTACGCCGACGAGCGCCTGGCCTGGCGAGAGGCTGGAGATCACTTCCTCGCCGAGCGCCTTCTCTTTCACCTTGGCGATGAATTCGCGCACGACGGGCAGCGCCACGTCCGCTTCGAGCAGGGCGAGACGCACCTCGCGCAGCATTTCCTGCGTATTGGCTTCGGTCAGCCGGGCTTCGCCGCGCAGCGTCTTGACGACGCGCGCCATCCGTTGAGTGAGATTGTCGAGCATGGGGAGGCGGTGAGCAGTGCGGCCCGGCCCGCGCGCGCTAAACGGGAACGCGCCGCGTTTCGTCGCCGATTCGTTACGTGAGCGCGCGGCCAGGGGGCCTATAGTAAACTTCGAACATGGATATTGTACTGTATGCCCTCACCGTGCTCCTGTACGGCGGATTGTGCGCCGCCGACTGGCGCGCGCTGCGCCGCGCTGGCACCGCGCCGCTGCTAGGCAGCGTGCCGCCCGTTCCGGTGACGCTCGGCGCGGGCGGCGACGCCCTGCGCGCCCGGACCTTCGGCCCGCTTTCCCGTGCGCTGCTCTTCGTCGCGCTCGCCGCGCACGGCGTGCTGCTGCACATGACGATCTTCCCCGCCAACGAAATGGTGTTCGGCTTCGCCTTCGCGTTGTCGGCCATGTTCTGGCTCGGCGCGGGCATCTACTGGATCGAGAGCTTTTTCTTTGCGCTCGACGGCCTGCGTCTTTTGCTGCTGCCGTTGGCGGCCGTCGCGTCGATGCTGCCGCTCGTGTTCGGCGGGGTGCGCGTGCTGCCCTACGCGGCCGCGCCGATGTTCAAGCTGCACTTCGTCATCGCGAACATCGCCTATGGGCTCTTTGCGATCGCCGCGCTGCACGCGGTGCTGATGCTCGCCGTCGAGCGCCGGCTGCATGCGCTCAAGGGCGCCGGCTTCCAGCGCAACGCGAGCAATCGCGGCGGCGGCTGGCTGTCGAACTGGATCGAGACGCTGCCGCCGCTCCTCACGATGGAAAAGCTGCTGTTCCGCCTGATCGGCGCGGGCTTCGTGCTGCTCACGGCCACGCTCGTCTCGGGCATCGTGTTCAGCGAGCAGTTGATCGACCGGCCGCTTTCGCTCGATCACAAGACCGTCTTCGCGATTCTTTCGTGGCTGATGTTCGGCGCGTTGCTCACCGCTCGCAAGGTTTCCGGCTGGCGCGGCCGCGCTGCGCTGCGCTGGGTGATCGCATCGTTCATCGCATTGCTGCTCGCTTATGTGGGCAGCCGTTTCGTCTTCGAGGTGCTGCTGCACCGCCCTGTGGTTTGAGTCGTGTGAGTCGCGTGTTCCGATGAGACAGATTCTTCTCCTCGTACTGCTGTTCGTGGTCGGACAGTGGTTCGTCAAGGCGCTGCGCCGTGCGCAGACGCAAACGCGTGCCGGTGCGCAGCCGGAGCAGGGCGCGCAGCCGGGGCAGGGCGCCGCACGCAACGCCAATGGCGGCGCGAGCGCGAGCGGCAAGGCTGCGCTGCCCGAGCCGATGGTGCGCTGCGCCGAGTGCGGCGTGCATGCGCCGCGCAGTGAATCGGTGAATGTCGGCGCGCGCTCGTTCTGCAGTTCCGAGCACGCGCGCGCCTGGGACGCGCGCACCACGGCCCAGGATCGCCCCGCACGATGAGCGCTGCCGCATCGCCAGGATCGCGCGCGTACTCAGTCGATGCGCAGGGCTGGGTGCCCGGCGCGCGTCACCTGCCTTCGCCTAACTTCGAGGCCCGCCCGCAAGGCGCCGTACCGACGCTCATCGTCGTCCACAACATCAGCCTGCCGCCCAACGTATTCGGCGGCCCCGAGATCGCCGATCTCTTTCTCAACCGCCTTGACTGCGACGCGCATCCGTACTTCGACGCCAACCTGCGCGGCGTGCGCGTCTCGGCGCACTTCGTCATTCATCGCGATGGCGCGCTCGAGCAATTCGTCTCGTGCGACGAGCGCGCGTGGCACGCGGGCGCGTCGAGCTTCTTCGGGCGCGAGCGCTGCAACGATTTCGCCATCGGCATCGAACTGGAAGGCAGCGACACGACGGCCTTCGAGGCGCCGCAATACGCGACGCTCGCGGCGCTCGTGAAGGCGCTCGTCGCGCACTATCCGATCGAGGCGCTGGCGGGCCATTCGGACATCGCGCCCGGGCGCAAGACCGATCCCGGCCCGCACTTCGACTGGGCACGCCTCAAACACGATACGCAGCTCGCCGATGCCAGCTTCCCCTATATCCAGGGGCACGGCGAGCAGAACGCGGCGTCATGACACGCTCGAGCGCCTGCTGAACCCTCTCCAGCTGCACAAGGAATAAGCACCTCTTGCGCGCAAACGCAGGGTCTTCGCGCGCGCCTCGCAGACCACTCGAAGGGGCATTTGCCGCCAAGGCCCGCGCTGCTTGGCTTGTGGTCTTGTCAAGATAGGACCAGCAAAAAAAGCCATTTGATCGTACAGTTTCTTCCACTATACTTTGTACCTGAAACAAGGCTTCACACCATATGTTGTGTTGTACCGCGGCGCCCCGCTTCACGCGCGAGGCGCCGCGCGCGTTACCAGCATAGAAAAAACAGAAACTTTGTACGGTGCCGTCGGCCGAGAGAACCGGCGCACCGGCTGTAATCGAGAGAGAAGGTACAGCCAATGATCGCGACATCCACGATGAAGACCGAAGCAGTCTGTGATTCATCTGCCTTGTCGCATCCGGCAGCCTCGCCAGGCTGGACTTTTTTCTCTGCCCGATCGAGCGTGCACACGGGGGCACGACGTCGGCGTCCGTCTTAATCCGCGAACTCTCTTCGCACCTTTCCAGGACCCAGGAGCTTTGCACATGCAAACGACCGATAACGTCTCGACCCGGTATGAAGGCGCGCCCGCCGCGCACGCACTGGGTGGCCAACCGCAAGACGGCCAGACGAGCGCGCAGCAGTTCGCCGACCACAAGGTGATTCGCCGCAACGGTAGCGTGGTGTCGTTCGAACCTTCGAAAGTCGCGATCGCGATGACGAAGGCCTTCCTCGCCGTGAACGGCGGCCAGGGCGCGGCTTCGGCGCGCGTGCGCGAGCTCGTCGAGCAGCTCACGCAGAACGTCGTGCGCGCACTCGTGCGCAGCCGTCCGAACGGCGGCACGTTCCATATCGAAGACATCCAGGATCAGGTCGAACTCGCGCTGATGCGCGGTGGCGAGCACAACGTCGCGCGCGCCTACGTGCTGTATCGCGAGAAGCGCAACCAGGAGCGCGCGCAAGCGCCGGAAACGGCAGCGAGCGCAGCGCCCGGCATCAACGTCACGGACAACGGCGTGACGCGCCCGCTAGACATGCAGGCACTGCGCGCGCTGATCGCCTCGTCGTGCGACGGTCTCGGCGACGCGGTCAACGCTGACCCGATCGTCGCGGAAACGGTGAAGAATCTGTACGACGGCGTGCCGATGACCCAGGTCTACGACTCGGCCATCCTCGCTGCGCGCACCATGATCGAAAAGGACCCGGCGTATAGCCAGGCGACCTCGCGCATCCTGCTGCACACGATCCGTCGCGAAATTCTCGAAGAGGAAGTGACGCAAGCCGAAATGGCCGTGCGCTACGCCGACTACTTCCCGCAGTTCATCAAGCGCGGCGTGGAAGCCGGCCTGCTCGACGACAAGCTCCAGCAGTTCGACCTCAAGCGTCTCGGCAACGCGCTCGACGCGAGCCGCGACCTGCAGTTCGGCTACCTCGGCCTGCAGACGCTGTACGACCGCTACTTCCTGCACGTCGGCGGCACGCGCATCGAAATGCCCCAAGCATTCTTCATGCGCGTCGCGATGGGCCTCTCGCTCAACGAGATCGACCGCGAAGCGCGCGCGATCGAGTTCTACAACGTGCTCTCGTCGTTCGACTTCATGTCGTCCACGCCCACGCTGTTCAACTCGGGCACGCACCGCTCGCAGCTCTCGTCGTGCTACCTCACGACGGTTGCCGACGACCTCGACGGCATCTACGAAGCGCTCAAGGACAACGCGCTGCTCTCGAAGTTTGCCGGCGGTCTGGGCAACGACTGGACGCGCGTGCGCGCGCTCGGCTCGCACATCAAGGGCACCAACGGCAAGTCGCAAGGCGTAGTTCCCTTCCTGAAGGTCGTGAACGACACGGCTGTCGCAGTGAACCAGGGCGGCAAGCGCAAGGGCGCGGTGTGCGCCTACCTGGAATCGTGGCACCTCGACATCGAAGAATTCCTCGAGCTGCGCAAGAACACGGGCGACGACCGCCGCCGCACCCACGACATGAACACGGCGAACTGGATTCCCGACCTGTTCATGAAGCGCGTGATGGAAGGCGGCGACTGGACGCTCTTCTCGCCCTCGACCTGCCCGGATCTGCACGACAAGTTCGGCGCCGAGTTCGAGCAGGCTTACACGGCTTACGAAGAGAAGGTCGCGCGCGGCGAGATCAAGCTGTTCAAGAAGCTGCCGGCCGCGCAACTGTGGCGCAAGATGCTCGGCATGCTGTTTGAAACCGGCCATCCGTGGATCACGTTCAAGGATCCGTGCAACATCCGTTCGCCGCAGCAGCACGTGGGCGTCGTCCACTCGTCGAACCTGTGCACGGAAATCACGCTGAACACCAGCGACAGCGAAATCGCCGTGTGTAACCTGGGCTCGGTGAACCTGGTCGCGCACATGGTCGAACAGGCCGACGGCACGTTCGCGCTCGACCACGACAAGCTCAAGCGCACCATCAGCGTGGCGATGCGCATGCTCGACAACGTCATCGACATCAACTACTACGCGGTGTCGAAGGCGCGCAACTCGAACCTGAAGCACCGTCCGGTGGGCATGGGCATCATGGGCTTCCAGGACTGCCTGCACGTTCTGCGCACGCCGTTTGCTTCGCAGGAAGCCGTGGAGTTCGCCGACCGCTCGATGGAAGCCGTCTGCTACTACGCGTACTGGGCGTCGACGGAGCTGGCAGCCGAGCGCGGCCGCTACTCGACCTACCGCGGCTCGCTGTGGGATCGCGGCATCCTCCCGCAGGACACGCTCAAGCTGCTCGCCGAAGCACGCGGCGGCTACGTCGAAGTCGACTCGAGCGAGTCGATGGACTGGACGTCGCTGCGCGAGCGCATCGCGACGCACGGCATGCGCAATTCGAACTGCATCGCGATCGCACCGACCGCGACCATCTCGAACATCATCGGCGTGTCGCCTTGCATCGAGCCGACGTTCCAGAACCTCTACGTGAAGTCGAACCTCTCGGGCGAATTCACGGTGGTGAACGACTACCTGGTGCGCGACCTGAAGGCGCGCGGCCTGTGGGACGAAGTCATGGTCGCCGACCTGAAGTACTTCGACGGCATGCTCTCGCGCATCGACCGCGTGCCGGCCGATCTACGCGCTGTGTATGCAACGGCGTTCGAAGTCGACCCGACGTGGCTCGTCGAAGCCGCATCGCGTCGTCAGAAGTGGATCGACCAGGCGCAGTCGCTGAACATCTTCATGGCGGGCGCATCGGGCAAGAAGCTCGACGAGATCTACAAGCTCGCATGGGTGCGCGGCCTGAAGACCACGTACTACCTGCGCACGATGGGGGCTACGCACGTCGAGAAGTCGACGGTTGCGCACGGCGCGCTCAACGCCGTGCCGACGGGCGGCGAAGGTGGCGGCAATGCAGGCGGCGCGTTTGGCGGCGCAACGGGCGGCGCATTCGGCGGTGCAGCAGGGTCGACCACGATGCAGGCCGCACCGCAAGCCGCGGTTGAAGCGGCGCCGGAAGCAGATGGTCCGGTGTGCATGATGCGTCCGGGCGACCCCGGCTTCGAAGAGTGCGAGGCTTGCCAGTAAAGCTGGCTGCGCATGATGCGTGCGGTGCAACGCCGCTCGCATCATGCGAGGACCGAAGCATCAGTAGTAAACAGTAGTCGAAGTAGCCGTAGCGAGATGTAACAGCGAACGAGGCGCGCGCAATGCGCGCCGACTCTCCCGGCAACGCGCACCGCGCGCGCTGCAGTACGCGAAAGAGGCAACAGGAAGGAATCCCTGGAGTTTCTCGCAGGGACAAGACTCAGGCCGCGCGAGCTTCCAGCGCCGCGCGCGGCAAGCAGTGAGCGGCGAGTGAAAACGCACTCGCAGCGCGAGCGAAAAGCGCGCGGCGAACCCCGTCTTTCACACACGCTCTCGATGTCGCGAAGACCTTCGAAGCACATCGCACATGCGAAGTGAGCACGACGAATCAGTGTTCTCTACACAGTGCTCACGCGATGCAATCGACACGATGCGATAACAAAGTGTTGTATCGAGGTCGCAACGCGAATCGAAAACAGGATTTTTCGTGTGCGAACCCTTTTATCGCTCACGAAAAGATGGTACAAACCGATCTAAATTGATGGTGACATTTATGCTCAACTGGGATGACGAGATCACGGCCGTAACTCCGTCGAGCGGTGCGCAGCAAAACGCAATGCGCAACCCCGCGGGTCAGGCTGTCCAGGCTGCCGAGGTGCAGTTTGGTCTGCGTTCCGCTCCTCAGGCTTCCACGGCGACCAACATCTTCGCCAGCGACTTCGCCGTTGCACCGCCGCCGCAAGCGCCGGTCTCGACCGAAGCGCGCGTGAATGTCGCCGACAAGCGCATCATCAACGGCCAGACCGACGTGAATCAGTTGGTCCCGTTCAAGTACAAGTGGGCTTGGGAAAAATACCTGGCGGGCTGCGCGAACCACTGGATGCCGCAGGAAATCAACATGTCCCGCGACATCGCCCTGTGGAAGGACCCGAACGGTCTGACCGAGGACGAGCGCCGCATCGTCAAGCGCAACCTCGGCTTCTTCGTGACCGCCGACTCGCTCGCCGCGAACAACATCGTGCTCGGCACCTACCGGCACATCACGGCGCCCGAATGCCGCCAGTTCCTGCTGCGCCAGGCGTTCGAAGAAGCGATCCACACGCACGCCTATCAGTACATCGTCGAGTCGCTGGGCTTGGACGAGAGCGAGATCTTCAACGCGTACCACGAGGTCAAGTCGATCCGCGACAAGGACGAGTTCCTGATCCCGTTCATCCAGACGCTGACTGATCCGTCTTTCAAGACCGGCACGCTCGAAGCCGACCAGAATCTGCTCAAGTCGCTCATCGTGTTCGCCTGCATCATGGAAGGCCTGTTCTTCTATGTCGGCTTCACGCAAATTCTCGCGCTCGGCCGCCAGAACAAGATGACCGGCGCAGCGGAGCAATACCAGTACATCCTGCGTGACGAGTCGATGCACTGCAACTTCGGCATCGACCTGATCAACCAGATCAAGCTTGAAAACCCGCACCTGTGGACCCCGGCGTTCCGTGCGGAGATCACCGAACTGTTCAAGCATGCGGTCGACCTCGAGTACCGCTACGCCGAGGACACCATGCCTCGCGGCGTGCTCGGTCTGAACGCATCGATGTTCAAGAGCTATCTGCGCTTCATCTGCAACCGCCGTTGCCAGCAGATCGGTCTTGATCAGCTGTTCCCGAACGAAGAAAATCCGTTCCCGTGGATGAGCGAGATGATCGACTTGAAGAAGGAACGCAACTTCTTCGAGACGCGCGTGATCGAATATCAGACGGGCGGTGCGCTGTCCTGGGAATAACCCGGGCGCACTGCGGTGCAAGTCTTTTGGGGTTGCCGCGAGGCGCCGTGCAGGCGCCTCGACTGGCATGATGATTAGGAGCAGGAACGCCTGATGCAAAGCATGCCCGGAGCCAGGTTGGCTCACCGACGTGACAGGCACTTTGCGAACCCTTCAGAGGGATGGGCAAACTTCCCCCCGGAAAAGCGCGCAGGCTTCGCGTGTCGTGAGGCCGCCGCTTTCAACGAACGTTGCCCGGTGTCGGTAGCCGACGCCGGAATGACTCGGCGCGCTGTGCCTCGTGGCACGGCGCGCCTTACCGCATTCATTAGCGTAAGCGCGCGGGATCAGCGTACGCCGATGAATAGCCCGCTTCGCAGCGTGCGCCGTGAGAAGCGTTCGCGGGAAGCGGGTTTTGACGAAGGGTGTAGTTTGAACTGACTCTCATCTGAACCTGAAGGAGAAAAAAATGGCTACTGCCAAGAAGAAACCGGCGGCTAAGAAGGTCGCAGTGAAGAAGGTTGCAGCGAAGAAGGCGGCTCCGGCGAAGAAGGCCGCAGCGAAGAAGGTCGCGGTCAAGAAGGTCGCAGCCAAGAAAGTCGCCGTGAAGAAGGTTGCTGCGAAGAAGGCAGCACCGGCGAAGAAGGCCGCAGCGAAGAAGGTTGCAGCCAAGAAAGTCGCCGTGAAGAAGGTTGCTGCGAAGAAGGCAGCACCGGCGAAGAAGGCCGCAGCGAAGAAGGTTGCAGCCAAGAAAGTCGCCGTGAAGAAGGTTGCTGCGAAGAAGGCAGCGCCGGCGAAGAAGGCCGCAGCCAAGAAGGTTGCTGCGAAGAAGGTTGCAGCCAAGAAGGCGCCTGCGAAGAAGGCTGCTGCCAAGAAGGCTGCGCCTGCGAAGAAAGCTGCCGCCAAGAAGGCTGCCAAGAAGGCACCTGCGAAGGCCGCTGCCGCACCTGCTGCCCCTGCTGCGCAACCGTCCGCGCCCGCAGCAACGGTCAAGACTGCCCTGAATCCGGCCGCGGCATGGCCGTTCCCGACCGGCAGCCGTCCGTAAGCAGTCCGAGACGAAGCGCGCAGGCTACGTCGTACGCGCGCTTCGTTGGCCGGGCCGGGCGGCATGATGCGCAAGGCTCGATCCCGATCCCGTCGCTGGGTTGTCCGCGACGGGATTTTTTTCGTCTGGAGTTCGTAATAGTTGGGGTGAGGTCACGCGCATGCCGCGCGCGGGCATGAAAAAAGGCGCATGCACAGGGGAGCACATGCGCCTGAGGTTCCGCATCCGGCGCGAGGCGCCGCTGCGGTACAGGGGAAACCGTTAGTGCGTGACGCGCGTCACGCCGCCGCTCGAGAGCAGTCGCACGCGGTCGCCCGCGTTGAAGACTTCGCCGGTCGCGGTTTGCGTGATGGCGCGGTAGTCGCCGTTGTCGAGGCGCACCGTGATCTCGAGGCCGTCGCGCATGGCCACGCCGTTCTCGACCGCGTTGCCGGCCACGGCGCCCGCAATGCCGCCGATGATGCCGGTGACGATCGAGCCCGTGCCGCCGCCGATCTGGCTGCCGGCCACCGCGCCGAGCGCGCCGCCACCGATCGCGCCAAGGCCGCTAGGCTGGCCGTTGTTCGAACTGATCTTCACCGCGCGCACGCTTTCGACCGTGGCCATACGCACCGATTGCTCTCGCTGCGCCTGCGAGGCCGTGTACACATCGGCGGAACTGCTGTTATAGGCGCAACCCGACATCGCGAGCGACCCCGCGAGCATGGCTGCAACAATCAGACGACTTGTTATTTTCATTCCCGTAGCTCCAATGGGCGCCGTTCGTGTGCGGCTCCCGCGTTCAGTTCGGCAGTTCGTAGCCGAATGCCTCCTTGAACCGTTCGTTGATCTGCGCTCGCGTAGGCGCATAGTTTTGCGGACCGAGATGCTCGATCTTGAGCGCGCCCATCAGGCTCGCGAGACGCCCCGTGGTTGCCCAGTCGAGGCCGTTCTCGATGCCGTAGAGCAGGCCGCCGCGGAAAGCGTCGCCGCAGCCGGTCGGGTCGAGCACCTGAGCGGCCTTGACCGGAGGAATCTCCTCGATCTTGCCGCTGTGGTAGATCTGCGAGCCGTGCTCGCCGCGCGTGATGATCAGCGCGTCGACATGGCTGGCGATTTCGTCGAACGACCAGCCGGTGCGATGGCTGACAAGGTTGGCTTCGTAGTCGTTGACCGCTACGTAGGTCGCAAGTTCAATCGCGCGGCGCAAAGAAGCCCCGTCGAAGAGCGGCAGACCCTGGCCCGGATCGAAGATAAACGGCACGCCGGCCTTCGCGAACTGCTCGACGTGCTGGACCATGCCGTCGAAGCCGTCCGGTGCGACGATGCCGAGCTTGATGCCGGGCGCTTCGTCGGCGCGGTTCAAATGCGATTGCATCATCGCGCCCGGGTGGAACGCGGTGATCTGGTTGTTCTCGAGGTCGGTCGTGATCATCGCCTGCGCGGACCACGTATCCTCCAGCACGCGCACGTGCGCCTTCGACAGGCCGAGCGCGTCGAGGCGTTCGAGGTAGGGGCGCGCGTCGGCGGCGCCGAGCGTCGCCATGATGCGGGCGTCGCCGCCGAGCAGATGCAGCGAATACGCGATGTTGCCGGCACAGCCGCCGAACTCGCGGCGCATCGTCGGCACCAGAAAGCTCACGTTCAGGATGTGCACCTGCTCGGGCAGGATGTGCTCCCGAAAGCGACCTTCGAAGGTCATGATGTTGTCGTAGGCGAGCGAGCCGCAGATCAGCGTAGCCAAGGCGGAAATTCCTGTAGGGCGTGGTAGGGGAAGGGGGCGGCGCACCGGCCTGCGCGTCGATCTGGCAGTGCAGGCGCGAGGCGCGTGTGCGCCGCCGCCGGATTACTTCAGCGCGGCGAGTGCGGCGTCGTAGTTCGGTTCGTTCTTGATTTCGCTCACGCGCTCGGCGTGCAGGACGTTGTCGTTTTCGTCGAGCACGACGACGGCGCGCGCGGTCAGGCCGGTGAGCGGGCCGCTCGTCACGTCCACACCATAGGCTTGCGCGAATTCATGGCCGCGGAAGGTCGAGGCCGTGACGACGTTGGCGATGCCTTCGGTCGTGCAGAAGCGCGCAGCGGCGAACGGCAGGTCGCCCGAGATCACGACGACAGCCGTGTTGTTGAGACCGGCAGCGGCTTCGTTGAACTTGCGCGTGGAGGTCGCGCAGGTCGGCGTGTCGAGGCTCGGCACGATGTTCAGCACCTTGCGCTTGCCGGCGAAATCGGCGAGCGAGACAGGCTTCAGATCCTTGCCGACGAGCGAGAACGCCGGGGCCTTCTGGCCGACGCTCGGGAAGGTGCCGGCGACGTCGATCGGGTTACCGCCTAGCGTGACTTGACTCATGATGTGCTCTCCGGGAATGCATGTTGTGGTGAATGGCGCGCCCGCGCGATGCGGGACGCCGGGAAACGCGCGGGGCACGCCAGTGCACCCGCGCACAGACGGCAAATCAGGGGTAGAAAATCTCGATGCGGAAGTTCGACGCCACCACGTCGCCCGTGTCGAGCCGCACGATCATGGTCTGCGTGGTGCG
Organism: Paraburkholderia sp. CNPSo 3281; assembly: GCF_024206515.1. Taxonomy (NCBI): domain Bacteria; kingdom Pseudomonadati; phylum Pseudomonadota; class Betaproteobacteria; order Burkholderiales; family Burkholderiaceae; genus Paraburkholderia; species Paraburkholderia sp. CNPSo 3281. Next base: position 15,079 of record NZ_JAMBPS010000039.1, on the reverse strand, counting down.
TGCGGGCAGACCGGCTTCAATGGAGGTGCCGGGCGTGACGTAGTCCTGCGGCCACAGCACGCGCCGCACGACGATGTTGTTTTGCCGGTCGAGCAGCGACAGCTCGATGGCGGGGTACGCGAGCGCCACGTTGAAGCGGTTGCGCAGCGGCACCTTCAGTTCGAGGTGATGCGGCTCGTTGTCGACCTGGCGCAGATCGGACGGCTCGACCAGCAGGCCGTCGATGTCGCGCGGCGGCAGCACGCGGCAGCCGAGCTGCTCGCACGCCTGCTGATAGAGCGACTGCGAGTCGGGCCAGTAGACCATGACCGTTTCCCGTTGCCACCACGCGAGTTGCACGACGAGCAGCGCGAGCAGCAGAATGGCGATGAGCGTGCCGAGAATGCGCCAGACGAGGCCGCGCGAACCGCGCGGGCGGGCCGGCGCTTCGCGCGTGACGGCGAACGGTGAGGCGCCGTCGTTGGGCGAGAGCGCGCTGAACGCGGGCTCCGGTGCGGCTTCGCGGGTGCGGGGGCCGAGCGCGGGCTCGGGGTCGTGCATGTGAGCCGCAGCCGATGCTTCGTTGGCCGAAAAGGTCGGCTCGGTCGGGCCGCTCGTGCCCAGGTTCGGCTCGCTGCGCGTCCAGCGCGCGGCGGGCGGGAAGGGTTCGGCGGCTGCGGACTGCTGCGGCGGCGGCACCGGGGCTGCTGCAGGTGCCGCTGGCGCGTGCGGCGCATCTTGTGGTGGGCGCCCGAGCGTCGGTTCGTCGTCGAAGGCGACCCGCGACTCGTGCTCGGGCGTAAGGCCAGGCGAGGCGCCTCGGGCAACGCTTGCCCCTGGTAGCTTATCGGCGTCGTATTTCAGGCGGGGATCACGCTGGCTGTCCTGCGGCGGCGCCCACGGGTCCCACGTGCGATTCGTGAAATTGGGAGTGGCGCCCAGCGTTGGGGGCGGCTCTTGCGATGGCGCTGTTGCAGGCTGATTCGCCTGATCAGGCTGAACCTCGGGCTGCTGCGGAGTGGGCTGTGAAGCGGACTGCGATTCGAACTGCGATTCGAACTGTGAAGCGGGTTCCGAAGCGGGCTGCGCAGCAAAACGTGAAGCGGGCTCCGATGGCGGCGAGGTCAGGCTGGCCGCAATTTCGGCAGCAACGGGTACCGCGCGCGTGAAGTCGCCGCCTTCGGGCATCTCGTACAAACTGCCCGACGCATCGAACGCTTCCTGACAATGTCCGCAACGCACGAGGCCGCGGCGCACGGCGAGCTGCGTGGGCTGGATGCGAAATACGGTTTCACAGAAGGGGCAGCGCGTTGCCAGAAGCATGTGGGCCGAGGATCTGGGTAGACCGGAGGATTGGTGATACCCGCATTCTACTGGCAATCCACCGCAGTCTACGACTTCGGCCTTGCCGCTTGGGGCGCGATCAGGCTCGCGCGAGCCCGATCGGAGCGGGGAGGAATTATGCGCGCCGCGTGCCCGCGAGGCAGACCCAGCCTTCGTGTTCGCGCCAGACCGAGATGTCGATCCACTGCGCGTACACCTGCGCGACTTCCTCGGCCTGGCGCGCGAGGATGCCCGAAAGTGCGATGCGTCCGCCCGGCTTCACGCGCGAGGAGAGCATCGAGGCCATCAGCTTGAGCGGATTCGAAAGAATGTTGGCGACGACGATGTCGAACTCGCCGGCGGGGCAATCGTCGGGCAGGCCGTAGGTGACTTCCGCGCGATTGCGCTCGCTGTTGTGACGCGCCGACTCGACCGCCTGCGGGTCGATGTCGATGCCGATCACCGGATTCGCACCGCACTTCTGCGCGAGGATCGCGAGGATGCCCGAGCCGCAGCCGTAGTCGAGCAGCGAATTGCCGGGCTGCACGTGCTGTTCGAGCCATTCCATGCACAAACGCGTGGTGGGATGGCTGCCCGTGCCGAACGCGAGGCCCGGGTCCAGTTCGAGCACGAGCGCGTTCGGGTCCGGGGCATCGTGCCACGACGGCACGACCCAGATGCGCTCGCCGATCTGGATCGGGTCGAACTGCGATTGCGTCAAACGCACCCAGTCCTGCTCCTCGACTTCGCGCAGCGAGAACTTCGGCGTTTCGGCGAGACCCAGCTCGTTCGAAGCGGCGGCGAGCAGCAGAGCGGGATCCTGATCGGCGCCGATCAGCGCAATCACGCGCGAATGCTGCCACGCGGTGCGATCGGGTGTTAAGCCCGGTTCGCCGAAGAGCGGCTGCTCGTCGGGCGTGTCGGCGTCGGCGTCTTCCACCGACACCGAGAGGGCGCCAAGCTCGATCAGCGCGTCGGAAAGTTCTTCCGCGCGGTCACGCTCGAGCTCGACGATCAGTTCCCGATAGCTCATGAATTACGCTTCGTCCTTCTTCACTGCCTGACGCTCGGCCAGACGGCTTTCGAGGTAGTGAATGCTCGTGCCGCCTTCGACGAACTTCGCATCGAGCATCAGCTCGCGATGCAGCGGGATGTTGGTCGAGATGCCTTCGACCACCATTTCCGAGAGCGCGATGCGCATGCGCTGAATGGCCTGCTCGCGCGTGGCGCCGTAGGTGATCAGCTTGCCGATCATCGAATCATAGTTCGGCGGCACAAAATAGCCATTGTAGGCATGCGAGTCGACGCGCACGCCAGGACCGCCCGGCATGTGCCACGACGTGAGACGGCCCGGCGACGGCGTGAACTTGAACGGATCTTCCGCGTTGATACGGCACTCGATCGCGTGGCCCTTCAGCTGGATGTCGCGCTGGCGGAACGAGAGCTTCTCGCCCGCGGCGATGCGGATCTGCTCCTGCACGATGTCGATGCCCGTGATCAGCTCGGTGACCGGGTGCTCGACCTGCACGCGCGTGTTCATCTCGATGAAGTAGAACTCGCCGTTTTCATACAGGAACTCGAACGTGCCCGCGCCGAGGTAGCCCATCTTTTTGCACGCGTCGGCGCAACGATCGCCGATGCGATCGAGCAGGCGGCGCGCGATGCCCGGCGCCGGCGCTTCCTCGATCACCTTCTGGTGGCGGCGCTGCATGGAGCAGTCGCGCTCGCCGAGCCACACGGCGTTCTTGAACGAGTCCGCGAGAATCTGGATCTCGATGTGACGCGGGTTCTCGAGGTACTTCTCCATGTAGACCTGCGGATTGCCGAACGCACGGCCAGCTTCCTCGCGGGTCATGTTGACCGCGTTCACGAGCGCCGCTTCCGTGTGCACGACACGCATGCCGCGGCCGCCGCCGCCGCCCGCCGCCTTGATGATGACGGGGTAGCCGATCGCGCGGGCGATCTTCACGATTTCCTTCGGATCGTCGGGCAGTGCGCCTTCCGAGCCCGGCACGCAGGGCACGCCGGTCTTGATCATGGTCTGCTTCGCCGTGACCTTGTCGCCCATCATGCGGATCGTTTCCGGGCGCGGGCCGATGAAGGTGAAGCCCGACTGCTCGACACGCTCGGCGAAGTCGGCGTTCTCGGAGAGGAAGCCGTAGCCTGGGTGGATCGCTTCTGCGTCGGTGACTTCGGCCGCGCTGATGAGCGCCGGCATGTTCAGGTAGCTCAGGTTCGAAGGCGCCGGGCCGATACAGACCGCCTCGTCCGCGAGCTTCACGTACTTGGCTTCCTTGTCGGCTTCCGAATAGACGACGACCGTCTTGACGCCGAGTTCGCGGCACGCGCGCTGGATGCGGAGCGCGATTTCGCCACGATTGGCAATGAGGATTTTTTCAAACATGGTGGGTATTCGACTCATCAAAGGGCGTCGCAAGTCGTATGTGCGTACGCCTCAGAGGATCGGTCGCGTGCGTCGCCGTCATGGGGCGCCAAACGCGACAAACGCGGCGCGGCCAGAAAAGAAGGCCGCCGCCGCGCGCAGAAAAGCTTAGGCGATCACGTAGAGCGGCTGGCCGTATTCAACTGCCTGGCCGTTCTCGACGAGGATTTCCTTGACCACGCCGGACGTGTCCGACTCGATCTCGTTGAGCAACTTCATCGCTTCGATGATGCAAAGCGTCTGGCCTTCCTTGACCGTGTCGCCAACCTGGACGAACGGGTCGGCGCCCGGCGACGGCGCGCGGTAGAACGTGCCCACCATCGGCGAGGTCACGATATGGCCTTGCGGCACAGCGGGCGCTGCGGGGGCGGCTGCGGCAGCGTCGCCGACATGGGCGGGCGCTGCGAGCGGAGCGCCCATCATCGGCGCCCCGTATTGCGCGGGGCCCGGCTGCACGTAAACGGGCGGCGCGTTCTTGACGATGCGCACCTTGCCTTCACCCTCGGTCACTTCGAGCTCCGAGATGCCCGATTCGGAGACGAGGTCGATCAGAGTCTTCAGCTTACGTAGATCCATGGTGCAGCCCCTTTTACTTTGAATACGTGAAGTGCCGGGGCGCGCGCGTCCCGACACGGGTTGTTGTTCAGGTATTGACGGTCATCCGGCGCAGGAATCAGGCCGCCGACCGGGCAGCGAGCCGGTCGAGCGCGTATTCGAGCGCGTAGAGATAACCCTTCCAGCCGAGGCCGCAAATCACACCTTCGGCCTGGTCGGAAAAATACGAATGGTGCCGGAAGGACTCGCGGCGATGCACGTTCGACAGGTGAATCTCGACGAATGGGATGCCGACACCTGCCAGCGCATCACGGATCGCGACGCTCGTATGCGTGTACGCGGCCGGGTTGATCAGGATGAAGTCGGTCTGCTCGGTGCGGGCCGACTGAATGCGGTCGACCAGCGCGCCTTCGTGGTTGCTCTGGAAGGTCGCGAGCTCGACGCCGGCGTCCGCCGCGCGGTCCGAGAGCGCCTGATCGATCTGCGGCAGCGTCACGCGCCCGTACACCTCCGGTTCCCGGGTGCCGAGAAGATTGAGGTTGGGGCCGTGCAGAACCAGCAGTCGCGTCATGGTCGCTTCTTTTTCCGTGGAATTGCGCGAACTTTAGCGCCGATTAGAGAATTTTGTCTAGTTTTCCGATAAGACGATATGGCCCCGACCATGCCTTGCGGCGAGGGTCCGGGCCGATCTTCAGTCAAATGACAGGATTCACACGGCAAAATCTGCGCTACGGCGCTTAAGATTGTGCCAAATATTCCGCTGCGTCAAAGCGCGTCGAGCGTGCGTCGAAGCTCGTCCGGCTTGATTTGCCCTAATTTTGTCGAACGAACGGCGCCGTTCGCGTCGATTACCACCGTGTAAGGTAAGCCGCCTGCGTTGTTGCCGAATGCGCGCGCGACGTCCGCGCCGCCGAAGCCGGCGATGTAGATCGGGTAATCGACTGGCACCTTCTTGAGGAACGTCTTGATGTTCGCGGCCGAGTCCACGCCTACGCCGACGAACTGAATCCCCTTCTTCGCGTATTCACGCTGGAGCGCCGAAAGCTCCGGCATTTCCTCGACACACGGGCCGCACCAGGAGGCCCAGAAGTTGACCACGATCGGCCGGCCCTTGTAGATGGCGAGCGATTGCGCCTTGCCGTCCGGGTTCGTGACCGCCGCCGACCAGAGCTGGCCGACCGCATTCTGCTTGCCGCTCGCCGAGGCCGCGCTTACCGAGGCCGCGTCGGCCACGCCGGCGCTGCCGCTCGTGGCCCAGTGCCCAGCCAGTATGCCGCCGCCTGCGGCGATTGCCGCCACTGCGACGCCGGCCAGAATCCGCTTCGTATTCATCGCTGCCGTTTTCAGGTTGTAGAAGAAGTGGCGCCGCTCTCGTCGATCAGCGCCTGGAGGGCCTGCGCATTGGCGCGCGGCAGCCTGCCACGCGCGTCGGCGCGCACGGCGCCGCGCAAGTCGTCCGTATTGTAGAGTGCAACGTGTATGCCCACCGGCTCCTCGGCGCGCGACGGACGCCACATGAAGCTGAGTGTCTCCACGAGGCCGCGCGCCGCGAAATGGCGCGTTTCCGACACGTCGTACTGCACGTTCGCGTTCAGGAGCCAGATCGCGACATCCTTCGCGTTGTCACAAAAAATCTGCAGATGGATGTCGGAGTGCTCGCCCGCCGTGCCGTTGAGCACCGCGCCGGTCAGGAACGGATTGAACGCCTCGAGCCGCTGCATCCATTCGAGCGCGATCTCGCGCAGGCGGCGCAGCACGGCCGGCTGGCTGTCGCTCTGAAAGAGGGCCTGATATTCGCGGATCTCTTCCTCGATCTGATCGTTGTCGGGCAGCCAGGTGCCTTCGATACGCGTCTCCCCCACGACCTGCCGGGCCGCCTTGCGTTTGGCGGTGGCGTAGTCGAGGCCGTCCTCGGCGATCATCCTTGCTGCCGCGATGGCGATTTCCTCGCGCACGCGCTGGGGATCGAAATGTGATCTGCGAACCATCCTTTAATGATACTAGAGATCGCCCTGGGCTCCCGCAGGCGGCCACTGCGCCGCACCCGCCGCCGGGGTGGTCAGGGATTTTCCGTCGCCGTGAGAGCCTTGGTCGAGCCAATAGGGCTCGGGGCCTCGGGTACAATACCCGTCTTTGCTGCGGCGGCGCAGGGCTGCCGTCGTTCCAGCTTCTCCATCCTTTTCAACCGATCAATCCGATCAACGCGTTCACGACGCCCGCGCGGCGCGACAGGCTTATGCACATCCATATCCTCGGCATCTGCGGCACGTTCATGGGCGGACTCGCGGTGCTCGCGCGCAGCGCGGGCCACACGGTGACCGGCTGCGACGCCGGCGTGTACCCGCCGATGAGCACCCAGCTCGAAGCGCAGGGCATCCGCCTCATCGAGGGTTACGATGCGAGCCAGACTGAACTCAAGCCCGATCTCTACGTGATCGGCAACGTGGTCACGCGCGGCAACCCGCTGATGGAGGAGATCCTCAATCGCGGCTTGCCGTACACGTCGGGTCCGCAGTGGCTCGGCGAACACGTGCTGCGCGACAAGTGGGTGCTCGCGGTGGCGGGCACGCACGGCAAAACCACCACGAGCTCGATGCTCACGTGGCTGCTCGAAGACGCGGGCCTGAATCCCGGCTTCCTGATCGGCGGCGTGCCGCTCAATTTCGGCGTGTCGGCGCGCCTGACCGATTCGAGCTTCTTCGTGATCGAAGCCGACGAGTACGACACGGCGTTCTTCGACAAGCGCTCGAAGTTCGTTCATTACCGTACGCGCACGGCGCTGCTCAACAACCTCGAATTCGATCACGCCGACATCTTCCCCGATCTCGCGGCGATCGAAACGCAGTTTCATCATCTCGTGCGCACGATTCCGGGCGTTGGCCGCATCGTCACGAACGGCCGCTCGGACGCGCTCGAACGCGTGCTCACGCGCGGCGTATGGAGCGACGTGGAGCGCTTCGGCGTGGATGGCGGCTGGCAGGCGCTGCCCGCTGAAGACGGCGTGCCGGTGGACGAGCGCTTCGCCGTCTATCACAACAGCGAACGTGCAGGCGTGGTGGACTGGCAGATCCAGGGCGAACACAACCGCCTGAATGCGCTCGCGGCGATTGCCGCCGCGCGCAGCGTGGGCGTGCCGCCCGCGCAGGCCGCCGCCTCGCTCGCCACGTTCCGCAACGTGAAGCGCCGCATGGAAGTGCGCGGGAGCGTTGACGGCGTGACCGTCTACGACGACTTCGCGCACCATCCCACGGCCATCGAAACGACGATCGCCGGCCTGCGCACGCGCGTCGGCCACGAAAACACGCGCATCCTCGCCGTGCTGGAGCCGCGCTCGAACACGATGAAGCTCGGCGTGATGAAGGCGCAGCTGCCCGCGAGTCTCGCCGACGCCGACCTCGTGTTCGGCTACGGCGCACCGAGCGGCAAGGATGCGCTCGGCTGGGACCTCGTTGGCGCACTGGCCCCGCTCGGCGAAAAGGCTCGCGCTTTCCACGATCTCGAAGCGCTCGTGAAGGCGGTCGCCGCAGCCGCACGCCCCGGCGACCAGGTGCTCGTGATGAGCAACGGCGGTTTCGGCGGCGTGCATCAAAAGCTGCTCGACGCGCTCTCGGCACGGAGCGCGGCGTGATCGTCTATCTGCACGGCTTTCGCTCGTCGCCCCAGTCGTTCAAGGCGCGCCTGCTGGCGGCGCGCATGGCCGAGCTGGGACGCAGCGGCGAATGGCTGTGCCCGACGCTGCCGGTGTCGCCGCAGGAGGCCATTGCGCTCGCCGAGCAGGAGATCGGCGCGCAATTGAAGCCGGGCGAGCGCGTCACGCTCATCGGCAGTTCGCTCGGCGGCTACTTTGCCACGCATCTCGCGCAAAAGCATGGCTGGCGCGCTGCGCTCTTGAACCCCGCCGTGGTGCCTGACCGCGATCTGTCGAAGTATCTCGGCGAGCAGCCGCTCTGGCACGGCGGCGGCAGCATCGTCGTCGAACCGCGTCATCTGGAAGAATTGCGCGCGCTGGCCGTTACGAAGGTGACGCAACCCGCGCGCTACTATCTGATCGCGGCGACCGGCGACGAAGTGCTCGATTACCGCGAGATGCTCGCGCACTATGCGGGTGTGCCCACACACCTGATCGAAGGCAGCGATCATGGCATCAGCGAGTTCGCAGATTACGTCGACGAAGTGATCCGTTTCTGCGATGCCGCTTGATGCGTGCGAACGCCTATATGTATACAGCACCGCCCGCGCGCCGCGCCGGCGGTCGAAGCAAGTCTGAACGAGAGTATTGAGTGAACGTTTTCTTTGAGGAATCGGGCAGTTTCAAGGCCGGCAGCGTGCTGTCGCGCCAGGGCGATGCGTTTCAGGTCGAGCTGCCGGGCGGGCGGCGCGCCAAGGTGCGCGCCAAAGACGTGTTGATCGAGTTCGAGAAGCCGGCTGCGGGCGAGCTGCTGGAGCAGGCGGACGCCGCCGCCCAGGAGATCGATCTGGATTTCCTGTGGGAGTGCGCGCCCGCCGATGAATTCGCCTACACGGCGCTTGCGAGCGAGTATTTCGGCGAAACCTACGGCCCGGTCGAGCGCGCCGCGCTCGTGCTGCGCCTGCATGGCTCCCCCGTGTACTTTCGCCGCAAGGGGCGCGGCCAGTATCAGCGCGCGCCTGAAGAGCAGCTCAAGATGGCGCTGGCCTCGCTCGAGCGCAAGCGTCAGCAGGCTCTGGTGCAGGCCGGTTACGAAGAGGAGCTGAAGGCGGGTGAACTGCCCGAGGCGTTCAAGGGCCGAGCGCTCGGACTCCTCACGAAGCCCGACAAGAATTCCATCGAGTACAAGGCGCTCGAAGCGGCGGCCGCCGCGCGCGGCATTTCGATGCCGCGCCTCATGCTCGAAAACGGTGGCATCGCTTCGCCGCGCGCGCTGCACGAGGCACGCTTCCTCGCGGACTTCTTCCCGCACGGCACGGGTTTCCCGCCCGTCGAAGTGGGCACGCTGCCCGAGGATCTGCCTGACGCCGCCGAGCACGTGCAGGCGTTTTCGATCGACGACGTCACCACGACCGAAATCGACGACGCATTCTCGATCGAGCACCTGGCCGACGGCCGCGTGCGCATCGGCATTCACATCGCGGCGCCTGCGCTTGGCATCCAGCGCGGCGACACGGCGGACACGATCGCGCGCACGCGCCTTTCGACGGTCTACATGCCTGGCGACAAGATCACGATGCTGCCCGACGATTTCGTCGACGCGTTCACGCTCAAGGAAGGCGGTCTGCGCCCGGCGCTTTCGCTCTACTGCATCGTGAACCGCGAGACGCAGGAGATCGTCGCGACCGAAACGCGCGCCGAGCGCGTGTTCGTGAAGAGCAATCTGCGTCACAACACGCTCGACGAAGTCGTCACCGAAGCGACGCTCGCAGCGGGCACGGGCGAGTATCCACACAAGGACGACATCGCCGTACTGTGGCCGTTCGCGCAGGCGCTGTTCGAGAAGCGCCAGCAGGCGCGCGCCGGTTACGGCCTGCGTCGCGAAGTCCAGCGCAACACCGACTTCAACTTCTACGTGGAAGGCGAGCATGTGACCATCTCGCCGCGCCGTCGCGGCTCGCCGCTCGACCTGATCGTCGCGGAACTGGCGATTCTCGCGAACTCCACGTGGGGCGCCTTCCTGCACGATCACGGCGTGCCGGGCATCTATCGCTCGCAGCGCGCGTTCGGCGCGCCGACCGGTCCCAAGCGCACGCGTATGCAAACCAACGCCGCGCCGCACGAAGGACTCGGCGTCGCGCAGTATGCGTGGAGCACCTCGCCGCTGCGCCGCTATGTGGACCTCGTGAACCAGTGGCAGTTGCTCGCTTGCGTGGAGCACGGCGTGGCCGCCAAGCTCGTCGCGCCGTTCAAGCCGAAAGACGCCGATCTTTTCGCCGTCGTGCAGGGCTTCGACGAGACCTATACCGCTTACGCCGATCACCAGCGCCGCATGGAGTACTTCTGGTGCCTGCGCTGGCTGCAGCAGGAAATGCGCGGTGAGGGCGGGCGCGAGGCGCGCCGCGAATTCCCGGCGAGCGTGGTGAAGGACGACCTGGTGCGTTTCGAAGAAGTGCCGCTGCTCATGCACGTACTCGCGCTTGGCGTGCATGCGCGCGGCACGCGCCTGATGATGGAAGTGCTGTCGATCGACGAGTTGACCATCGAGGCTTCGGTGCGCATGCTGCGCGTGCTCGATGCGCCCGTCGTGACGAGCGGCGAGCAGGCCGAAGAGGACGCGGGCGAAGACGAAGAGCTGATCGAAACCGCCGACGAGTCCGCGCAAAGCGAAGCGGAAGCCGTTGCGGAAGCGGGCGAAGCCGAAGGCGATGCGCCCGCGGCGGAAGAACAATCGAGCGAGCAGCACGCTACGGAGCCGCGCGAATGAGCGTCAGCGAGTCGAAGCCTGTCGTGCACGCCGACCGCTACGCCGTAGTCGGCAACCCGGTGGCGCACAGCAAGTCGCCGTACATCCACGCGCAGTTCGCGCTGCAAACGGGCGAGCGCGTCGAATACGACCGCCTGCTCGCGCCGCTAGATGGTTTCGTCGAGCACGTGCAGGCGTTTCACGCAGCGGGCGGCCGCGGCCTGAACGTGACCGTGCCGTTCAAGCTCGAAGCGCACGCGCTCGCGCACAAGCTCTCGCCGCGCGCGGCGGCGGCGGGCGCGGTGAACACGCTGCGCTTCGACGCAGACGGCATCTTCGGCGACAACACCGACGGCTTCGGCCTCGTGCGCGACATCGAGGTGAACCTCGGCGTTGCGCTCGAAGGCGCGCGCGTGCTGCTGCTCGGCGCGGGCGGCGCGGCGCGCGGCGTCGTGCTGCCGATGCTCGAGCGCCGGCCGCGCGAGATCACCATCGTGAACCGCACGGCGCCCAAGGCGTACGCGCTCATCGAGCAGTTCACCGGCGCGGCGGGCGAGTTCGGCTGCCTCCTCAACGGCGGCGGTCCGCAAGCGGTCTCTCGCGACCCGGTCGATCCCGAGCCCTACGACGTGATCGTGAACGCGACGGCGGGCAGCCTCGATGCGGCTTTGCCCGAGTGTGACGAGCGTGCGTTTTGCACCGGCACGCTCGCCTACGACATGATGTACGGCGCGCAGCCCACCGTGTTCATGCGCCACGCGCAGGCACTTGGCGCGCGCGCGGCCGACGGCCTCGGCATGCTGGTCGAGCAGGCCGCCGAGTCGTTCTTCGTGTGGCGCGGCGTGCGGCCCGAGGGCGCGCCGGTGCTGGCGGCGTTGCGCGCGCAACTCGCCGCGCAGGCCGCGTAACGCTCGGCGCTTCCCGCACACAACGGAGACGACGCCATGCGCAGGCAAGCCATCGGTGCGCAGGCCGCGGCGGTCGCGAGCGGCAGTGGGCGGCGCGCGCAGACGCGCAAGCGTCCTGGCGCGCTGCGCTGGCTGACCTGGATCGTCTCGGTGTTCGCCATTGCGTGGATCGCCACGCAACTCTTCTACTTCGCGCAAATCGCGGCCTGGAACTTCGTCGATCCGCAAACCACGGCGTTCATGCGCACCGATGCCGCGCGTCTGTCCGCCGACCGCCCCGGTCTCACGATCCAGCACGAATGGGTGCCGTACGACCAGATCTCGCGCAACCTGAAGCGCGCGATCATCGCGTCCGAGGACGCGAACTTCGTCAACAACAACGGCTACGAAACCGACGCCATCCTCCAGGCGTGGGAAAAGAACAAGCAGCGCGGCCATATCGTGCGCGGCGGCTCGACCATCACGCAGCAGCTCGCGCGCAACCTGTTCCTCTCGCGCGAGCAGAGCTACATCCGCAAGGGCCAGGAGTTCATCATCACGTGGATGCTGCAGACGCTGCTCGACAAGGAGCGCATCTTCGAGGTCTATCTGAATTCGGTGGAGTGGGGCAACGGCGTGTACGGCGCGCAAGCCGCCGCGCGTTACTACTACCGCACGAGTGCCGCGAAGCTCACGCCGTGGCAGTCGGCGCGGCTCGCGGTGATGCTGCCGCGTCCCAAGTACTTCGACGAGCATCGCAACTCGGCGTATCTCGCGCAGCGCACCGCGGTGATTGCGCGGCGCATGGGGGCGGCTGAGTTGCCGCATTGAAGCGCCAGCGGATCGCCACGCCCATGAAAAACGCGCCGTCTTTGCGGCGCGTTTTGCTTTGGCGTTTCGCCTGATCGAAAGATTGCGGCGATCTTGCCCTTACTGGCGCGCGAGCCGCGCGTTGTCCGGCATCGGCATGTTGAAGTTGGTGCGAAACGGATTGATGTCGAGGCCGCCGCGCCGCGTGTAGCGCGCGTAGACGGCGAGCCGGTCCGGTTTGCACTCGCGCAGGATGTCCATGAAGATGCGCTCGGCGCACTGCTCGTGAAAGCCCGTGTGATTGCGGTACGAGATGATGTAGCGCAAGAGGCCCGCCTGATCGATCTGCGGCCCGACGTAGTGGATCTGCACGCTGCCCCAGTCGGGCTGGCCCGTCACCGGGCAGTTCGACTTGAGCAGGTTCGAGATCAGCGTTTCTTCCACCGGGGCTTCGTCGAAGGCCGCCTTCAGAAGCGTCGGCTCCGGGTGATAGATTTCCGTGTCGAGATCGAGGCGGTCGAGCGAGAGCCCGTCGAATTCCTCGAACGGAATCTTGCCGAATCCGCCCGGCTGATCGAACTTCACCGAAACCGATGCACCGCAAGCCGCCGTCACATCGCGCTTGATCGTGTCGCGCACCACGTCGGCGGATTCAAACGGCGTTTGCGCGAACGAGCCCAGATAGAGCTTGAACGACTTCGATTCGATGATGTTCGGCGAGTCGGCGGGAATGAAGAACGTGGCGATCGCGATCTGCGGCTTGCCGCGCGCGTTGAGCCACGAAAGCTCGTAGGCGTTCCAGATATCGCTGCCGAAGAACGGCAGTTGCGCGCCTATGCCGATCTGTTCGCGCGCACCCGCGCGCGGGATCGGGAACAGGAGCGAAGCGTCGTATTGCTCGGTGTAGGTGGAGGCCTTACCGAGCGGAGATTGATCGGGAGTCATGATGCGTTGGCTTCGGTTGCGAGATTGGTCACGCCGCTCGCCACGTGCCCGGTGGCCGTGACCGAGTGCGCGGATTCGCAGTGGCGGATCTGGTCGTCGAAGAAAAAATCGGGTTCGAACTCGCGCAGGAACGGGCCTTTGTCGAGTCCGCCAAGAAACATCGCTTCGTCGATCTCGATGTTCCAGGCCATCAGCGTCCGGATTGCACGCTCGTGCGCGGGCGCGGAGCGCGCGGTGACGAGGGCGGTGCGGATGCGCATTTGCGCGTTCGCGTCGGCGAGCTTCTGCATACGGTTGAGCGCTGCCAGCAACGGCTGCAGCGGGCCTTGCGCGAGCGGCAATTCGCGGTTGTCGCGCTCGTGGCTCACGAACGCGGAAAGCCCCTTGCTCTGGAAAATCTGCTCGGCTTCGTCGGAAAAGAGCACCGCATCGCCGTCGAACGCGATGCGAATTTCGTGCGCGTTGCGTTCCGCCATTGTCGCCGATTCCGGAAAGACGCGTGCGGCGGGGAAACCGGCGTCGAGCGCGCTCTTCACGTCCGCCGGGTTCGCGGAGAGAAACAGCGACGCATTGAGCGGCTTGAGGTAATGCCAGGGCTCGCGCCCGCGCGTGAAGACGCCGCGCTGAATGTCGAGCCCGTGCTCGCGGCACGAGCTGAACGCGCGCAGACCGCTGATGGGATCGCTGCGCGAGAGAATCACGACTTCCACGTGATGCGCCCCGTCATTGAGCGCGAGCAGCTTGCGGATCAGCGCGAACGCCACGCCTGGCCGCGCGGGCACGTTCAGGCGCTCGCGCTGGAGCGCCTCGTAGGCTTGCAGGTCGCCGGCCTCGAACACGTGGTTTTCCTCCTCGAAATCGAAGAGCGCACGCGACGAAATGGCGACGACGAGCTTGTCGGAAAGAGAAACGGACACGATTGCGGCTCGTTACGCGAGGAACAACCGATACGCCGGATTTCTCGTCTCTTCCCAGTGCGGATAACCGAGCGTGGCGAGGAAGCGGCGGAACTCGGCGTCTTCGGCGGCGGGCACCTGGATGCCCACCAGAATCGAGCTGTAGTCGGCGCCCTGGTTGCGGTAGTGGAACAGGCTGATGTTCCAGTTCGGCGCCATCGACGAAAGAAAGCGCATGAGCGCGCCCGGGCGCTCCGGAAACTCGAAGCGGAACAGGCGTTCGTCGTGCGCGAGCGGCGAGCGCCCGCCCACCATGTAGCGGATGTGCTGCTTGGACAGCTCGTCGCCGGTGAGATCGACGCTCGGAAAGCCGTGATCGACGAAGGTCTTCGCGATCTGCTGCGACTCGCCGCGGTTGCGGATCTGCACGCCCACGAAGATGTGCGCGCGCTCGGCGTCGTCGATGCGGTAGTTGAACTCGGTCACGCTGCGCGTGCCGACCAGCTCGCAGAAGCGCTTGAAGCTGCCGCGTTCCTCGGGGATCGTCACGGCGAACACCGCTTCGCGCGCCTCACCCACCTCGGCGCGCTCGGCCACGAAGCGCATGCGGTCGAAGTTCATGTTCGCGCCCGAGGTGATCGCCACCAGCGTCTGGCCTTCGATGCCCTCGCGCTCCGCGTACTGCTTCGTGCCCGCCACGGCCAGTGCGCCGGCGGGTTCGAGCACGCTGCGCGTGTCCTGGAAGACGTCCTTGATCGCGGCGCACAGCGCGTCGGTATCGACGGTGAGCACTTCGTCGAGATAGTGCTGGCACAGGCGGAAGGTTTCCTCGCCCACGAGCTTGACGGCCGTGCCGTCCGAGAACAG
>NZ_JAMBPS010000038.1:0-79801 GCF_024206515.1 Paraburkholderia sp. CNPSo 3281 | reverse complement strand
CCCTCACTCCACACTCTCCCCCCGCCCCTTATGCTGCGCCGCCAGCCTTTCCTGATGCGTCGGCGGCACTGGATCGTAGTGGCTCAGCTGGATACTGTAATTCCCATGCCCGCCCGCGAGCGAATTCAGCCGCGACTGATAATCGTTGAGCTCGGCAAGCGGCACCTTCCCCGCAATGACCATGGCTTGCCCGCCCATCGTGCGCGTGCCATGCACCTGCCCGCGCCGGGCGGAAAGATCGCCGATGATGTCGCCCATCGCGGCTTCAGGCGTCATCACTTCGATATCGACAATCGGTTCGAGCACGATAGGCTGCGCTTTCAGCACCGCATCGATAAACGCTTTGCGGCCCGCGGTAACGAACGCCACTTCCTTCGAATCTACCGGATGGTGCTTGCCGTCATACACGATCACGCGCACGTCCTGCATGGGAAAGCCCGCGAGCGGGCCGCTGTCGATCACCTGCAAAATGCCTTTCTCCACCGCAGGCATGAACTGCGAAGGAATCGCGCCGCCTTTCACGGCATCCACGAACTCGAAGCCCGCGCCGCGCGGCAGGGGCTCAACACGCAACATGACTTCGCCGAACTGGCCCGCCCCGCCCGTCTGCTTTTTGTGGCGGCAATGGCCCTCGGCTTTGCCGCCAATCGTCTCGCGCCACGCAATCGTAGGCGGACGCGTCACGACGTCGAGTTTGTACTGATCGGTGAGCCGCTCCAGCATGTAGCGCAAGTGCAGTTCGCCCAGCCCACGGACAACGGTTTCATTGGTCCCTTCGGGGTGATCGATCTGCAGGCAAGGATCTTCCGCCGCGAGCTTTTGCAGCACTTCCCACACGCGTTGCTCATTGCCGGGCCGCGCCGGCTCGATAGCAAGCCCGTAAATCGGATTGGGAAACGCAGGCGGCGTGAGGTGGATGTTGCCGTCCTCGGGCGCGTCGTGCAGCACGGCGTCGAAGCCGATGTCGTCGGCCTTCGCCACCGCGCAGATATTGCCGGGCCCCGCGCGCTGCACCTCTGTATGCTCCTTGCCCTGCAGCATCAGCAGATGCGCCACCTTGAACGGCTGCCGCGCGTTGCCGATATAAAGCTGGCTGTCGCGCGTCACCGTGCCTTGATGAATGCGAAACACGGCTACCTTGCCGATATACGGATCCATCACGATCTTGAACACATGCGCGAGCACGTGCTTGTCGGCATCCGGCTCGGCGCGCACGGGCTCCTTGCCTTCCTTGCCTTCCACCTCGCGGTAGAACAGCGGCGGATTGCCTTCGGTGACATTGGGCAAGAGCCGCACAAACACGTCGAGCAGTTGCGCGATGCCCGCACCCGTCGCCGTGGAGGTGAAGCACACCGGCACGAGATGCCCTTCGCGCAACGCGCGTTCGAACGGCTCGTGCAGTTGCTCGGGGCTAACGGCTTCGCCTTGTTCGAGGTACAACTCCATCAACTCGGGATCGAGTTCGATCACCTGGTCGACGAGCGCGTTGTGCGCGGCTTCCACCGAATAGAAATCGGCTTCGCCCGCCGGGTTGAAAAAGCAGTCCACCACTTCGCGGCCGCCTTGCGCAGGCAGATTGATCGGCAGGCAAGTCTTGCCGAAGGTCTCCTGGATCTGCGCGAGCAGTCCCGGCAAATCGACCTTTTCCGCGTCGATGCCGTTCACGATGATCATCCGGCACAGCTTGCGCTGCTGCGCGTACGCCATCATGCGGGTCGTCGTCATCTCGATGCCGGTGCGCGCATTGATGACGATGGCCGCCGTTTCCACCGCGGGCAGCGCGCTCATCGACATGCCGGCGAAGTCGGGGTAGCCGGGTGTGTCGAGCAGGTAGATGCGCGTGTCCTGGTGGTCGAGGTGGGCGATGGCGGAGTTGAGGGAGTGGTGATACTTGCGTTCGAGGGGATCGAAATCGCAGAGGGCGGTGCCGCGATTCACGCTGCCTGGCGCGTGCAGCGCGCCGCCCTGGTGCAGGAGCGCTTCGGCAAGCGAGGTCTTGCCGCAGCCGGCATGGCCGACCAGAGCGATCGTGCGGATGGCTTCGGGACTGTAATCCATGGCCGCCGTCGTCCGTTAGTGGATGTTCGGCAATTATTGGCGATATTTCCGCGCTCTGCCAATCCCAAGCTCAAAAGAAGCGCGCACGAGCGCGCGCACTGCGGCGGTCGACAATTTTCGCTGCGCTGCAATATTCAGGTGAACTGTCAAAGATGTCGCGAGGGCGCAAGCGGCTCAAAACTGAGGGGACGGATCACTCAACGTTCGCGCGGCGGGCCCGACCGCTCGATCAGCGCATTGAGCAGTTCGATCGGCAGCGGGAAGACGATGGTGGAGTTCTTGTCGGCGGCGATGGTGGTGAGCGTCTGCAGATAGCGCAGTTGCATGGCCTGGGGCTGTTGCGCGAGACATTGTGCGGCCTGCAGCAATTTTTCGGATGCCTGCAGTTCGCCTTCCGCGTGAATCACCTTCGCGCGGCGTTCGCGTTCGGCTTCGGCCTGGCGCGCAATCGCACGGATCATCGTTTCGTTGAGGTCCACGTGCTTGATCTCGACGTTCGACACCTTGATGCCCCACGCGTCCGTTTGCGCATCCAGCACTTTCTGGATGTCGGCGTTCAGTTGCTCGCGCTCGGCGAGCAGGGCGTCGAGTTCGTGTTTGCCGAGGACGGCACGCAGCGTGGTCTGCGCGAGCTGGCTCGTCGCGTCCACGTAGCGCGCGACCTGAATCACGGCCTTTTCGGGGTCCACCACGCGAAAATAGACCACGGCGTTCACTTTCACCGAAACGTTGTCGCGCGTGATGACGTCCTGCGAAGGCACGTCGAACACCACGGTGCGCAGGTCGATGCGCACCGCCACCTGCACCACGGGAATGATGAGCACGAGGCCCGGTCCCTTGACCTTCCAGAAGCGCCCGAGCATGAATACGACGCCGCGTTCGTACTCCTTGAAGATGCGGATGGACGATAAGGCGATCAGCACCAGCAGCGCGATCAGAAGACCTGTGAAGCCGAACGTGAAGCCAATCATGAACGTTCTCCCTTGTCGTTTGCCTTGTCGTGTGCCGCGCCGTGCAGCGGAGTGACGGTGAGCATGAGGCCGCTGCGCGAACTCACGCGCACGCGGCTGCCGGCGGCGAGCGGCGTGGTGCATGCCACGCGCCAACGCTCGCCATGCACGCGCGCCCAGCCCGTGGAAAGGGCTGCGTGGCCGGGGCGCGGGTCGGGGTGCAGGCCCTCGTCGATCACTTCGCCAGTGGCGCCTACCATCGCCTCCGCGCCGGTCACCACGGGCCGCCGCCGCGCGCGCAGCGCCACGCTGGAGACGGTGGCGACGAACGCCGCGCCGCCTAGCGCCAGGCCTGCGATGAGCGGGATGGGGATGCCGTAGCCGGGCGCGCTGGTGTCCATCAGCATGAGCGCGCCGATGGCGAACGCCACGATGCCGCCGAAGCCGAGCACGCCAAAGGTCGGCAGAAATGCCTCCGCAATGAGGCATGCGAGCCCGAGCAGCACGAGCCCGAGGCCCGCGTAGTTCACGGGCAGCAGCTGCATGGCGAAGAGGCCCACCAGCAGGCAGGTCGCGCCTGCCACGCCGGGCAGCACGAAGCCTGGGTTCGCGAACTCGAAGAAGAGCCCGTAAATGCCGATGGTCAGCAGAATCAGCGCGACGTTCGGGTCGGCGACGATCGAGAGGAAGCGGTTGCGCCAGTCGGGCGCGACGACTTCGAGCGGCGCGTGTGCAGTGGCGACGCGCAGCGTGCCCGCCGTGGTCGTGACGGTGCGGCCGTCGAGCTGGCGCGCGAGATCCGCGGGGTCCTGCGCGATCAGATCGATCACGTGCTGGTCGCGCGCTTCTTCGTCCGAGAGGCTCACGGCCTCGCGCACCGCACGCTCGCCCCACGCCGCGTTGCGCCCGCGCAGTTGCGCGAGGCCGCGAATGTAGGCGGCGGAGTCGTGCATGACCTTGCGGGCTTCCGTCGATTCGTTGTCGTCGGGGTGCGGGGCCGATGCGCCGGGGGCTGTCTCGGGGGCGCCTGGCGGGCCACCTGGAAGGCCACCGCCACCGCCGCCGCCCACACCGAGCTGCACCGGCGATGCCGCGCCGAGGTTGGTCCCCGGCGCCATGGCCGCGAAGTGGCTTGCGTAGACGATATAGGTGCCCGCGCTCGCGGCGCGCGCGCCGCCGGGCGCGACGAACGCCGCGACCGGCACCGGCGAGGCGAGAATCGCCTTGATGATCTGGCGCATCGACGTGTCGAGGCCGCCGGGCGTATCCAGCTCGAGGATCGCAAGCGGCGCGTGCTCGCGCGCGGCGCGCTCCAGCGAGCGGACGATGAAATCGGCGCTTGCGGGGCCGATCGCACCGTTCACCGTCATGACCACGACGGGCGCCCTGGCCGCCGCGAACGCGTCCGGCACAGCCAGCGCGGCCGCCAGGGCGGCCCACGCGACCAGCAAGGCGACGAACACGACGGCGCGAGCAAGCCGCGCCGTGAGCGGATGGTGCGGGTGAACGGGCGGTGCGTCGTGCACCGCGGCATGCGAGGGGCGATGATCGCGCATCGGGAGTCCGGAAGGTGGCGCACGTTCCGGTTCACAGATGGGGCAAGAGCCGATACCTCAAGATTAGGCGCTTTCCGCCCAAAGCGCGAACCGGCCCGAATGGCAGGAATACGCGCCGAACGTTGCGCCGCACACTGATTGCGCGGCTCCGAAGGCAATGGAGGAATCGAGATTTGGCGCGCCGGGCTTCGTGGCGAACATCCGGTGGCCGGCAGGTCGTTGCTATCGCAACCAAATGGCAAGAGGACTGTGCAAGCGCGCATGGACCCATTCGGCGGCGAGGCCTATGGGCGCGCGAACTGGTGGCTGCGTACGACTCGAACGCGGTCGCGCATTTCATCCTCACGCGCTACCAGGATTCGGTGCGGCGGCGATGGCAGGAACGACGTGCTCACCTGGCGGCGTCTGGACGACCGGCCGGTCACGCATGCGTTGCGTGGCTAGGCGCACGCCTTTGCCGGCGCGCTTCTGGCGGCGCCGGGGTGGCGTCCCAATGCGGCGCGCGCGGATGCCCCGGAAGCCGAGGTTTGGTTGGGCGCCGCATAAAACCCGACCGCTTGATGCGGCCGCGTGTTACTTCTCGTCCCTCGTTTGTGCGGGCAGGGACGCTTGCTGCAGTCAGGCGCGGATTAGTACCAACGGCGCTGAGCTTCTGCGAGCAGTTCGCAGTATTCGAGGTGACGGTTCAGCGCTTCGGCGCCAAGACGACGCAGTGCAGCCAGGACTTGAGTCACTTTTTCGACGATTGCACCCATGATTTCCTCTTTGCTAGGGTTAGTGCCTAAGGGATAACCCTTATTATAGAGATTTCGGGGCGGAATGCAAGGCGCGAGGAGGCTAAGTGTGCAGTGCAGCAACACTTTTGATTCGCCCCTTATTGGCGTGCTAGCGGCCGCGCCCAGCCGCCCGGGCGCCTTCCTGTATCCCACTGCGTCTGGCCGTCTGTCCGACAAACGCGCTTGCAAAAACGGGCTCGCGTGCAAACAAGCCAGATACATCGCGGCGTTCAAATGTCTCCTACGCAAGGTTGATACACAACAGTGCGCAACCACTCACCCAACGTCAGGAGAAACACCATGAAGCTCGCACACTCGCTCGCCGCCGCCGCTCTTGCTGCCCTCGTTGCCGTTCCCGCGCTCTCGTTCGCACAGTCGAGCCAACCGGTGACCCGCGCCGAAGTGAAGGCCGAACTCGTGCAACTCCAGAAGGCCGGCTACAACCCCGCCAGTGATAACACGCAATACCCCGCGAACCTGCAAGCCGCGCTCTCGCGCGTGAGCGCCGAAAGCGGTGCAGCGGCGTCGACGTTCGGCGGATCGGCCGAGGGTGCGTCCGCAGCAGGCAGCCGCACGCACGCCCGCGCCGCATCGAATGCCGCCGGTGCCAATGAGGCCGGCCAGGATGTCGTTGGCCTCGGCCCGATCTACGCCCACTCATAATGGGCGCGGCACCACGCCGCGAAGTTTGCCGCGCACCGGCAGGCTTCGCGGCGTTGCCGCGTCCATGCCCGGCCCGCGCATTCCCGATCGCGCGCCAGGCTGCTGTTACTATGTGGGTGCGCGCATGCACGCCCGCGCGGCGGCACACGCGAACGCTTTGACGTTCGGGTTCAAGGCGCATCCATGCGCATCACGGCGCAATTCGCGCCGATACCCCGAAGCTCGCACGAGGTCAACATGCCGGGAACCCAGATCCCCCCTTCCGCTCGCCCACGCATGATCCTGTTCAGCGCCCGCCAGTACGACGTCGACACGTTTACCGAAGCGAACACCGCTTTCCAGTACGAATTGCACTACCAGGAATCGCATCTCGATGCCGATACGGCCGTGATCGCCGACGGCTACGACGTGGTGTGCCCGTTCGTGAACGATGCGGTCGATGCCGCCACGCTCGAGCGCCTCCACAAGGGCGGCACGCGACTCGTGGCGCTGCGCTCGGCGGGCTTCAATCACGTCGATCTTGCCGCGGCGCAGCGTCTTGGCATCACCGTCGCGAGAGTGCCCGCGTATTCGCCGCATGCGGTGGCCGAACATGCCGTCGGGCTGATCCTCGCGCTGAACCGCAAGCTGCCACGCGCCGTGTCGCGCACGCGCGAAGGCGACTTCTCGCTTGCCGGGCTGCTCGGTTTCGACCTGCATGGGAAGACGGCCGGCGTGATCGGCACGGGCATTATCGGCCGGTGTTTTGCGCGCATCATGGCGGGCTTCGGCATGCAGGTTCTCGCCCATGACCCGGGCACGCCGGCCGCCGACTTGCTGGCGCTCGGCGCGCGCTACGTGCCGCTCGATACGCTGCTGGCACAGTCCGACGTGGTGAGCCTGCATTGCCCGCTCGTGCCCGCCACCCGTCATCTGATCGACCGTCACGCGCTCGCGAAGATGAAGCGCGGCGCCATGCTCATCAATACCGGCCGCGGCGGGCTCGTGGAAAGCAGCGCGCTCGTGGATGCGCTCAAGAGCGGCCAGCTGGGGCATCTCGGCCTCGACGTGTACGAGGAAGAAGGCGGCCTGTTCTTCGAGGACCACTCGGATGCGCCGCTGCAGGACGACGTGCTCGCGCGTCTCCTGATGTTTCCGAACGTGATCGTCACGTCTCACCAGGCGTTCTTTACGCGCGAGGCGATGAGCGAGATCGCGCAAACGACGCTGCGCAACGTGGAGGCCTGGCGTAACGGTTCGCCGGGCAATCTCGTGGAAGCGCCGCACGGCTAAAGCGCACGTCAAGACGCAAAGGCAAAGCGGGGCGCACGCAAGCCGCTCCGCTTTTTTGCTTTCTACTGCTACGCGATCACGCCTCGAGCACGCTGAGCGTGACGTCGATGTTGCCGCGCGTCGCCTTCGAGTACGGGCAGATCTGGTGTGCCGTTTCGACGATGCGCTGCGCCGTCTCGCGGTCGACGCCCGGCAGGGTCACGTTCAGGCGGCCGCGCAGCGTGAAGGCGTCGTCGGCGTTGACGAGGTCGATCTCGGCGTCGACCGCCACGTCGCGCGGCAGCGTCGTGCCGAGCTTGGTGGCGGCGCGGCCCATCGCGCCGATGAAGCACGCCGACCAGCCCGCCGCGAACATCTGCTCCGGATTCGTGCCCGGCGCGCTCGAACCGGGCGGCGAGAGCTTCACGTCCAGACGCCCGTCTTCGCTGCGGGCCGCGCCGTCGCGCCCGCCGGTGGTGTGGATCTTGCCGGTGTACAGCACTTTTTCTGCCTGGGTCATGGTGTTTATCTCCTGGGGTTAGCGTCGTGAGGACAAGGATTTAGCTGCCGCGATACAGCTGCTGGAGCGCGGCGAGCTGGCCGTCGTGCTGTGCCTGAACCAGTTCCTGGCGAACCTGTGCACGCGTGATCTTTGCGTTCGCCGCATTGCTGCCGGGCGTCCATGCCTGGCCTGTCTGAACCGCGGGTTGCGCCGCGCTCGATTGAGCGGGCATGGCGGCGAAGACCGGAGCGGCGGTGAGGACTGCCGCGCTGGCGGCAAAGGCGAGGGCGAGCTTCGATACGTTCATGACTTTCTCCTGGGAAGGGTTCGGAAATCCGTCCGGTCATCAGCAAGTTCCGGCGTTGATGCATTACAACCACCGGACGTATCTGCCGTGTTTCATGAACGCCGCGTTTTGCAAGGGTATGTGTCCGCGCTCGCCGCTTATACATTGCGATACAAACTAGCCGCTTTTGCAATCCCGCTCGCGTCGCATCGATCCTGCCACGCCGACGCTTTTTTGATTCGTTTTGTGTACGCGCTCACAACAGACACATTGGGATACATGGCGCTTTTCCCGCCCGGTTATAAATTCACCGGGGCGTTTTGCCTGCCGCCGCGAGCGCGATCGACCGAATCGAACGATCCGCTGCCGCTGGCTCATCAACGAGGCCAAGCCGTTCGGGCGCGGCCTGCATGCACAACAAGGAGAAGTGGTCATGTCAGATCCCGTCAACGTCCGGCGCCGTCGCCTTCTCGGCACGTCGCTTGCCGGCCTCACGCTCGCGGACTTCGCATTCGGCGGTCTCGCGCACGCACAGTCGGCTGGCGGCGCGGAAGGCAACACGCGCACGGGCAACGGTGTATCGTTCGGCCCGATCAAGCAGATCAACGCGGGCCTGCTCAATGTGGGCTACGCCGAGGCGGGTCCGAAAAACGGCCCGGTAGTGATCCTGCTGCACGGCTGGCCGTACGACATCCATAGCTATGTCGAGGTCGCGCCGATGCTGGCCGCGTCGGGTTATCGCGTGCTCGTGCCGTATCTGCGCGGCTACGGCAGCACGCGCATTGTCTCGGACGACACGCCGCGCAACGGCCAGCAGGCCGTCACCGCCGTCGACCTCATCGCGTTCATGGACGCCCTGAAGATCGATCAGGCCGTTCTGGGCGGCTACGACTGGGGCGCGCGCACGGCGAACATCGTCGCGGCGATGTGGCCCGAGCGCGTGAAGGGGATGGTCTCCGTGAGCGGCTATCTGATCGGCAGCCAGGAGGCGAACCGCAAGCCGCTGCCGCCGCAAGCCGAGCTGCAGTGGTGGTACCAGTTCTACTTCTCGACCGAGCGCGGCGCGCAGGGTTATGCCGCGAATCGCAACGCGTTCAACAAGCTGATCTGGCAACTCGCCTCGCCGAAGTGGAACTTCGACGACGCGACCTACGAGCGCAGTGCAGCGTCCTTCCAGAATCCGGACCACGCGGCCATCGTGATCTCCAATTACCGCTGGCGCCTCGGGCTCGTGCAGGGCGAAGCGAAGTACGACAGCCTCGAGCAGCGTCTCGCCGCCGCGCCGGCCATCACCGTGCCGACTATCACGCTCGAAGGCGACGCGAACGGCGCGCCGCATCCCGCGCCGGCCGCTTACGCGAAGAAGTTCACGGGCAAGTATCTGCACCGCAATATCGATGGCGGCATTGGCCACAATCTCCCGCAGGAAGCGCCCAAGGAGTTCGCGCAAGCCATCCTGCAAGTTACGCATCTGTGACGGGGGCCGCGATGCAAGCCCGTTTTTTCGGGCATCGCGCGCTTCTCGCGCAGGGTCCCGCCGCATGGGCCCAGCAAGGCGCGCAAGCGCCGGGGCAGACCGTTTCGCCGATCTACGGCGTGACGATTCCGCCCGGCTACCGCAAGTGGGAAATGATCGCGCCGGCCGAGGAGGCGCAGCATCAACCCTGTTTTGCGTGCCACGCGTCGAAGGTGAAGGATCGCGACTACGTGTTTACGCGATTCGCGCCTTGACGGGATGCCAAGGCTCCTGATTCAGGATCGGTGACATAATCCCGCAGTCGTCGTCAAACGGATCGGGAGAGCCCCATGCAGCGGACATACCGCGGAAGTTGCCATTGCCAGTCGGTGAAGTTCGAAGCCCTAATCGATTTCAGCAAGGGCACGGGAAAATGCAACTGCAGTTTCTGCGGAAAACTCCGTCTTTGGCTCGTCCAGGTTCGCCCGGAAGCCTTCGTTCTGCTCTCGGGCGAAAGCGATCTCACCCATTACGAAGGGAACAACCCGGTAGCCCATCATCCGTTCTGCAAACATTGCGGCGTGCACGTATTCGACCGCGTCGATATGCCGAACGGGACGGGCTACCCTTACATCAACGTGAATATCATGTGCATCGACGACTTCGACCTGAACGAAGCCCTCGATGCACCGATCTCCTATGCCAACGGTCTCGCGAATGACTGGGGCAATCCGCCTCGGGAAACGCGGCATCTATGAGTGTTTCAGGGCGCTCGTCCCGCATATTGAGCGACGCCGGGCTCGCGGGCGTCCAGTTGATGCCGTTCACACGTGAACTGAACGAATCCGGCATGGAACCGTGAAGGTTCATCGAGCGTTCCGGCGTAGAGCGTCACGATATCCGGCGCATGCTGCGGTGTGCCGAAGAGCAGGCTGCCGCAATGCGCACAGGAATTTCGCGTAGTCGGCATGCCGCTGCCGCCGGTCATCGTGTAAGAGCGGATTTCGCCTTCGAACGAGAATTCGGCCGCGCTCACGACGACCACCGGCAAACCGGCCGATCCGGAAGCGCGCTGGCAATCGCGGCAGTGGCAAATGAGCTGCGCCGCGCGCGTTGTATTGCACCGTGCCACACAGGCTGCAGCCTTTCCAGGCTGTCGACATCGGTCTTCTCCCTTTTTGCGGGTACGCGCGCATGTTACGCGTATAGTCGGTCTCTTCGCTCGCGATCTCGAACCATCGCACGCTGGGCACCACGCTGAATACGCTGATCGACGCGGGGTTTTCTATTCAGCGCGTGAATGAATTTGCGCCGACGCCCGAGCAGGTTCAGCAAACGCCTGCATTGGCCGAGGAACTCGAACGCCCGATGCTGCTGCTGGTATCGGCGAATACGTAGCGTAGCGCCTTGTGATCGCCGCCGCCCCGCAAGCCGGAGCGGCGGCGCCAGCCGATCATCCCTGCTTGCCCTGAATGCCCAGCAGATCGCGAACTTTCTGCTCGGTCTGCGCGTAGTCGCCCTCGCCGAAGTGGGTATAAACGAGCTTGCCGTTCTGGTCGATGAGGTAGACCGCCGGCCAGTACTGGTTGCCATAGGCATTCCACGTCGCGTAACCGTTGTCCTGCGCGACCGGGTACGTAATGTCGTATTGCTTGATGGCCTTCTGCAGGTTGCCGGTGTCGCGCTCGAACGAATACTCGGGCGTGTGCACGCCGACCACTACGAGACCCTTGTCGCGATAGCGCGCGTCCAGCTCCTTGATGTGCGGGATCGTGTGCGCGCAGTTGATGCAGTCGAAGGTCCAGAAGTCGACGAGCACGACCTTGCCGTGCAACTGCTTGAGGTCGAGCGGCGGGCTGTTGAGCCAGTTGTTGATACCGGTGAAGTTGGGCGCCTGCGCGCCGGTTTGCAGCGCGGCCGAGCCGCCCGACGGCGCTTCGCCCGAAGCGTACGCGGCGAGCCCGGCGGTGGCGGCGAGGCCGATGGCGACAGCGGCTATCTTGAGACGAGAGATCATGAGCGTTCTCCTTGTGTGGACGACGAGCGTATTGGAACGCTCCCACGTATCTGGCTCGTGTCCCGCTTGCGGCACTGTTGAAACTTAGTGTGTCGCCGCCGGGGCGCGATACGTAGAGATACAAATCGTCCACTGCGCGTCCACAGTCTCGCGCACGCCGCTGCGCGCGTTGCGCGTGTTTGTATCCGTATGTATCCAGCCGCTTTCGCGATACATGACGATGCACGACGCGCGCGTTCCAGACATTCCCCGGATACATGCCCGCGCTGAAATACGCCACATGGCAAGTCCGCCGACATTCGTCTGGAGACCGAACTCATGTTACTCATCGTCATCGCATTCGTGGGCGGTGCGTTCACCGTCCTGAGCCCCTGCATCCTGCCGGTCGTGCCGTTCGTGTTCGCGCGTTCCGACGAGCCTTTCCTGACTGGCCGCCTGCCCATGCTGCTCGGCCTCGCGCTCACGTTCGCGCTGCTCACGGGGCTCGGCGCCGCCGGCCTGAACGGCGCGGCGCAGTTGAGCGAGTACGGCCGCTGGGTCGCGCTCGGGCTCTTCGCGCTGTTCGGCGCGGCGCTGCTCTTTCCTGCGCTCGCCACGCGCCTCTCCGGCCCGCTCACAGCGCTCGCCGACCGCTTCATGGCGCGCTCGCAGGACGACGGCGCGTCGCGCCGCATCGGCTCCGCCGTGCTGCTCGGCGCCGCCACGGGCTTGCTGTGGGCGCCGTGCGCCGGGCCGATCCTCGGTCTCATCATCACCGGCGCGGCCCGCCACGGCGTGACCTGGGAAACCTGGGCCGCGCTCGCCGCCTATGCCGTGGGCGCCGCCAGTTCGCTCGCGGTGGTGGCGGGCCTCGGCCATCGCGCGATGGCTGCGCTCAAGCGCTCGCTCGGCGTGGGTGAGCATGTGCGGCGCGCGATGGGTGCGCTCGTGCTGCTCACGGTCGGCGCGATCGCACTGGGTGTGGATACGCGCCTGCTTGCGCTGGTGCCGGGCGCGCCGACCAATGGCGTGGAGGCGCGCCTCGTCGATTTGCTTGCGAGCCCCGCTGCGGCACGGCAAACGCCGAGCGCGGAGCCGGCGCGTCATGAGGAGCGGGAAGCCCAGGCACGCCCAGTTGTACAAGACGAACAAGCGGCCCAGATCGTGCGCGTGTCGCTGCCGGCCCCGGCGCCCGCCGTCGATCTTGCCGTGGAAGGCCGCCTGCCGGCGCTCGACGGCGCGAACGCGTGGCTCAATTCCGCGCCGCTCACGCCCGAAGCGCTGCGCGGCAAGGTCGTGCTGGTCAACTTCTGGACCTATTCGTGCATCAACTGCTTGCGAACCCTGCCGTATCTGAAGACGTGGGCCGACCGCTACCGTAACGACGGCCTCGTCGTGATCGGCGTGCACACGCCGGAGTTCGGCTTCGAGCATGACACGGGCAACGTCAAGCGCGCATTGGCCAACCTGGACATCCGCTATCCCGTTGCCGTCGACAGCGACTACCGCATCTGGAACGCCTTCGGCAACCAGTACTGGCCGGCGTTCTATCTCGTCGATGCCGAGGGGCGCGTCCGCTATCACCACTTCGGCGAAGGCGACTACGCGCAGGCCGAGCAGGCGATCCAGCAGTTGCTGGCCGACAACGGCCGCGCCACGCCCTCGGCCACGCCGAAAGCGCCGCAGGCGAGCGGCACGCTGGCGCCCGCGGATCCGCGCGACATCGGCTCGGGCGAAACCTATGTGGGGTATCGCGAGGCGCAGGGCAATGCGAACCCGGAGCGCGTGCAGGCCGATACGGCCGCCGCGTACACGTTGCCGGGGCAGCTCGGCTTGAACCAGTGGGCGTTCGGCGGGCAGTGGAACGTGGGCGCCGAGTCCGCCGTGGCGGCCGCGCCGCAGGCGAGCATCGCCTATCGCTTTCATGCGCGCGACCTGCATCTCGTGCTCGCGCCCACCGCCGACGGCAAGCCCGTGCGCTTTCGCATCAGCATCGACGGCACGCCGCCGGGCGCCGCGCACGGCGCCGACGTCGCAGCGGACGGCAGCGGCGTCGCCACCAGCGCGCGCCTGTATCAGCTCGTGCGCCAGACCGGTCGCATTGGGGATCACACCTTCGAGATCCGCTTTCTCGACCCAGGCGCGCACGTCTACAGCTTTACGTTCGGCTGATACGCGCCACGCCATGCGACGCCGCCGTGCCCTCGCGGGCCCGGCGGCGTTTGCGTTGCGGCCCGTGCCGCGCATCGTGGCGGGCTTTTTGTAGCGCAATGTATCTGCGCGCATTTCGGACACGTTCATATGCAAACCGCGCCCCAAACGGAAACACGGCAGATACATCCGGACGTTCAAATACCCCTACGCCAGCTCGATACACCACTCGCGCTGAACCGAACCCGGATTGAACCCGATCGCTGTCTACCTCATTCCTTTTTGGAGAACGTCATGAAAGCCCTCAAGCTCCTCGCCCTCGCTGCTCTCGTCGCCGCCCCGGTTCTTTCGTTCGCTCAGTCGAATGAGCCCGTCACCCGCGCGCAGGTGCGCGCCGAACTCGTGCAACTGCAGAAAGCCGGCTACAACCCGGCCGCCGACGAAACCCAATACCCGAGCAACATCCAGGCAGCGCTGGCGCGCGTGGAAGCCACGGAGGTCGCGCAGCAAGCCGCTTCGTCGTCGTATGGCGGTGTGGCGGACGGCTCGTCCGATGCGTCCGCTGCGCGCAAGCCGCATCACGCCATGAGCGGCACGAAGGCCGCGCGCGCCGCGCAGGACGATATCCCCGGCCTCGGCCCGATCTACGCGCATTCGTAATCCGCCTTTCCGACCCACCGAACGACCCGATAACAGAAGAGAGAAAAACGATGGCTTCGATCAAGCAGATTTTCACGTCCGTGGCGCTCCTCGGCGGCCTCTTCGCGCTGCAAGCGGTGCACGCCGCGCCGCCGCAGGACCTGAAAGGCACCAACGTCGTGCTGGTGCACGGCGCGTTTGCCGACGGCTCCAGCTGGAGCCGCGTGATTCCGTTGCTCGAAGCGCGCGGCCTGCACGTCGTGGCCGTGCAGAACCCGCTCAGCTCGCTCGCCGACGACACGGCCGCAACGAAGCGCGTCATCGAGCAGCAGAAGGGCCCGGTGGTGCTGGTCGGCCACTCGTGGGCGGGCGTCGTGATCAGCGAAGCGGGCAACGACGAGAAGGTGAAGTCGCTCGTGTACCTGGCGGCCTTCGCGCCCGACAACGGCCAGTCGATCGCCGATATCACGCAGGGCCAGCCGGACGCGCCCTGGGCGAGCGAACTGCACAAAGATTCAGCGGGCTACCTGACGCTCTCCGACAACGCGATTCGCCAGGACTTCGCGCCCGACCTGCCGCCCGCGCAGCAACGCATCGTGGCGGCCACGCAGGGCCCGTGGTTCAGCGGCGCGCTTTCGCAGAAGGTCACGCAGGCCGCGTGGCACGACAAGCCCTCGTATTTCGTCGTGACGACGCGCGACCGCATGATCGACCCCGCGCTGCAGGAATCGATGGCGAAGCATATCGGCGCGAAGGTGACGCGCGTGAACGGCAGCCACGTCTCGATGCTGAGCCAGCCGAAGGCCGTGGCCGACGCGATCCTCGACGCGGCGGAGCACGCGCAGCAGGACGCCAGGTAACCGGCCCGCTCGCCTGCCATCGACATCGAACCCGAGGAGCACCTGAATGCCGCGCTGGGTACAGGGACTGATAATCTGCATACTTCCGTCATCGTCCGGAAGTTCCGCCGTGCGCCCATTCAGTGCCCTCATCATGCTCGTCGGCGTCCTGCTCGCATCGGCAGGCTATGGCGCGACGTTCCTGTTCTCCATGCACGTGCACGCCATCGGCGGGAACGACATCAACACCGGCGTGGCGCTCGCGGGCGCCGCGTTCGGCACCTTCGTGGGCGTCTCGCTCACGGGCTGGGTTGCCCAGCAAGTGGGCGCGGCGCGCATGGCCGCGCTCGCGGCGCTCTGCGTGGGCGCGGGCGTGGTGAGCTTCGCGCTCGTCGAGCACGTGAGCAGCTTCGACGTCGTGCCCGGCTTCCTCGTGGGCTTCGGCTGGGGCGCGTTCTGCCTCGCCGCGCCCATGGCACTCGCCGAGCGCACGAACGACGCCGAGCGCGGCCTGTGGTTCCTGCGCTTCGCCACCATGCAGATGACGGGCATCGGCGGCAGTCCGGCGCTCGCGGGCTTTGCGATCCGCTTCTGGCGCATGCCGCTTGGTGGCGTGCTCTACGCGATCGGCGGCCTGTGCGTGCTCGCGGCCGTCCTGCTCGAGCTGTTCGGCCGGCTCGCGCCGCACGTGCGCTCCGCTTCCGCTTCCGCGACGCAGGAGCCGGCCTCGCGGGACCCGTGGCTGCTGAAGATGGGCGTGATCGCCCGCACGCGCGCGGTGTATCCCATCGTCATCATCGCGCTGGGCGGCTGCGTGTTCTCGGGCCTCATGACTTTCCAGATGTCGCTCGTGCAGGGCACCGAGGCGAAGGCGACGACCTTCTTCAGCGTCTACACGGTGACGGTCATCGCCACGCGCTGGCTGCTCTCGCGCGTGGTCATCAAGATACGCTCCGAAACCGCGACGAAAGTGCTGCTCGTCATGATGGTGATGGGCAGCGCGGCGATGTTCGTCGTGCCGTTTCATGTGTTGTTTCAATCGGCGGCCGCGGTGCTGCTGGGCACCGGCTACGGGCTCGCTTACCCGATCGTTCAGCTCCAGGCCGTCAACGACACCGTCGCCGCGCACCGCCGCGCCGCGCTCACGTGGTTCGTCGCGGCGTACTTCGTCGGCGCATTCGGGTTTCCAACCGTCGGCGGCTGGGTGCTGGTGCACGGCGGCCGCGCGGCGCTGCTCGCGCTCATCGCGGCATGCGGACTCGCGGCGCTCGCGCTGGCCGTTGTGCGCGACCGGCGGCGTGTCGAGACCTTATCGGCCAGCGCCTGAACAGGCCCTGGCGATTCCCATTTTGCTAACGAACCGGAGGTATCGTGACTGAACTATGGCGTTTAACTGCAACTGAGCTCGCCAAACGGGTTCGCGCGCGCGAGGTGTCTGCACGCGAGGCAGCGAAGGCCGCGCTCGAGCGGCTCGAGGCCGTCAATCCGCTCATCAACGCGGTGATCGACTACCGGCCCGAATGGGTCCTCGACCAGGCCGACAGGATCGACGCCGCGATTGCGCGCGGCGAGGACCCGGGGCCGCTCGCGGGCGTGGCCGTCACCACGAAGATCAACATCGATCAGGCGGGCTTCGCGACGACCAACGGCACGCGTCTGCAAAAGGATCTGATCGCGCAGGTCAACAGCCCCGCCGTCGAAAACCTCGTGCGCGCAGGCGCGGTGCTGCTCGGCCGCACCAATTCGCCGACCTTCGCGCTGCGCTGGTTCACAAGCAACCAGGTGCATGGGCATACGAAGAACCCGCGCAATGCGTCGCTCACGCCGGGCGGCTCGAGCGGCGGCGCGGCGGCGGCGGTCACGGCCGGCATCGGGCATATCGCGCTCGGCACCGACATTGGCGGCTCGGTGCGCTACCCGGCCTATGCGTGCGGCGTGCATGGCCTGCGGCCCAGCATCGGGCGCGTGCCGGCGTTCAACGCGTCGTCGCCCGAGCGGCCGATCGGCGCGCAGATGATGTCGGGCGCGGGCCCGATGGCGCGCACGGTCGAGGACCTGCGCGTGGCGCTCGCGGCGCTTGCCGCGCCCGACCTGCGCGACCCCTGGTGGGCGCCGGCGCCGCTCATCGGGCCCGACGTGCCGCGCCGCGTGGCGCTCTGCCTGCGCCCGGGCGGCATGAGCATCACGAAGGAGGTGGAGGACGCGTTGCTCGACGCCGGCCGCCGACTCGCCGACGCGGGCTGGACGGTCGAACAGATCGACGACGTGCCGCTCCTGCGTGACGCCGGGGAAGTGCAGGAACGCCTGTGGCTCGGCGAGGGCTTCCCGGCGCTCGCCGACGCCGTGGCGCGTGACGGCGACCCGGGCGCGCAGGCAGTGGTGGACGGCGTGCGCGCCAAGGTCGCGGCGATGCCCGAGGACGTGGTAGTCCCGTCGCTGGTGCGCCGCACGACGCTCACGCGCGCATGGCGCTTGTTCCTGGCGGAATATCCCGTGCTGCTGCTGCCGGTTTCGGGCGAACTGCCATTCCCCGATAACCTCGACATGCAGGGCGCGGCGGGATTCCAGCGCGTGTGGGACGCCCAGCTGACCATGCGCGCATTGCCCGCGATGGGCCTGCCGGGACTCGTTGTTTCCACGGGCATGGTGAAGGACGTGCCGGTTGGCGTGCAGATCGTCGCCGGGCACTTCCGCGAAGACCTGTGTCTGCTGGCGGGCCAGGCCATCGAGGAACGCGGCGCGCCGCCTTCGCCCATCGACCCGGCCATGTAAGCCGGGCGGGCGTCATGCGGGCTTCTTGACCACGGTGTCGTGAGGGGTGAGTGCGTGCCCTTCGCGGGTCTGCGGAAACATCGAAAGCAACGGCTTGCCCGTTGCTTTGTCGATCAACCACGAATGCCGTTCGCCGCGCTCGAACAAATGACGCTCGCCCCACTGCTGAAGGGCGACGATAACGGGGAAGAGGCTTTCCCCTTTCTTCGTTAGCACGTACTCCTGATAGGTCGTGCCGTCGGAGGCAGGTCGCGTTTCGAGAATGCCGGCCTCGACGAGATGGCTCAAGCGGCCGGAAAGAATATTGCGCGCCACGCCCAGATTGCGCTGGATGTCACCGAAGCGGTAGATGCCGTCGAAGACGTCGCGCAGGATCATCAGCGACCACCGGTCGCCGATCACGTCGACCGTGCGCGCGACGGGGCAGGTCTCCTTCTGCATGGATTTGCGGTTTGCCATGACGATTTCCTCTTTCCAGTCCATGTTGACGACGAAACGCGTACGCCTCACGTAGTTGCATTTTAAAACTGGTCGGCATACCATTCAATCAGTTTTGTTTTGAAACTGGATTGAAGATCATGGACGCGGATCCCGTTGCGCTTGCACCGTCGGCCCGCGGCGCTCCCGTGCGGCCGCGCGCCGATGCCGCGCGGCCGCGTACTGCTGTTCGCCGCGGCCAGCGGCTTGAGCGTCGCCAATGTCTACTACGCGCAGCCCTTGCTGGACGCGTTGGCGCGCGATTTCGCCATTAGCCGCGCCGCCGTTGGCGGCGTGGTCACGGCGACGCAGACCGGTTGCGCGCTGGCGTTGCTGCTGCTCGTGCCGTTGGGCGACAGGGTGGAGCGCCGTCGCCTGATGATCGTGCAATTGCTGGCGCTGGCGGGCGTGCTGGGCCTGGTCGGTCTCGCTCGGTCCGTAGCGGTGCTGCTGGCCGGCATGCTGGGTGTGGGCATGTTGGGCACGGCCATGACGCAGGGTTTGATCGCCTATGCGGCGGCGGCCGCCGCGCCCGACGAGCGCGGGCGCGTGGTGGGCGTAGCGGGCAGTGGCGTGTTCATCGGCCTGCTGCTGGCTCGCGTGTTCTCCGGCGGCGTGAGCGATCTTGCCGGTTGGCGCGGCGTGTATGGCTGTTCCGCCGCCATCATGCTTGCACTGGTCGTGCCGCTGTGGCGCCGGCTGCCGAAACTGGTGCGCGGCACGCCAGTTTCGATGAGCTATGGACAACTGATCATCTCGATGTTTGCGTTGCTGCGCTCGGATCGCGTGCTGCAGATGCGCGGCGTGCTTGCGCTGCTGATGTTCGCGACCCTCAATGTCTTCTGGAGCGCGTTGGTGCTGCCGTTGAGTGCGCCGCCCTACAATTATTCTCACACGGCGATCGGGGCCTTCGGCATAGCCGGGGCGGCGGGCGCGCTAGCGGCCGCGCGCGCCGGCCAATGGGCCGACCGGGGTTGGGGTCAGCGCACCAGTGCTGCCGGGCTGGCGCTGCTGTTGCTGGCATGGTGGCCGCTCTCAATGCTGGGACATTCGCTAGGGATGCTGCTGGTCGGCATCGTGCTGCTCGATCTGGGCGGTCAGGCGTTGCACGTGACCAATCAAAGCCTGATTTTTCGCAGCAACGCGCAACTGCATAGCCGGCTCGTGAGCCTTTACATGCTGTTCTATGCGGTTGGCAGCGGGCTTGGCGCGATCGGCACGACGGCGACGTATGCCGCGGCGGGGTGGCATGGTGTGTGTACGCTGGGCGCGGCTATGAGTTCGCTGGCACTCGCGT
Source organism: Paraburkholderia sp. CNPSo 3281 (assembly GCF_024206515.1). Classification (NCBI taxonomy): domain Bacteria; kingdom Pseudomonadati; phylum Pseudomonadota; class Betaproteobacteria; order Burkholderiales; family Burkholderiaceae; genus Paraburkholderia; species Paraburkholderia sp. CNPSo 3281. The sequence goes on along the minus strand of NZ_JAMBPS010000038.1, from coordinate 60,132 downwards.
TTTGGGCCGCCACGGTGCGCAGCATGCCGTGCGCGGCCCCGTGCGCCTGTACGTCGAATTGAAGCCTGAATGGAAACGCGAACCGGGAGACATGGATGGATGAACTGAAACTGCTGGCAGATGCCGACGCACGTGGCCTGCGCTACCTCGAAGACAACGCCACGCGGCGTGTTTTTCCCTCGAACGAAGCCATCGCGGCGCTCAGTGCGTTCGATGAGCCGCTGCCCGCAAGCGGATTGCCCGCCGAAGACACACTGTCCTTGCTCGACCGCGTGGGCTCGCCGGCGACCACGGCTTCGAACGGCCCGCGCTACTTCGGCTTCGTGATCGGCGCGGCGCTGCCTGGGGCGGCCGCGGTGGAGCGGCTCATGCTGGCGTGGGATCAGTGCGCCTCGACGTTCGACAACTCGCCAGTCGCGGCCACGGTGGAACGCATCGCGGGCCGCTGGGTGCTCGAAGCGCTCGACCTGCCGCGCGACAGCGCCGTGGGCTTCGGCACCAGCGCCACTGCGTGCACGCTCGGCGCGCTCGCTACCGCCCGCCGCGCGCTGCTGGCACGGCAAGGCTGGGACTTCGACCGCGAGGGGTTGATGGGCGCGCCCGAGATCAAGGTCGTGGTCTCGGAACTCGCGCACATCACGGTGAAGAAGGCGCTGCGCATCCTGGGCTTCGGGCTGGATCGCATCGTCTACGCGGCCGTCGACGCCCATGGCTGCGTGGATGCGGCGCGACTCCCGTCGCTCGACGACCGCACGATCCTGTGTCTGCAGGCCGGCGAGGTGAATACCGGCGAATTCGACCCGTTTGCGCCGATCATCGCGCGTGCGCGGGAGGCCGGCGCGTGGGTGCATGTCGATGGCGCGTTCGGCCTGTGGGCGCGGACCTCGTCACTGGCTGCGCTGACCGAGGGCATCGAAGGGGCCGATAGCTGGACGACGGACGCGCACAAGTGGCTGAACACGCCGTACGACTGCGCCATGGTCATTTGCCGCGATGCGACGGCGCTGGCCGAGGCGATGAACAGCGACGCGGCCTATTTGTCCGCGAGCGCCGACGCGCAGAAGAACCTCACGCTGGAATTCTCACGCCGCGCGCGCGGCATTCCCGTGTGGGCGGCGCTACGCACGCTGGGCAGAGGCGGTGTCGCGGCCATGGTCGAGCGCCATCACGCGCAGGCGCAGCGCATCGGCGCGGAACTCGGGCGCCTGGGCTACGAGGTGCTCAACCGGGTCGTGCTGAACCAGGTGCTGTTCCGCTGCGCCACGGATGCGCAGACGCAGGCGCTGCGCAGCGCCGTGCAGGCCTCCGGCGAAACGTGGTTCGGCGGCACGGTCTGGCAAGGGCGGCCCGCGTTGCGGATCAGCGTGTCGTCGTGGCGCACGCGGGACGAAGATATCGAAGCGCTCGTGCAACTGCTGGCCTCGCTGCGCGGCGATTCGCGTGCATCGTAGCGAACACCGGTGACAACGATGGCCGACTGGTCGGACATGATTCGGGATTTCGTCGACGAAATCGCTGCAAGCGTAGCCATGATCGGCCGCGACGAGCGGGGCCAGTTCGTGGTCTCGGCCTGCAACGATCATTTCAGGCCGCAACCGTCTGCCGATGCCTGCTCGTCGTCGGGCTGATCGCGTTTCCTACGATGGCGAAACCCAATCCCGCCCGATTTCTCGGCGCGCTCGGCACTTACGCGGCCGGTATCGCGCTGAGTCTCGCATTGCTGCGTTGACTCGAGGACGTGAGCCGTGCGCGGCCATGCTGCCTCTTTCGCTGTGCGCGCATCGAGCCTCCGTTGCCAGGTTGCCCAATACACTGACGATATAGTGGTCCGCATTGCGCGGCGCGGCAGCGTAGTGTGCCCCACGGACGTTTCCGAACATGCCGGTTCGCGCGCGTTCGGGCAGACTCGATCGGGCTCCACCTAGCCATGCGCTTCCCCCGCAGCGATGACTACGCGTTGATCTCCCGTTGACGCTGGGCGCCGCTAGCGCGCCGCGACGATGCCTCCGTGCAGTTCCACATGCAGCACGACGAGCCACCGCGAAGGGCAGGCGCTCGCTACGCGCACTGCACGGCCAGGGCGAATCGCGGCCGGCTGCACGAAGCCCGACTCTCGCGCTCGCGACCATGCATGGCGCGCATCGGAGCGTATCCAGACCGCAAGCAGCGTGCAGCACATGAAGCAGAAGAATGCCGTGAGTCCCAGCGCGAAATCGGGATGATTCGAAAACGCGAAAAATGCGAACGCCGAAGTCAGAATGGGACTGATCAGCAGAATCAACGCGCACACGCGCAGCAACGCGCGCTTTTGAGTACTGTTGGCGCGTGCGGCGTTCAATGTGCGCCGAAGCGGCGATGAGATGTTACGCATGCAAGGGGACCGATACGCCGTCAATGCAACAAGGTCACGGGCACGCTGCAAAGCCGTCTGAGTCTTGCGAGCATCATCCATTTGCGCAGAAAGCCGAGATGGCTCGCGTCCACGAGAACGATATCTGCGCCGCCACATTCCACGCATGCTGCAATGCTGCGCTCCGCGGGTCCCGGTGCGTGCCGTAGCCGGTACGGCACGCCTGCGTCCTTGAGTATCGCGCAGGTGGCGTGGAGCATGTCGCGGCTGTGCTGTTGCCTGCGCTTGCGGGCGCCGTTGCTCACCGCGGCTTGCTGCATCGTCTCCACGATCTCGACCTCCACCATGCCGCGTTCGGCGAAAAGAAACGCGCTGTGGCGTGCGGCTTCGGCTGCGCCGTGCCGGTCGATGATGGGAATGAGGAGTTTCAACACGAAATGGCCCGGGAAATTGCGGATCAGCATGATCGTAGCGAACGGCGCGTAAACAAGCCGTAAAAGATTGGCCGCCGGCGTGTAAATGCGGCGTTTGTTTACGGCATTTTTTCTTGTGCGAGGAACAAACTCACGCCTACACTTGCGCGTCGAATCCGCCCGAGGAATTCCATGCTTTGCCACCCGCCGTACAATTTTGCGTTTCCCCGTTGATCATGCCGATGCGCTTCCGAGGCTGGTTGAAGCTCGCGCTTCTCACGTTTTCCGTGGACCAGATACTGACTGCCGCGTTCGGCTACGTCACCCAGCAAATCGATCCGGGCATTTCGGACTTCGAGACGGTGATCTTCAGTTGCATTACGTGCCTGCTCGTCAGCAACTGGCTGGTGACCGATGCGCGCGCCGCGTGGGCAGCGGCAAAGAAGCAGGGATTCATTGGACCTGCGCGAACCGGTGGAGGTGCGCCCGAAGCGCAACTCGAAATTGCCAACGCGTGCCCGCGACGCTGGCTCGTCGTGCTGCATCTCGAGTTGAATCCCCAACTCGCACAGGGCATGTGAAATTTAGACACGACGCCCCGCTATTTTTAACACCGGTTTTACGCGTTCGGTAATACGCTGAAGTTGTGTTCACAACCTGCGAATAGCAATTCACATCTCATGGCTTGCGCAAATCCCATCCCCCGTAACGAGATCGTGGCGCCGCGTGCGCGCCCGCTTGCAAAGGTCGTTCCGTTGCGGGCCCCGCGTGCCTGGCTCGAAGTCATGCTGACCGCAAATACCGAAGAAGCCGCGCGGGCGCATCTCGCGGCGCTGCTTCATTCGCCGCTCGGCGTCTACGTCGCGCAAACTGCCTTCGTGCGCGGCGCCATGCGCGTGCAACTCGATATCGCGCCCGAAGACATCGACTTCACGATGCATACGCTGATAGGCAGCGTGCCGCAGGCTACGATCGGCGCGTTGCGCCCGCGCATCGGCAACAAGGGGGCCTGATATGTTCGAGGGAATCTGGTTGCCGATCGTGACGCCGCTGCGTGACGGCGAAGTGGATGTCGAGGCGTTGGAGCTCCTGACCGACAAATACGCGAGTGACGGCGTTGCCGGCATCGTCGCGCTCAGCACGACCGGCGAGTCGGCGCTCCTGAACGACGTGGAGCGCGTGACCGTGCTGCAAGCCATCACGGAGGTCGCAGCGGGGCGCGTGCCCGTGATCGCGGGCCTGGGCGGCAGCGATACGCGTGCGTTCGCGCAGGACCTGCGCACGCTGGAAAGGTGGGACGTGGCGGGCTTTCTCGTTCCGCCACCGTCGTATGTTTGCCCGGACCAGGCAGGGCTCGCATGGCACTTCGGGCAGATCGCGCGTGCCACGTCGAAGCCGCTGGTGCTCTACGACGTGCCGCATCGGACAGGCGTGCCGATCGAAGTCGAAACGGTGCGCGAACTGGCGGAAATCGACAATATCGTGGCGATCAAGGCTTGCGCGAGCGAGCGCTTCAAGGCGCTGGGGCAACTGCCCATCTCGTTGCTCTGCGGGACGGACGAAGCGTTTCTGGAGTGTCTCGAAGCGGGCGCCGCGGGTGGCATACTCGCAAGCGCGCACGTTTGCCCTGACTTGCTGCGCGATGTACACGCGCTCGTGAAGGCGGGCTATGGCGAGGCGGCGGCCCGGCTATTCGCGCGCTTCAAGGGCGTGCTGCGCCTGTTGTTCGCCGCGCCGAACCCAAGCGCGATCAAGGCCATGCTGGCGCTCGACGGGATCCTGTCGCACGAAACGCGTATGCCGATCCGGCCGGCTTCGCCCGCCCTCGTCACACAACTCGAATTCGCCCGCGCCGTGCTCGACGACCTGCGCGCCGCCGCGCCGTCGCCCTGATTTCGCTTCGCGCTCGCGCCCGCACGGATTTTTTTCCGCATTTTCGAACTTTCATCTTGTCGCGCTACTATCCCCCTACCGTGTCATGGGGAAACCGCGAAGATGAAGTACGAGAACGCTCTGCAGCGAGCGATCAAGGAGCGCCTCGAGCGCGCCATGGAGCTGGCCGAACTGTTCGGCCTGTTGATCATCGGCATTGGCACCGTGGCCGCCATGGGCGTGCTGATCTGGCATATGGTGCATTCGGACGGCGTGACGCTGACCGACCTGCTGCTGATGTTTCTCTACCTCGAGATCTTCGCCATGGTCGGGCAGTATCTCAAGGCGGGGCAGTTGCCGGTGCGCTTCCCGCTCTACATCGCCATGGTGTCGATTGCGCGGGATCTCATCTTGCGCGCGGGCGCGAACACGGAGCTGCATTTGCTGGCTTCCGCGGGCGCGATCGTGCTGATCGCGCTGGGCGTGCTGATCATCCGGTTCGGGCAGGCGAAATATCCCAGCAACACCGACGAGCGGCGCGTGGAAGAGGCGAAGTAGGCCAGACCGGCTGCCGTAGTGCCGTTCAGTTATCGCACGCAAACCGGCCCAAGCCGCGCGGCGATGGTGCGGCACGCGGCGAGCAGGGGTTCGATGTAGTTGCGTTGCGCGTCCGGCTGGCGGCGGAACATCGGCATGCTGACGCTCACGCAGCCCACTGCGTGACCATCGGCGCCGAGAATCGCCGCGCCGAAACACCAGATCGACTGCTCGTTTTCTTCGCGGTCTTCCGCGTAGCCGCGTTGCGCCGTGAGTTCGATCTCGCCGCGGATCGCGCCGAGGTCGGTCATCGTATGCTCGGTGAAGCGCACGCGCGGCGCCTGCGCGAGCAAGGGCTCGCGCTCGTCCGGCGTGAGCGTGGCGAGCCAGGCCTTGCCGACCGAACTCGACGTGAGCGCCACGCGCGTGCCGATACGCGAGGCCATGCGCACGGCGTGCGGACTTTCGAGCTTTTCGATGTACACCATGGCGCCGTCGCTGGGCACGGCGAGGTGCACCGTTTCCGAGGTGGTGTTGCGCAGTTCCATGAGCGCGTCGACGGCGGCGATGCGCAGGTCGGAACGCTCCCAGCTGCGGCTCGCGAGATTCACGAGACGCGGCCCGAGCGCGAACGTGTTGCCGCCACCCACCGCCGCGACGAGCCCTTCGGCCTGCAGCGCGGCGACGATGCGATGCACGGTCGGGCGCGGATAACCGCTCGCGGCCACGAGCTTCGCGATGTTCGGCGGCGCGCTGGCGTCGGCGATGAGCTGCAGCACGGCGATGAACTTCGAAAAGGCGGCAGTGCCGGCAACGCCCCTGGCGTCGCCGGGTTGGGAGGAGGGAGGGGATTCAGTGGTCGACATCGGCAAGCTTGGGGGCACCATGTGTGGCGCCATTATGCCCGCAATTCCAGCGGATCAGGCGCACAGATAGCCGCCGTCCACGGGCACGATCGCGCCCGTCATGAACGAAGCGGCGGGCGAGCAGAGAAACGCGGCCACGTTCGCGACTTCTTCGGGCTGCCCCCAGCGCTTCATCGGCGTGCGCTCGAGTATGCCCTGCGAGCGGCCACTGTCATCCTGCAGCGCCTGAGTGAGGGGCGTCGCGATCCAGCCGGGCGCGAGCGCATTCACGCGGATATGGTCGGGCGCATAGGCAATGGCGAGCGAGCGCGTGAGCTGCGCCACGCCGCCCTTGCTGGCGCTATAGGCGGGCACGAGGCCGCCGCCGAAAAAGCTCAGCATCGAAGCCGTGTTGACGATGCAGCCTGAAGAGGCCTTGAGCAGCTCGCGCGCGCTCGCACACACGCGCATGGTGCCGTTGAGATTGATGTCGAGCACGCGCTCGAACGCCTCGATCTGGTGCTCGTCGCCGCGGCTGATCACACCCGCGCAGTTCACGACGATATCGAGCCGCTCGAAGCCGCTCACCAGTCGCGCCACGTCTTCGCTCGAACGTACGTCGAGCGAGGCGCGTTGCACGCCGGTATCGAGTACGTCTGGCTTGCCGGCAGGAGGCGGCAGTCCGGCGGCCGTGGTGTGTGCGCCGAGTTGCGCGAGCCGGTTGGCAATGGCCGCGCCGATGCCGGAGTGGCCGCCCGTGACGAGCGCGACCTTGCCCGCGAGAAAGTTGTCCTTGAATGTCATGATGCGTAGTGCGAATGAAGGGAGGAATCAGGTGGGTTGGGTAGCTGCCGCCCGGCGCTCGCCCACAGGCGCGACTTCCCTGACGACGAAGAGATAGACGAACGCGGCGGCAAACGCCACCGCTGCGCTAATGAGCAGGGCGTTCACGAACGAATGTGTCCGGTCGACCACGATGCCGGTGATGACCGGCGCAAACGAGCCGCCGAAATAGCCGCCGAAGTTCTGCATGCTGCCGAGCGATGCCACGAGATGGCGCGGGGCCGCCACACTCACGAGCGCCCAGGCCGCGCCGCTCGACATGTTCACGAAGAACATCGCCACGGAAACATAGGTAATGGCGAGCGCGGTGCTCGGCGTGTAGGCAGCGGGCACGGTGAACGCCGCCGCGCCGATCAGCCCGACGCACAGTGGCCACTTGCGGCTGCGGATGGGCGCCATGCCGCGCTTGAGCAGGTAATCGGAAATAAAGCCGCTGCTGGCCATGCCGATCGTGCCGAACACATAGGGAATGGCGACGAGCCAGCCCGTATGCGCGATGGAGATATGGCGCTCCTTCTCCAGATAGCCGGGCAGCCAGGTGAGATAGAGCCACACCATGTAGATCACGCCCATGAAGCCGAAGATCATGCCCCACGTGTTGCGCTGCTTGAGCAGCGTGCCCCATTCGGCGAAGCTCAGCGCGCTCTTTTTCGGTGCTTCAGTGGCGCCGTCTTCGAGCCATGCCGTTTCTTCAGTCGTGAGCGTGACCTGATCGCGGTTGCGATAGACGACATACCAGCCGACCGAGACGAGCACACCCAGCACGCCCATGATGATGAACATCGGGCGCCAGCCGAATGTGAGCATCAGCACGGTGAGGAGCGGCGGTGCGATCATCGGTGCGATGGTCGAGGAGGAAACGAACGTACCGGTTGGCGCACCGCGTTCGCGCACGGCGAACCATTCATGAATGACCTTGGCGCCCGCGGGAAAGAGCGGCGCTTCGGCGATGCCCAGCACCACGCGCGCCGCCAGAAAATGATTGAGCGTTTGAATGAAGCCGCCCGTGACCTGCGCAACCGACCACACCAGCATGCCAAGCCCGAGCATCACGCGCGAGCCGAAACGATCGAGCATCGCGCCCACCGGCAATTGCGCGAACGCATAGGCAAGCGAGAACGCCGAAAGCAGCAAGCCCATTTGCGATGCGTTCAGATGCAGTTCCTCGGCCACCGAATGATTGGCGATGGAAAGCGTGCTGCGGTCCAGATAGTTCACGATGCCCGCTATCGTCAGAAAGGCGATAGCTATTGTCTGTGTGCGTTTAAGCCGGTGCGATTTTTTGATCATGGGTCGTCTCCTTGTGGCTGTTTTCGTGGGTGTGTTCTGGTTCGGGCGGTTCGGGCGTCAGTATGTGGCGCGGCCGCCGGAAAGATCGAATATCGCGCCGGTGCTGAACGTACAGGAATCCGAACAGAGCCATAGCGCGAGGTCGGCCACTTCGTCAACGGTGCCGAGCCGCCCGAGCGGGCTTTTGTCGATCATCGTCTGCACGTGGGCGGGCGACATCTGCGCGAGCAGCGGCGTTTCAACGGCGGCGGGCGCAATGCCATTGACGAGAATGCCCGTTTGCGCGAGTTCCTTGCCAAGCGATTTGGTGAGCGAGATCACGCCGGCCTTCGCCGCGCTGTAGGCGGACGCGTTCGGCGTGCCCTCCTTGCCCGCGAGCGAAGCCACATTGACGATGCGCCCCGCACCCGCGCGGCGCATGGCGGGCACCACGAAGCGGCAAACGTGATAGGTGCCCACCAGATTGACGTCGACAATGCGTTGCCATTCGGCGGGATCGTAGGCGTCGAGTGGCACGGTCGAACCGGCGAAACCCGCGTTGTTCACGAGGTAGTCGATGCGCCCGAATTCCGCGAGCGTCGCTGCCAGCGCCGCTTCGATCGTTTCGGGGCGCGTGACGTCAACTTCGATGTGACGGGGTGCGTCTTGCGTGTCCAGCGAGCCGGGAACGCGGTCCCAATTGACGGTGCGCGCCCCGCCGCGCGCGAATGCGATGCAGATCGCGCGGCCTATGCCGCCCGCCGCGCCGGTCACGACGGCTACGCGCCCCGCGAAATCGTATTGGGCACGGCTCATCGGATGAACTGATCCACGTAATCCTCGCCAAGACCTGCCGCCGCGTAATGCTTGCGGCACATGTCGATCTTCGTGAACACGTCCTCATAGCCTGTGTAGTTGCCCCAAGGATCGCAATAGAACATCACGCCGTTGACCTGGAAGTAGGTGATCATTTCTTCGACGTCTTCCGGTACGTAGAGCGTGTGCGTTTCGCCGGGCGGCTCGAACACGTAGCTGCCTTCGGTCGCTTCCCAGTCGTGCTCCAGATAGCGCCAGCGGCCCTTGAGCACCATGCCGTGAACGGCCTGCGGATGCCGATGCCTGCTCAAGACTCCTGATTTACGCACGCGCAGCAAATTCATCCAGTAGCCCTGTGACGTGTTCAGACACAGCGGGCGGAACCACACGTTCCCGGCCTGGGGCACCCACACGCGCTCGTCGGTGGGAATGGCGTGGGGAATGACGATTTCCTGCTGCGCTTCCTTGGGGAACGGAAGCTGATACGGCGTCATGGGGGAGTAGGTTTTGTCCGTCATCAGTCGCTCTCGTTGTGTCCACAATATGGACGTTAAGTCCACGATATGGTTCATTGTGCGGGAGGCATTTGATGTAGGTCAATGCCAGGGTTTCTCCGGGTTCGGTTGCGACGCACTCAGAATTCAATGCCCTGCTTGTCGCACAGCGCATCGATGAGCAGCCGCGCCGCGGGCGCGAGCGGCGCGCCCTGGCGCGTGACCAGCTCATAAGGTTCGCTGCGGGAAGCGAGGCGCAGCGGCAGGATGCAGGCCATCTGCTGGCTGGCGAAGAACTGCGCAACGTCGATGGACACCAGCGCGACGAACGACGGATTACCTTGCAGCAGCGCGAGCGTGGCAAACGCGGAGGTCGTTTCGAGCAGATGCGTGGGAAAGCGCAGTTCGGCCTCGCGAAACTCGCGTTCGAGCAGCAGACGCATCGGCATGTTCGCGCGGTAGACCACCCAGCGGTACTTCTCCATGTCCTTGAGCGTGAGCTTCTTCGCGCGGTGCAGCGGATGCCGCACGTTGGCGATCACGGCGAGCGTTTCGTCTTGCAGCTTGAGGCTCTCGTAGTGCTGCGGCGTCTGGCTGACCGTGGTGCGGCAGATCGCAAGATCGAGCCTGCCCGCATCGATCTGGCTCAGGAGCGCAGTGCTCGTGTCTTCGACGATTTCAACCGACATTTCCGGATGCGCCGCGATCAGCGTGGAAATCGCATCGGTCAGCAGCGGCACCGCGCCCATGATGACCCCAACCGCTATGCGTCCGCCACGGCCGCGCGAGAGTCCGACAAGCTCCTCGCGCAAATGCGTGAGATCGGTGTGGATCAGGCGCGCGTAGCGGATCGCGCAGTGTCCGGCCTCGGTGGGATCGAGACCTCGATTGGTGCGATTGAAGAGCGCGGTGCCAAACGTCGTTTCGATTTCCTGCAATGCCTTGCTGGCGCCGGGCTGCGTGAGTGCGACCTGTTGTGCGGCCTTCAGCAGTGAGCCGTGATCGCCGAGCGCGATCAAAAGCCGGAGCTGTTTCACATGGAGGCGGGAGATGATCGAATTGAGCGACGGGGTCATGGGGTTGAGGAAAAGTTATAGCTGTATCAAATCTTCTCAATTACCGCGTGATGGGCGTCTCACTATACTGGCCCAAAACAATAGCACTATGCGGCTGAAATGCGGTAATCGAATTGCAGCGATCAGCGCTTGTTTTCGCAACGGTCGAATTCGCTATAACTGAAGCTCAATCCTATGTCCCTCATCAACTACGTCACGCAGATCCAGTTCGATTTTGGCGCCATTCGTTTGCTCAAGAACGAATGCGAACGTGTGGGCATCAGCCGGCCGTTGATCGTCACGGACAAGGGCGTGCGTGCGGCGGGGGTCCTCGATAGCGTGCTTGGCGCGCTGCTGCCAGGCGTTGCGCCCGCAACGATCTACGACGGCACCCCGTCCAATCCGAACGAAGCGGCGGTGCGCGAGGCCGTAGCGGCCTACCGTGCGGGCGAGTGCGACGGCATCGTCGCCGTCGGCGGCGGTTCGGCAATCGACCTCGCCAAAGGCGTCGCCGTTTGCGCGACGCACGAAGGACCGCTGCAGCGCTTCGCCGTGATCGAAGGCGGCGCGGCGAACATCACGGCGAAGACGGCCCCGGTGATCGCCGTGCCGACGACCGCGGGCACCGGCAGCGAAGTGGGGCGTGGCGCCATTCTGATTCTCCACGACGGCCGCAAGGTCGGCGTGATCTCGCCTTACGTGGTGCCGCGTGTGGCGACTTGCGATCCCGAACTGACGCTGGGCTTGCCGCCCGGTTTGACGGCGGCGACGGGCATGGATGCCATCGCGCATTGCATGGAGACCTTCCTCGCGCCCGCCTTCAATCCGCCCGCGGACGGCATTGCGCTGGATGGATTGTGGCGCGCGTGGCGTCATATCGAGCGCGCGACGCGCGATGGCGGCGACCGCGTGGCGCGGCTGAACATGATGAGCGCATCGATGCAGGGCGCGCTTGCGTTCCAGAAGGGTCTGGGTTGCGTGCACAGCCTGAGCCATTCGCTAGGCGGCATCAACCCGCGTCTGCATCATGGCACGCTGAACGCCATCTTTCTGCCGGCGGTGCTGCGGTTCAACGAGGAAGCGCCTTCGGTGCGAGAGGAAGGCAAGCTCGACCGCCTGGCGACGGCAATGGGGCTGGACAGCGGCGCCGAAGTGGCGCCCGCCGTGCGCACGATGACCGAGCGCCTTGGCCTGCCGACGGGCCTCGCGCAGCTTGGCGTGAGCGCTGATCTGTTCCCCGAGATCATCAAGGGCGCGCTCAAGGATCACAGCCACAAGACCAATCCGCGCGAGGCTTCCGAAAACGATTACCGCGCCATGCTCGAATCGTCGATGTAACGCGACACGGCTTCGGTCAAGCGTTATCGCGGCTTCAAAACCGTCGCCATATATTCCGTCGCGAATTCGATCAATGCCTGCACGCGCAGCGGCAGCCGCCTTTGCACGGGATACACAATTTGCGCGGCGAGCGGTTTCGCCTGCCATTTCGGCAGGACGCGCACGAGACGTCCCGACACCAGATCCTCCTCGATCAGCCATTCCGGCAACACGGCCAGGCCCAGCCCCATGCGCGCGGCCTCGCGCATGCTCGTCACCCCTTCCGAAATCATCACGGGATCGATCTGCAACGTATGCGTCGTTGCGCCCGAATACAGCGTGACATCCCTCGCACCGCCGAATTGCCGGCTCGAAAGTGCGATCCACGGTAAGGCCTGGAGACTTGCCGGCTTGCTGGCGAACTTGTGATCCTTGAGGAAGGCGGGCGAGGCAACCGGATAGCGGCGGATCTCGCCCAGCGAGCGCGCCACGACGCGATCGTCAGTGAGCGCCCCGGCGACGATACCGGCGTCGCAGCCCTCTTCGATCATGTGCAGCGGGCGGTTCGAATAGGCCAGCTCCATTCTCACAGCCGGGTGCGCCTGGATAAAGCTGCTGATCATGCGGCTCACCACGGACTGGCCGAAGTCGATCGTGGAGAACACGCGGATATTGCCGCTCAGCGCGCTCTGGTCGCGCCGCATGCGCTGCGCGGATTCCTCGGCTAGCGCGAGCAGCGCCTGGGCGTCGGCAAGGAACTGGTGGCCGGTTTCCGTGAGGCTCATGCGGTGCGTGTCGCGCCGCAGCAGCGCCGCGCCGCATTGATCTTCGAGCGAACGCAACTGGCGGCTCAGCGTGGGCTGGCTCAGGTTCAGCTTGCGCGCCGCCGCGGAGATGCTGCCGCTCTCCACGATGGCAACGAAGGCCTGCAGCAGGCTCAGGTCGTTGAAGATGGTCATACGCGGGAAGCATAACCGATATTCTGGTTATGCAGCTACCGTGGAGCGTCGGCTGGCGGGAAGATGCACCCATCGCATCACGTTGCATCACCAACCCAACCGGCACGGAGAGTCACCATGAGCACGCAAGCCAACACCAGCACAGTCGCGATCGTTACCGGCGCTTCCCGCGGGATCGGCGCATCGATCGCCAGACGCCTCGCGGGCGAAGGCATCGCAGTCGTCGTCAACTACGCCGGCCGCGCGGCGGACGCCAACGCGGTCGTGGAGGAAATCAAAACCGCGGGCGGTCGCGCCGCGGCGATTCAGGCAGACGTGGCTGTGCCCGCCCAGGTGGCCGCGATGTTCGACCAGGCCATTACGCTCTTCGGCGGCGTGGATATCGTGGTGAACAACGCGGGCATCATGCAGCCGGGCCTCGTCAACCTGGCCGATACCGACGACGCCCTGTTCGACCGCCTCGTCGCGATCAATCTCAAGGGCACCTTCAATACGCAGCGCATCGCCGCGAAGAAGCTGCGCGAAGGCGGACGCATCGTCAATTTCTCGAGCAGCATCCAGGCGCTCGCGCTGCCGGGCTATTCCGTGTACGCCGCCACCAAGGCCGCCGTGGAAACGATGACCAACATCTTCGCCAAGGAACTGCGCGGCCGCAATATCACAGTGAATGCGGTCGCCCCCGGACCTACCGCAACCGAACTGTTCCTCAAGGACAAGACCCCCGAGCAGATCGAGCGCCTTGCGAAGATGCCGCCGCTCGAGCGGCTCGGCCAGGCGGACGACATCGCCAAGGTGGTCTCGTTCCTCGTCGGCAACGGCGCAGGCTGGATCGACGGTCAAACGATCCGCGTGAACGGCGGCATTGTTTGATGTCCTGATCAAGCGTTTCGTTGCGAACAAGGAGCCCATCATGAAGAAGGTCATTGTCGTTACCGGCGCATCGAGCGGTTTCGGCCGCCTCGCCGCCGAAGCACTCGCCAGCGCCGGCCGTACCGTCTACGCGTCCATGCGTGCGACCGCCGGGCGCAACGCCCCGGTCGTTGCGCAGATGGCGGAATTTTCGCAGCACAACGGCGTGGATCTGCGCACCGACGGCGCGAGGTAAGGCGGCGTGCCGCCTGCGGAACTGCTGCTCGGTTGGCCTCGTGGCCGAGGCGGTCGTCGGTGTGGTCGATGCCCCCTTCGGCAAGCGGCCGTTCCGGGTGCACGTGGACCCGACCCAGGACGGCGCGGACGTTGGCTTTGCCGTAGTGGACCGCGTGCGGGCGGAGATGCTGCATCGCGTGGGCATGTCCGACCTGCTCGCGCCGCGCCGGCATGGCGACGCGTGATGCGGCAAGCGGCGGGGCGCGCTTACTCCGCGACGCACTCCGGCGCTTCGAGTCCACGCAATGCCGCCTCGAACTCCTCGACAGGAATCGGGCGGCAGAACAGATAGCCCTGATAGGCGTAACATCCGGCCGAGGCGAGGAAGGCGCGTTGCTCCTCGGTCTCCACCCCTTCGGCGATCACGCCGAGGCCCAGGCTGTGCGCAAGCGCCACGATGGTTCGGGCGATTACCGCATCGTTCGGGTCGACGAGGACATCGCGCACGAATGAGCGGTCGATTTTCAGTTGAGCGAGCGGCAGGCGCTTCAAATACGAAAGCGACGAATAGCCGATGCCGAAATCGTCGAGCGCGAAGACGATGCCGTTCGCCTTCAGCGCTTCCATTTTCTCGATGATCTCCTGCACGTTGTCGACCAGCACGCTTTCCGTCAACTCGAGCTTCAGCCGGTCCGCTCTCGCGCCGGTCTGCTTGAGCGTGGCCAGCACGCTTGCCACGAAGTCCGGCTGGTGCAGCTGTTGCACGCTGACGTTGACCGCGATGGTCAGATGCCCGGTGTCGGGCTGCGTAGCCCAGCGCGCCAGCTGGGTGCAGGCCGCGCGTAGCACCCAGCTGCCCAGCGCGGCGATGAGCCCGGTTTCTTCGGCCACGGGAATGAAGTCGGCCGGATACACGAGCCCGCGCAGGGGATGACGCCAGCGCACCAGCGCCTCGACGCCGGTGACACGGCCGCTCTCGATCTGCATCTGGTAGTGAAGCACGAACTGTTCGCTTTCGATGGCATCGCGCAGCGCCGCTTCGAGCGCGGCACGCTCCACCACGACCGTCTGCATGTCGGGGTCGAAGAGGCGCACCGCGTTGCGGCCGCGTTCCTTGGACTTGTACATGGCGAGGTCGGCCTGTTTCATGAGGTCGTCCGTCGACGCCTGGAATCCCTTGAAGACGGTTGCGCCAATACTCGCCGAACTGCGGTAGTCGATGTCGTCGAGTCGATAAGGATTCCCGAGCACGGTGAGAATCCGCTCGCCCAGGGCCTCGGCCTGGCGGGCCGCTTCAGAGGGAACGGGATTCAGATTGCCCACCACGACGACGAACTCGTCGCCGCCCACACGCGCCACGGTGTCGCCCGCCGGTATGCTCGCCGCCAGGCGTTTCGCCACTTCCTGCAGCAGCAGGTCGCCCTTGTCGTGGCCCAGCGTGTCGTTCAGCGTCTTGAAATGATCCAGATCGATGAACAGCAGGGCGCCGCTCGTACCGTTCCTCGCGCTGTCGGTGAGGGCGTCCTTCAGGTTGTCGAGCAGCAGCGTGCGATTGGGCAGGCCGGTGAGCGCGTCGTAGAAGGCCAGCTCCTTGATGCGCTGGTCGGCGATCTTGCGCTCGGTGATGTCGCGCCCGCTCGTGCGAAAACCGATGAAATCGCCCCTGGAGTCGGTAATCGGCACCCACGACGCGCAGAGCCACATGAGCGAGCCGTCCTTGCGCACGCAGCGAAATTCCAGATTGTCGCCACGCGAACCCAGTTGCGCGCCGCGGAACTCGGGCGCGACGTAGGAGGCGTCGCCCGGATAAATCACGGTGCAGGCGAAGTCGCTCATGGCCATGCACTCGTCGACGGTATAGCCGATGTACTGCTCTACCGCCGAGTTGATCCAGCGCGGCTTGCCTTCCGGCGACCACCAGATTTCCCAGTTGACGGTGCAGTCCGCAATGGCGCGGAATTTTTCCTCGTTTTCGCGCAGTTCCTTCGTCATCGACGAGGCCAGCCGTATCGCGCGGCTGCGGCCCGTCATCATGAGGCGCGTGAGCAGCGCGAGCAGCAGGCTCAGGCCCGTGCCGGTGATCGCAATGAGCGTTGCCGCGTCGCGGCCGAAGCGCGCTTTGAAGCCGTCGCGCGCCATCAGTTTGAGCATCCAGTCGTGTCCGCAGACGACGAGATATTCGGTTGCCGAAAGATCGCTTGGCAGGCGATGGGCCGCGGCGCCCGACGTTCGGTAGAGCAACGCGTCCGGCGACGATTCCACGCCGTCGTAGATGGAGACCGAGAGGCCGGGCGGTTCCTCGCCGTAAAGGCTGGCAATGACGTCGTGCATGCGAAAGGACGCGTAGACCCAGCCAACCAGCTGCGCCTGGCGTTCGGTGGCGTTTTCCGGCGCCGGGCCGCGTGCGTAGACCGGCATGTACATCACGAAGCCGGGGTCGGCGCCGGGATCGGTGTCGACCGAGAGGCGCACCTTGCCGGAGATGGTCGCCATGCCGGTGTCGCGCGCCTGCTCCATGGCGCGCCGGCGCACCGGGTCGGCCCAGGCGTCGAAACCGGGCTCCGCGCGATTGGCGCCGATATACGGCTCGCGCTGAATGATGGGGGCATAATTCGCGCGCGGACCATCGGGCTCGATCGAGTAGCGTGGCAAGCCGCGCTGCTGCATGGACGTAATATGCGCGGCCTTTTGCGTTTGCGGCACCCACGCGACGATGCCGATGGCCTGGATGCCGGAAAAGTTGGCGTCGAGATTGAGCGTATTGACGTAAGCCCGGAACGCGTCGCGATCGACCTCGCCGCTGGCGGCGAACAGGCTCTGCACGCCGCGCAGCAGCAGTTCGTACGTGCCCATGCGCTGTTCGATGCGGCTCACGACGTCGCCGAGCGAGAAGTCGAACTGGGTGAGCAGTTCGTGGCGGGCCGCTTCCCGCTCGTGGTTCCAGAGCACCCAGGTCACGCCGAGCGCGGCGGCGAGAACCAGTAGCGGGAGCAGAATGAGGCGCGTCCGGGTCATGGCGGCGTCTAGAAGGGGACCATCGAGTCGGCGAGGTCAGGCTTGAAATACTTCGTGAAGATGCGCCGCACCGTGCCGTCGGCGATCATTTCGTTGACGAGGGCGCGCCACTTGTCCCGCTCCTCGGGCGAGAGCGCCTTCTTCGACATGATGAGTCCATGCGGAATGGGTGGATCGTCGAACTCCACGATATTGGTCACGCTCCGAATCTTCGCTTCATCGATGGCGGGATAATCGAACGGCTCGATGATCATTCCCTGAATGCGGCCAAGGATCAGCGCCTGGTAAAGCGGCTCGAGACCCCCGGCCTGACTCACGCGGTTCTCGGCAGAGAGCGAATCGACCAGTCGGTTGGCCGACTCGCTGTAGCGGAAGCTGCGAATCACGCCGAGCTGAAACTTGTCGTTGTGCTCGAAATCGGCCAGTTGATGGATGCCCGAATCCTTGCGAACCAGCAGATAGTACTTGTTGCTGAAGTACCAGGCAAAGTCCGCGTATTGATTGCGCTCTTCGTTGGCAATGCCCGAAAGACTGAAATCGAGCGCGCCCGATTCGATCAGTTTCCAGATGCGCGCGCGCGACATCAGGCTCACGCGGAGCTGGCAGCCGCTGCGCCGCGCCAGGGCGTCGGCGAAGTCCTTGTCGATGCCCGTGTCCGTGTCGACGGAGTAGAGCAGCCCATGATCGTGTAAGGCGAGCGTAAATGAGCGCGAGCAGTCGGGGCCCGCGGCAACCGCGGTGCCAATGCAACCGAGCGCCAGCAGCAGGCCCCCAAGGCAGGTTCGAATCACAGCGTCTCCGTTGCTCGATAGTGGCCCGATGGCAGTGTGTCGGGCGGAAAACAGTGTTCACGTCTTATCGGCAGCGTGCTGCAATTCTTGAGACAATTCCAACTGTTTTTTTTTGAACGCTTTATGTGCGGGCGCTGGGGGCCTCGGGCAGGACGAGTGCCCGTGCTCGCTGGACCGCGAAGGCAAAAAAAAGCGCCGGCGCAAGGCCGACGCAATTTTCAAAACGGGATCGTGTAAGGAAGGCTCACCCAAAAGGTGGCCTTCGCAACGGACGATTTAGCCGATTCGCATAGCGCTCAGTTCTCTTCCACCAGGTCCCGGTTCAGCATGCTTTTCGGAATCGACAGAATCAGAACGCAGCTCACCAGCAGACACGCGCCCAGCGCATAGGTGCCGTTGTTGATGTCGCCGGTCAGGTCCTTCGCCACGCTGGTGATCATGGAGCCCGTGAAGCCGGACAGGTTGCCGACCGAGTTGATGAGCGCAATCCCCGCCGCCGCGGCCGTGCCGGAGAGAATCTGCCCGGGGAACGTCCAGTAAATCGGCATGAGCCCGAGAATCGCGCAGGTGGAGATAGTCAGGAATACGATCGAGAGCGGCACGTTGTGCGCGAAGAGTGCGCTCAGAATCAGGCCGACGCCGCCGATACAGGCCGGAATGGCCGCATGCAGCCGGCGCTCGCCCGTCTTGCGCGAGTGCGCCGCATTCCAGATCATGGCGACGACGGCGCTGAGATAGGGAATGGCGGTTAGCAAGCCGATATTGAACGTGCTCTTCACGCCAGAAGCCTTGATGATGGAAGGCAGCCAGAACGCCAAACCATAGAAGCCGGTATTGAAGGTGAGCAGGATGAACGTCAGCAGCCAGACGCGCGGGCTTTTCAGCGCCGCCACGGCGCTATGCGTTTTCTTCGCGCTTTCCTGTTCGAGATTCTTTTGAAGCACGGCTTTCTCGGCGGCGCTCAGCCATTTCGCCGACTGAATGCCGTCTCCCATGCGCAACAGCACCACGAAGGCGACGAGAATCGAAGGAATGCCTTCGAGCAACAGCATCCACTGCCAGCCGCCCAGGCCGAACAGGCCATGCGTGTTTTCCATGAGCCACCCCGAGAGAATCCCGCCGAGCGTGAGGCTCACCGGAATGGCGATCAGGAACCCCGACATCGCGACGCTCTGGCGACGCGCCGGAAACCAGTAGTTCAGGTAAAGAATGATGCCGGGGAAAAAGCCCGCTTCACAGACGCCGAGCAGAAACCGCAGGATGTAGAACATCGTCGAGCTTTGCACGTGGAAGAAACTCGCGAGCGGCGCGATAAAGGCCAGCGACGAAGACACGATACCCCACGTCACCATGATGCGCGCAATCCAGAAACGCGCGCCATAGCGATGCAGGAGCAGGTTGCTCGGCATCTCGAAGAGGAAGTATCCCCAGAAGAAAATGCTTGCGCCCACGGCGTAGATGCTATCGCTCAGGCCGAGCGAATCGAGCATCTGCAGCTTGGCAAAGCCGACGTTCACGCGGTCGAGGTAGGCGACGACGTAGCACAGAAGCAGAAGCGGCAGGATGCGCTTCAGTACCTTGCGGTACAGCAGTTCTTCGGCCTGGTTGACGGCGGCCGGCGAGTCCGCAATCTGGGTCAGGGTTGGCATGGGATGTGTCTCCTTTCACATGTGCCTTTGAATGGTCCCGCTGGTGGGGAGGCGATTCCACGAGCTTCGTGGTGTGTTTGCTGGATCTCGGCGCTGGCTGTGAACAGCGCGCTGCTTTGTTATCGGTAACACAGCGGGCGCTAAATTAGCATGAGACGAGGCGCCACGGCAAGTCGGAGGCCGGCGCCGAGGTCGGGAAAACGCGTGGTCTCACCTGGTGCACAGGGCGAGCGCAAAGTGCTAATATCCACAAATGTTACCGATAACAAATGGCGTGGACCTGCCCGCCACATCGTCGAGACAAGGAACCAGCAAGTGAGTGATATGACCCAGCCCAACGCACGGCGCCTGCGCAGCCAGGAATGGTTCGACGACCCGGCCCATGCGGACATGACCGCGCTCTATGTCGAGCGCTTCATGAACTACGGTCTGACCCGGGAAGAACTGCAATCGGGCCGCCCCATCATCGGCATTGCGCAAACGGGGAGCGATCTCGCCCCCTGCAACCGTCACCATATCGAGCTGGCGGCGCGCACGAAGGCGGGCATTCGCGACGCGGGCGGCATCCCGATGGAATTCCCGGTGCATCCGCTGGCCGAGCAGAGCCGCCGGCCCACGGCGGCACTCGACCGCAATCTGGCCTATCTGGGTCTGGTCGAAATTCTTCACGGTTTCCCGCTCGATGGCGTCGTGCTGACGACGGGCTGCGACAAGACCACGCCCGCTTGCCTGATGGCCGCGGCAACGGTCGATATGCCCGCCATCGTGCTGTCGGGCGGCCCGATGCTCGACGGCTGGCATAACGGCCAGCGTGTCGGTTCGGGCACGGTCATCTGGCATGCGCGCAATCTGCTGGCGGCCGGCGAGATCGACTACGAGGGTTTCATGGAGCTCACCACGGCTTCGTCGCCCTCCATCGGCCACTGCAACACCATGGGCACGGCGCTGTCGATGAACAGCCTCGCCGAAGCGCTGGGCATGTCGCTGCCCGGCTGCGCCAGCATTCCGGCCGCTTACCGCGAGCGCGGGCAGATGGCGTACGCGACGGGCAAGCGCATTGTCGACCTCGTGCGCTACGACATGCGGCCTTCGCGCATCATGACGAAAGAGGCGTTCGAGAATGCCATCGTCGTGGCCTCCGCGCTGGGTGCGTCCACCAACTGCCCGCCGCACCTGATTGCGATCGCGCGGCACATGGGCATCGAGCTGAGCCTCGAAGACTGGCAACGCGTTGGCGAACAGGTGCCGCTCATCGTGAACTGCATGCCGGCAGGCGAGTATCTGGGCGAGAGCTTCCACCGCGCGGGCGGCGTGCCCGGCGTGCTGCGCGAACTCGATCGCGCGGGCCTCGTGCACCGCGAATGCCTCACGGTATCGGGTCGCACCATCGGCGCCATCGCCGACAGCACGCCCGAGCCCGATCGCGAAGTCATCAGGACAACCGATGACCCGCTCAAGCACGGCGCAGGCTTCATGGTGCTCTCGGGCAACTTCTTCGACAGCGCGATCATGAAGATGTCGGTGGTCGGCGACGCCTTTAGGCAAACCTATCTGAGCGAGCCGGGCGCGGAAAATACCTTCGAGGCTCGCGCGATCGTGTTCGACGGTCCCGAGGACTACCACGCGCGCATCAACGACCCGTCGCTCGAAATCGACCAGCGCTGCATTCTCGTGATTCGCGGCACGGGCACGGTGGGCTATCCGGGCAGCGCCGAAGTGGTGAACATGGCGCCGCCGGCGGAACTGGTGCGCCAGGGCATCACGTCGCTGCCCACGCTGGGCGATGGCCGCCAGAGCGGTACGTCGGCGAGCCCGTCGATCCTGAACATGTCGCCCGAGGCGGCGGTGGGCGGCGGCCTCGCGCTGCTGCAAACGGGCGACCGCATTCGCGTGGACCTGAATGCGCGCAGCGTGAACGTGCTGGTCGACGAAGCCGAGCTGGCGCGGCGCCGCGAAACGGCGCACTTCGAGGTTCCGCCTGCCCAGACGCCCTGGCAGGAGCTTTACCGCAAGACGGTGGGACAGTTGTCCACGGGCGGATGCCTGGAACCTGCCACGCTCTATCTGAAAGTCATCGCCGAGCGCGGCAACCCGCGCCATTCGCACTAACCCTCGGACACCAAACTGGACGCACCATGACCTCGAACACTCCCGCAAACTGGCTTCCCGGCGATGTCGGGCAGGCGCTGCTCGTTGGCCGCGTGTGGCGCAAGGCAGGCGAGCATGAAGGCCCCTCCATCGTGCTCGTGCGCAACGGCGAAGTCATCGATATCACGGGCAGCGCGCCGACCACCGCGGATCTGTTCGACCGCGAGGACCTCGCGCAATTTGCGCGCACGGTGAGCGGCGAATCGCTCGGCCCGGTGGAGCAACTGATCGAAGCGAATCTGCCCGGCGGCGGGGAGCCCGCGCTGCGTCTGCTCGCGCCTAATGATGTTCAGGCCATCAAGGCATGCGGCGTGACGTTCGCGGTGAGCCTGATCGAGCGCGTGATCGAGGAGCAGGCGGGTGGCGATCCCGCGAAAGCGCAGGAGGTTCGCGAAACCATCGCGGCCACGATCGGCACGGATCTCTCGAAGATCAAGCCGGGCTCGCAAGAAGCGATGAAGCTCAAGGCGGAACTCGAGCGGCGCGGCGCGTGGTCCCAGTACATGGAAGTGGGCATCGGGCCCGACGCGGAAGTGTTTTCGAAGTCGCAGCCCATGTCGGCGGTGGGCTTTGGCGCGGCTGTCGGCTTGCTGGCCGCTTCGGTCTGGAACAACCCCGAGCCGGAAATCGTGCTGGCCGTGAACAGCCGCGGCGAGATCGTCGGCGCGACGCTCGGCAACGACGTCAACCTGCGCGACATCGAAGGCCGCTCGGCGCTGCTGCTCGGCAAGTGCAAGGACAACAACGCCTCGTGCGCGATCGGGCCGTTCGTGCGCCTGTTCGACGAGTCGTTCAGCCTCGACACGGTGCGCAAGACGAGCGTCGCGCTGCGTGTGGAAGGCACGGACGATGACTTCGTACTGGAAGGCATCAGCCACATGAGCGAAATCAGCCGCGACCCGGCCGATCTCGTGACGCAGACGTGGGGCCCGCATCACCAGTATCCCGATGGCTTCATGCTCTTTCTCGGCACCATGTTCTCGCCGATCAAGGATCGCGACACGCAAGGCGGAGGCTTTACGCACCACCTGGGCGACAAGGTCACCATCTCCGCGCCGGAGCTCGGCGCGCTGGTCAACACCGTGCAATTGAGCACGGAACTCGCGCCGTGGACCTTCGGCGTACGCGCGCTCTATCGCAATCTGGCTGCGCGCGGATTGCTGTGAGCCACTGAATCGGGAAACGCGACATGAACCAGTTCGACAATTACATCGGCGGCCAGTGGGTGCGCGGCGCCACGGCATCCACCAACATCAATCCCTCCAATCTC
The DNA here is from genome assembly GCF_024206515.1 of Paraburkholderia sp. CNPSo 3281. Classification (NCBI taxonomy): domain Bacteria; kingdom Pseudomonadati; phylum Pseudomonadota; class Betaproteobacteria; order Burkholderiales; family Burkholderiaceae; genus Paraburkholderia; species Paraburkholderia sp. CNPSo 3281. Next base: position 37,403 of record NZ_JAMBPS010000038.1, on the reverse strand, counting down.
GACGACGCGATCGGCGAGTTCGCGCAGGCAGACGACGCGCAGACGCGCGACGCCATCGCCGCCGCGCGCAAGGCCTTTGCGCAGTGGTCGCTCTCCACGCCGCAGCAACGCTTCGATTTGCTCGACCAGGTGGGCAGCGTCATTCTCGCGCGAAAGGCCGAGTTGGGCCGCCTGCTCGCGCGCGAAGAGGGCAAGACGCTGCCCGAGGCCATCGGCGAGGTGGGCCGCGCCGCGCAGATCTTCAAGTTCTTCGCCGGCGAGGCGCTGCGCCTTGGCGGCGAGATCGTGCCTTCGGTGCGGCCCGGCATGACCGTCGAGGTGACGCGCGAGCCGATCGGGGTGATCGGGCTCATTACGCCCTGGAACTTTCCGATCGCCATTCCCGCCTGGAAGATCGCGCCCGCGCTGGCCTATGGCAACACGGTCGTCATCAAGCCCGCCGACCTCGTGCCGGCCAGCACGTGGGAACTCGTGAAGATCATTGCGGAAGCGGGCGCGCCGGCCGGCGTCATCAACCTCGTGATGGGGCGCGGCTCGGTGGTGGGCGAGGCGATCGTCAGCTCTGCCGATGTCGATGCCGTGAGTTTCACGGGTTCGGTCGCGACGGGCCGCGCGATCGGCGCGAAGTGCTTTGCAACGGGCAAGAAGTTCCAGCTGGAGATGGGCGGCAAGAATCCCATGGTGGTGCTCGACGACGCCAATCTCGACGTCGCCGTGGAAGCCTGCATCAACGGCGCCTTCTTCTCGACGGGGCAGCGCTGCACGGCGTCGAGCCGCCTCATCGTGACCGAAGGCATTCACGACCGTTTCATCGAAGCGATGAAGACCCGCATGAAAGCGCTGAAGACGGGCGACGCGCTGGCGGACGGCACGCAAATCGGGCCGGTGGTGGACGACAAGCAGCTTCAGCAGGACGAGCGCTACATTGCGATTGCGCGTGAAGAGGGCGGCGAGGTGTACGGCGGCGAGCGCGTGGAAGGCGCCACGCGCGGCTATTTCCTTGCCCCCGCGCTGATCACCGGCACGACTGCGCAAATGCGCATCAACCGCGAAGAAGTGTTCGGCCCGGTGGCCTCGGTCATCAAGGTGAAGGACTATCACGAGGCGCTCGCCGTGGCGAACGACACGGAGTTCGGGTTGTCGGCCGGTATCTGCACGACTTCGCTCAGTTATGCCAACCACTTCCGCCGCCACGTTCAGGCCGGCATGGTCATGGTGAACACCGCAACGGCGGGCGTGGATTATCACGTTCCGTTCGGCGGCCGCAAGGGTTCGAGCTACGGCCCGCGCGAGCAAGGCAGCTATGCCCGCGAGTTCTACACCACGGTCAAGACGGCGTACGTCAATCCGGGCGCAGTGTGAAGCCGCGCGGGCGGCGTACCGAAGACGCCGGCCGCGCCGGTTTTCAGATCATTCCGTGCACCACGGAGTGGGCGAGCCTCAGCAGATCGTCGAATTGCGTGACCAGTTCGAAACACACGAGAAACGTGAATGCGGCAGCCGCCCCGGGAAAGCGCACCATCAGGCGCAGAGCGGGCTCGGCGGTCCGCTTCCTGACTGCATCGCGCGTCATCAGCCAGGTGATCACCACGCCGATGGCGCCGCCCGCGATCAAATCCGTGGGGTAGTGATAGCCCAGATACGCACGCGGCAAGCAGATGATTAGCACAACATATAACATCACCAGCGCGCCGACCACACGCCATACCAGCAAGATCCCCATTGCAATCGCCACCCACAGCATGGCGTGATCGCTCGGAAACGAACTGAAGTCGGTTAGCCCGGCCGCCCGCAGCGACGACGAGGCGAAATGCAGATGCAGATCGGGATTGAAAAGCGGCCGTTGCCGGAACGGCAGAAAACGCGCGAGGAGGCGTCCCACTGCGAGCGCGATCAGGCCGCTGGCCACCGTGGCGATCATCATCTCGCGCCGCCACTCGCGCCGCTCGCTCGGCTGGAACCAGATCCACCAGATGAGCGGGATGAGGAAATATCCCTTGAACGTATAGAGTCCCACCATCACCCGGATCGCGTGATTGAGCAGTGGCGGCAGATCGACTTGGGTGAGGGCTCCCAGAATGACGGTATCGAAGCTGTTCATTTATTGTGGGCCATTCCGCTGGTCCTGTTTACGAATGAGAAAGGCGGCCGGAAACGGAGGTCTCCGGCCGCCTTGGGGCCCGATGTTCCAGGCGCTAACAATCGTAAGTTTCAACTCAGCGCGCATAGGTAAAGAATCGAAAGCAAGTGTAAATAGCGCTTGCTCCCGCCCTCACTGCGCCGCAGCGGCAGGCATCGTCCTTTGCGCCGCGCCTGCCGGCCTGCTGTTACGCCCCGTCACACATCGTTTCGTTTCCAAACGAACTGTGCCGGAGAACGTGTCCGTTATCGGGCATGACCCCACATCATTTCGGGCGATTTGCCCGGTTTCATCGCCTAGTCGGGCAGCAGAGAGCCGCTGCGCAGCGGCGTGGCGCTTGCGACCCACGCGACTTCCATCCCCGCCGTGGCGAAGCGCGTGCGTTGGCGTGCGTACAGCATGCCGGTCACGGAGCTCATGATCGTGACGACGTGATCGGTCAGCGGATCGACCACATCGGCAATCGGCTGGCCCGGTTCGACTCTCACGCCAACCGGCGTGCGGAACACCAGCACGCCGGAGGCCGGCGCGATGAGCGCTTCGGTGCCCGCGAACGGTGTGGCCGCGTATTCGAGCGCAGGCAGCGGCGCGGGCGTGCCTTCGATCACACCACGATGCGTGAGGTAATTGATGATCGCGTTCGCGTCGCGTTCGGCGAAGTCGTAGCTCACGTCTGCCTGGCCGCGCAGCTCGATCGTCACCGAAACCGCGCCGTTGGGAATCGGAAAGCGGTCGCCGTAGCGCTCGCGCAACGCGGACCAGCAGAAGCTGTGAATTTCGTCGAAGGGGTTGCCGTCCGAATTGAGCGCGAAGAGCGAGGCTTTCGCTTCGAGATAGCGCGCGAGCGGCTCGACATCGGCCCACAGGTCGGGGTTGGTGTAGAGATGCATTGCGCCTTCGAAGTCGCAATGCAGGTCGAGCACGACATCGGCGTCATACGAAAGGCGCTGAAGCGCTAGACGCTGCGAGCCGAGTTCGGTGGTGGGCGCCTGTTCGTCAAGCGCCTCTCGCATCGCAGCGCGCACGGCGGCCACGTTCTGCTGCGCGTCGCCGCTCAGTCGAGGGCCGACACGCGGGAGCACGAGTTCGGCGAGATCGTGGAAGTGGCGGTTGAAGTTGGCCGCGGTGCCGCTTTCAAAACGGCCGAGCAGCTGACCGAGCAGGCGTTGATTGAGGCCGATGGGATTGGGCACGGGCACGACGACGACCTCGCCGCGCAGCTTGCCTGCGGCTTCGAGCGCGGCAAGGCGTTGGCGCAGCGCCCAGGCGACCAGCATGCCCGGCAGTTCGTCGGCATGCAGCGACGACTGGATATAGATCTTCTGTGCGCCGGTGGGGCCGTAGTGGAAGCTCGTGAGGTGCCGCGCGGTGCCGAGCGCCGGCGAGATGAGCGGATGGGTCTGGATCTGCATGATGGTGTGGGTGCGGGGAGAGGTTCCAGCGGCGAAAAGGGCAAAAGGCGCGGGAGTGCCCGCGCCTTTGTCGCTAATATCGTGCTCCGGTCAGGCTCAGGAACCGTACACGTCGAACGCAAAGTAGCGCGATTCGATCTTCTTGTACGTCCCGTCCTTGAGCATGTCCGCGAGCGCCTTGTCGATCTTCACCTTCAGGTCGGCGTCGTCCTTGCGCAAGCCGATGGCGGCGCCGTTGCCGAGGATGCCGCTGGGATCGCTCAGTTCGCCGTTCGTGAACGCGAAGCCTGCGCCGCGCGGAGTCTTCAGGAAGCTCAGGTCGGCCTGCACGGCGTCTTGCAGCGCGGCGTCGAGGCGGCCCGAGAGCAGGTCCGCATAGACCTGGTCCTGATCCTGGTAAGGCACGATCTTCACACCGTTCGGCGCCCAATTGGCTTTTGCGTAGGCTTCCTGGGTCGTTCCCTGCTCGACGCCGACCGTCTTGCCCTTCAACGAATCGGCCGTGGGCTGGAGGCTCGAGCCCTTCTTCGCGACGAGACGGCTAGGCGTGTGGAAGACCTTCGACGAGAATGCGATTTGCGCTTCGCGCTGCGGCGTCATCGACATCGAGGAGAGCACGGCGTCGAACTTCTTCGCCTTGAGCGCCGGAATCATGCCGTCGAATTCGCTTTCGACCCAAACGCACTTCGCGTTGATGCGCTTGCAGATTTCGTTGCCGACGTCGATGTCGAAGCCGACCAGCTTGCCGTCCGTGCTCTTCGATTCGAACGGCGGATAACTTGCATCCACGCCAAAGCGGACCGTGGTCCAGTCCTTCGCACAGACGGAGGTGGCGACGGCGAGCATCGCGATGCACAGGGCAAACTTCTTCATTGACGTGGAGTCTCCAGTATCTTTTTCGACGCCGCCACGACGGATGGCGGCATGGTCAACAGCGGGCTGTCACGTCAGCCGTGTTGTATAGACAAGATAACGGCTCTCACATAATGAGACAACTAGGGTTTTTGCTGGCGAAGGTGTAAACGCGCTGACATGTGAGCGTTGCACACGGAGAGGTGGGGCAGGAGGCAGGTGGAGTGCGCGTTGTAAGTACTTATTGGCTAGACAACTTTGAGGGGCTAGCCGAACAGGACGGTTGTCGCGGGGAGGGGCGCGGGACTTGCACTTGAAGGGAGGCAGGCGCGCGCATGAGGTTGCGCGCGCAACGATATAAGTCGCGGGCGCCGGTCAATCGTCGTCGCCGTGGTGATGTTCCCAGCCGCGATGACGGCCGTGGTCGTGCCCGTGGTGTTCGTCTTCGTCGTGGTCATAGCGGTAGTAGCCGTAAGCGGGGGCCGGCTCGTAGACCGCAGCGGGCGGCGCTGCATAAACGACAGGCGGCGGCGCCTCGTACACGGGCTCGGGCGCGGCATAGACCGGACCGGGAACGCCGAGATAGACGCCGATATCGGCATGGGCGGATGCCGCTGTGCTGACACACGTCCCTGCGAGTCCTGCGAGGAGATAAAACGTCAGGCGATTCATGATGATCTCTATTCCAGTCAACGGACGCGGTTGCGATGGAAGCGGATTCTAGTCGCTGAGCTTACGAACGGGATGCGCAGATTTGTCAATCGTGTAACCGCTGGTAAAGCTGCGCGAAAAATGTCGGGCTTAAGGTTCCCATAAGGGAATCGCGCGGCCCTCAATTGCCGTTTGCGTGGGGCCGCAGCTTTAGGGTCATTACACGTTTGTGCCGTTGCCATTACCCTATTGAGGTTGTTCGCGCCCGAGACAGGTTGCCCATGCGTGCCGACGATCGAATTTCTACGCAAGCCTGCATGCCCGAATTCCGGAAACAGGGCGATGTCTGCTCGTTCGGGAACGATGCCGTTGCATTGCGCTGGGCACTCGAGGATGAACACCTCACTCACTGCTCACTCGTCGATTGCGCTGGGGCACGCGTACTGCCCATCGTCGCGCCGTTTGCGTTGACTTTCGCGGACGGCACCACACTCGGCCCGGCCGGCATGCGCGTGCTTGCACCGTTACGGGAAGACGCGCTCGCGGCCAACCCCCACGCATCGCGCCTGGCCGAACGCGTCGCGGGCCGGCGCGTGAGCGTCACACTGGGCGACGCCCAGGGACGCCTCGCGACGCAATGGAGCGTAGAGCAGCGCGACGGCGCGCGATATCTGCGCATGCTGCTGAACGTGACGGCCCTGCGCCAGGCCGAAGCCATTGCCGTCGTTTCATTGCTGCAGGCGCGCGTTGTCGGCGCGCAGACCGGTAGCGAACGCAAGGGCACGCCGGTCGTCGCGGGCAACTTCTACCTGGGCTTCGAGTTGCCGCTCGCTACCAGCCACGTGGAAGCGGAGAGCGTCGGTTTTACGCTGCAACGCACGCTGCCGCTGCAAAAGAACCGGACGCTGACTTACTCCGCCGTGGCAGGCGTGGCGCGCGACGGTCAGTTGCGGCGCGATTTCGCCACCTGCCTCGAGCAGGAGCGCGCCCGCCCATATCGTCCGTGTCTGCACTACAACAGCTGGTGGGATATCGGTTACCTCACCCCTTATACGCAGGACCAGGCGCTGGAGCGTATCGAAACGATCGGCCGCGAATTGCATACCGCGCGCGGCGTGCAGATCGATTCGTTTCTGTTCGACGATGGCTGGGACGACCTTGGCGGCGGCTGGCATTTCAGCCAGGCGTTTGCTCATGGCTTCGTGCCGCTGCGCGAGGCGGCGGCACGCTATGGCGGCGCGCCCGGCGTCTGGCTGTCTCCCTGGGGCGGCTATTGCGCGCCGAAGGACGAACGCATCACGCATGGCTGCGCCGCGGGCTATGAAGTCATCGACAATGGCCTCGCGTTATCGGGGCCGCGCTATTACGAGCGCTTTCACGAAGTCGTGATGAGCCTGCTCGCGAAAGACGGGGTGAACCAGTTCAAGTTCGACGGGACGGGCAACGCGGACCGTGTATTTCCCGGCAGCCTTTTCGATAGCGACTGGGACGCGGCGATCCAGCTGATCGGCGACATTCGCGCGGCGAAACCGGAAACCTTCATCAATCTCTCGACCGGCACGCAGCCCTCGCCGTTCTGGCTGCGCTATGCCGACGCGATCTGGCGCGGCGGCAGCGACGACGGTCAGGCAGGCAGCGGCACGAGCCGCGAGCGCTGGATCACGTATCGCGACGCGCAGACGTACCGCAACGTCGTGCTGCGCAGCCCGCTCTTTCCGCTCAATTCCCTGATGCTGCACGGCATTATCCTGGCGCAGTGCAACCCACGCCTGAATACGCCGGCAGGCGATGCATTTGCGCACGAGGTGCGGTCCTTCTTCGCGAGCGGTACGCAATTGCAGGAGCTGTACATCACGCCTTCGCTGCTGGGCGAAGACGACTGGAACGTACTCGCGCAAGCGGCCCGATGGGCGCGCGCGAGCGTCGACGTGTTGCGCGACAGCCACTGGATCGGCGGCGCGCCCGACGAAGCGGCCATCTACGGCTGGGCCGCGTGGGCGCCGCACAAGGCAATCGTGACGTTGCGCAATCCGCACGATCAGGCGCAGCGCTTTGCGCTGGCGCTGCGGCATCAGCTGGAACTGCCGGCTGCGGCAGCGGGACGGTTTCATGCGCGGAGTCTCTGGCATGCAGGCACGACCGGCATTCCCGCAATACTGGACGCGGACGTGCCGTGCGAAATCCAGCTCGCGCCATTCGAAGTGCTCACGCTGGAACTGCTGCCGTCCGATGGAGGCTAATACAACGCATTCGCCAGATGCACCGGCTTCGTTTCGGTCTGGTGCAGGTCGAAGATCAGCACCTCGTTCTCGCCCTGCGTAAGCCACGACGCGGGGCAATACAAGCGCTGTTGCGGGCCGATGCTCCAGTAGCGCCCGAGATTGTGCCCATTGACCCAGACCACGCCCTTGGTCCAGTTGCCCATATCGAGCCAGGTGTCGCCGATTTCATCCAGAACCAGGCGCGCCTTGAAAAAGAGTCCAGGTTTCAGCGGATTCGTGCAGCGTGCCTGCAACCCGGCGATGTACGCCTCATCCATCGGCAGCAAAAAGACTTCCCATTCCTCGAGCGATGAAGCGGGCCCGTCGGCGTATTGCATTTTCACGGGCGCTAGCAGTCCTTTGCGGTCGACGATCGCCGGCCCGAAGTTGACGCGCCCCATGGCCTCTACCAGAATTTCCAGCGCGCCTGGCGCGCCGGCCACGGTGGTGGGCAACGCGAGCGGCGCGCGATGTGTCACACGTAACTGTTGCGCATAGCCGTGCGCAATACGCGCGCGCGAGACGCCGCCCGCGTAGCGCTCGCCGACAAAAACCGCCGCATAGTCATGAACGCCGCTGATATCCAGCGCACCAACCGGTTGCTCACGCAACGTTTTCCGATACAGCATGAAGCCGGATGTCTGGCCGTAGTGCTCGAACGGCTGCGGATCGACGCTCGACAAGGGCGCGGGCAGGTTGTCCCAGATCGAGGTGTAGAGCGTTGGCGTCAGGGTGTGGCCCGCGACGGTGGCGATGGCGTCGGGAATGTCCGGCAAAGGCTCGGCGAGATAGCGGGCGATGATGTCGCGATACTTCAGGTATTTCGCCGTGGCCGCCCCTTGCTCGTTGATCGGCGCGCCATAGTCGTAGCTCGTGATATCGGGTTGATAGTTGCCCGAGTCGTCCACATTCGCGCCGGCATAAAAGCCGAAGCTCGTGCCGCCATGAATGACATAGAGGTTGAACGACAAATGCGACTGCATGAATGCCGTCAGGATGGCGGAAAGATCGTAATGGTGTCCAGCGAATTCAGGCTCGCCCCAATGCGTCAGCCAGCCCGGGTAGACTTCGCCCGCCATCGCGGGCATGGCAGGAAACGCGCGCCGCACCGAGGCGATTTGTGCCGCGTTGCCGTTGCTCAACGCGATGGCGCCACCCGTCACCGTAGTGCGATTGCGTTCGAGTTGCGCGAGACCGTCCTCGGTGTAGAAGGGCCCCGTTATGCCGCCCCGCAGCCAAAGCTGCCTGAGTTCTTCGAGGTAAGCGGGATTGCTTGCGTACGAACCGAATTCATTCTCTATCTGGATCATCAGGATCGGCCCGCCTGCATCGATCATCAACGGCTTGATGCGCGGAACGAGTTCGCCGATGTAGCGCGTAACCGCGGCCATGTAACGGGCATCGGTGGCCGAGTCGGTGCGCAGCTGGATGTCCGGTTCGCTCAGCAAGTAAGCGGGAAGGCCTCCCAGGTCCCACTCGGCGCAAACATAGGGGCCCGGGCGCAGCAGCACCCAAAGCGCTTCTTGCTGACACAGGCGGATGAAGGCTTCGATATCGCGGTTGCCGCTTTCGAAGTCGAACACGCCCGGGCGTGTCTCGTGGTAGTTCCACATGATGTACAACGCGATGCAGTTCATGCCCATCGCCTTGGCCATGCAGATGCGATGCAGCCAGTACTCGCGCGGTATGCGCGCGGGATGCAACTCGCCGCTGCGGATCTGCAAGGGCTCGCCGTCGAGCAGGAAGTGCTCGCCGTTGGGGCTGAACGAGAAGGTGTGGCTGCGTTCGAGGTTCACAGTGCATTCGCGCCCTTGTATTTGCACACTCACGCACTATACTTCCACGGCTGATAGTAGAACGCTTAATTTCGCTTAAGCCTATAATTCGGCAAGAATACGCGCAAGTCAGATATGCCGAGCTATGTAACCGTATTGACGCAGTTACATTCGAATATGAAAAAGCGTTCTATTTTTCCGATTGCCAGCTCAACGCTTCTCATCGCGGCGGGAATTTTCTGCATCGTCTTGTCGCTCTCGACAAGGTCCTTGATTGGCACGCTTTTCATCGCAAGGATGCTGCTGTTCTGCGGCTTCGTGCATGCCTTGAGTCTCTTCACGACGAAAGACTGGAAACTCGCAGTCAGGCGCATTCCGCCAGTGATCGTGCCCATACTCATCGGCATTCTCATTCTGGTCAATGACAGCGCACGGGCGCGTGGGCTTACCGTGATGCTGATGATTTTCTTCGTGCTCGACGGCTTCTTCAAGATCATTGCGTCGGTCGGGCAGGACGTGAAGGTCAACAATATCGGCATCGTCAGCGCGGCGCTCTCGTTCCTGCTCGCCATTTTTCTGGCCGCTAATTTCCCGAGCGTGCCGTTACCCTTGCTCGGATTGTTCCTCGGGCTGGATCTCATTTCCATGGCCGTGGTGCCGTTTGCCGGCCGGGAGCGCAGGCGCGGCCTGATCTGACCTGACGAAAGCGCAGTCGGCGGCCGCGTCACGTCCGAGCATCACGTTTCGCGCGCACACGGTGTCGCCATCGATGCCCGTGTCAACTGCAGTTGCCGTTTTACACACGCAAAACCGACGGAGGCGATTCATGATCTTCGCAAATGGCTTTACGTTTTCGAACTTTATTATCGATGCGTTTTCGATATTCATGTTCATTCTGTGGTTCTGGCTGTTCATCACGATCACGAGTGACCTGTTCCGTCGAACCGACATATCGGGATTCATGAAGATCATCTGGGTGATCTTTCTGATTGTTTTGCCCTATATCGGCATATTCGCCTATGTCCTCACGCAGGGCAGAGACATGGCGCATCGCAACCAGGAGCGGGCACAGAAGGCGCGCGAAGAACTACGCCACATCGTGGGCTACAGTGTCGCGGACGAAATCGAGAAGCTCGACAAGCTGAGAACGACAGGCTCGATTACCGACGACGAGTACAAGCGCCTGCGCGCGCGGCTCGTCGATTGAGAAGGGCGGCAGGCATGGCAACCATCCATGCCTGAATCATGCAGCAATCGCGCGGGCTACGGCAACGTAGCCCGTCTCGTGATCTCAGTCATTCAGTACCGGGTACGATCTTCGAGATCTTCCAGTTGCTTCTCGTCACCAGCACGTAGTCGCCGTTCACGCCAAGCCATTGCTGGCCGCGCTTCGGTGCGTCCAGGTTATGCGACTTCCAGTCGTTCATCTGATAGTTGTAATGCCGGTACTTCGAGGGAACCTGTTGGCCCTCATGCCAGTCGCGATGCGGCATGGTCGGCATGACCTGCTGGCGACCTGTCCCCTGGCTTTGATCTCCACCGGATGTGCCTTGCGCAATTGCGGAAGAGGAGACACCGACGAGGAGCGCAGCGATGACTGAGAGGACGAGTTGGCTTTTCATGATTCGATCTCCTGAGGCAAGAAGATGATTGACGTCGCCATGACTTATGGCTTCTTCGGTTATAGAACATCCCGAAAGCCGTGATATCCAGCTGTGCGAACGTGCCCTTAAAAGCGTATGGGCAATGGCTGGAAAACGAAAGAATCAAGCGGTGTGAATAAGGGTGTGAAGCGTCTATCCATAGTAGTAAACGGAATTCCGACTTCAAGAAATTTACGAGTGATTGATTTTGTGGCGGTTTTGCGTAAATCCCGTGAATGCATGAAAGGGCTGGTTGTTAGATAACGATTGAAACGTTATGCGCTTCTCACGCGTTTCTGCGCTTGCGGACTGCGCACATCGGGGCCCGTAAATCGCAGTTTGAGTGAACATCGCAATGATCCGGTCGAGTACTGCGCGATGAGCCGTTCTGGGCGCGCGCGTACCGTCTCTATTTTTCGGTGGAGCCTCGCGTGCCAAACTGCGAACCCAGACGCTGTAGACCGTGGCTGATCGGCATTGCGGCAATGTTGCTGCTGGCGGGCAATGGATGCCGCGACCGGCAAGCCCAGGGCGGCGCAGCGCCACCGCCGCCGAGCGTGCTGGTCGAAACGGTTGCGGCGCAATCCATTCCCCGCGAGATCGAACTGCCGGGGCGTATCGAAGCGATCCGCTCGGCGGAGGTGCGCGCCCGCGTGGACGGGATCGTCGAGCGGCGGCTCTTCGAGGAGGGCACCGACGTGCGCGCCGGCGCGCCGCTCTTTCTCATCGATTCGCGTGACTACGAGGCCGCATTGCAGCAGGCCCAGGCGGCGCTGAACCGGGCCCGGGCCGTGCAGGGCAATGCGGCCTCCGAGGTCGCGCGCTTCAAGCCGCTGGTGGCGCGCCAGGTCGTGAGCGCCCAGGAATACGAGGCCGCGACGGCTGCCCTGCAGCAGGCCGACGCGAACGTTGCGGACGCACGCGCCGCGGTGACGCTCGCACAGCTTCGCCTCGATCGATGCACGGTTCGCGCGCCGATCGCGGGCCGTGTGGGGCGCGCGCTCGTCACCGAGGGCGCGCTGGTCAGTGCGGCCGGCGCGACCTTGCTCACGCAGGTCAATCAGCTCTCGCCCGTGAACGCCGTATTCACGCAATCGAATATTTCGTTGCTGGAAGTACGCAAACAGATCGCCTCAGGCACGCTCGCGGCGCCGCCCTCGGACCGCGCACAAGTGTGGCTCACGCTCGCGAACGGCGACGACTATAGCGAGCCGGGCGTGCTCGACTTCACCGATCTCGTCGTCGATCCTTCCACCGGGACGCAGGTGCTGCGCGCGCGCTTCAACAATGCGTCGCGCATTTTGTTGCCGGGGCAGTTCGTGCGCGGGCGCGTTGTGATCGGCACGATACCGAACGGCCTGGTCGTCCCCGCGCGCGCGGTGCAGTTCGACAACAACGGGGCGAACCTCTCGCTCGTTGCCGACGACGGCACCGTCGTGCGGCGCAATGTCGTGCTCGGCCCGCAGGAAGCGGGGCAATGGGTCGTGAAGGACGGGCTGGAGCCGGGTGAGCGCGTCATCGTCGACGGCTGGCAACGGGTGCAGCCGGGGCAGCGCGTGGACGCCCATCCCTTCGCCGCGCCGGGCCACTCCTGAGCGGCGCGCCTCATGAACCGATTCTTCGTCTACCGGCCAGTCTTCGCGTGGGTCGTTGCGCTCTTCGTCACGCTCTTTGGCGCCCTCGCGCTCATGCTGCTGCCGGTCGAGCAGTACCCCGACGTCGCGCCGCCCTCGCTCACGATATCGGCCGTCTACAGCGGCGCCGATGCGAACACGCTGGACCGCACGGTCACGTCGATCATCGAAGACGAAATGAACGGCGTCGAGAATTTCCTCTACATGTCGTCGCAGAGCCGCTCGAACGGCACGGCGCAGATCACGGTCACGCTCAGGCCCGGCACGAATCTCGACGTTGCGCTCTCGCAGGTCCAGGACCGCTTGAGCCGCGTCGAGCCGCGCCTGCCGCTGGAGGTGAGGCAGGTCGGCGTGAGCGTCACGAAAGCGTCGTCGGGCTTTTTGATGCTCGTTGCGCTGCAGTCCGCCGATGGTTCGATCCCGGCCGTCGAGCTGGGCAACTTTGCCGCCAATAACATCGTCAACGAATTGCGCCGCATTCCCGGCGTCGGCGACGCACAGCTGTTCGGTTCGTCGTATGCGATGCGGATCTGGATCGATCCGGAAAAACTCAGCAGCTTCGGCATTTCGGCTAACGAAGTGATGACTGCCATCCAGGAGCAGAACAGCCAGACTGCGGGCGGCAGCCTCGGCGACCAGCCCATTGCGCCGGGCGCCGAACTCAATGCGCAGATCGTCATGCGCGGCCGCTTTTCGACGCCCGAGCAGTTCCGCGAGGTGATCGTGCGTTCGAACCCGGATGGCTCGACGGTGCGCGTGGGCGACGTCGCTCGCGTGGAGCTTGGCAACGACAGCTATGGCTTTCGCTTTCGCGTGAACGGCAAGGAGTCCGCCGGGATCGCCATCCAGCTCGCGAGCGGCGCGAACGCGCTGGCCGTGGCGAGCGCCGTGCGGCAGCGTCTCACGCAACTGCAGCCGACTTTCCCGAAGGGCGTGGCGTGGGTCGTGCCGTTCGATACGACGCCGTTCATCACGACCTCGCTGAGCGGCGTGCTGCGCACGATGGTCGAGGCATTGGTACTCGTCACGGTCATCGTGTTTCTCTTTCTCCAGAAATGGCGCGCGACGCTCATTCCCACGCTGGTCGTCCCGATCGCGCTGATCGGCACGTGCGTCGGCATTTTTTTGTTCGGGCTCTCCATTAATCTGCTTTCGCTGTTCGCCATGGTCGTGGCGATCGGCATTCTCAACGACGACGCGATCGTGGTGGTGGAAAGCGTCGAGCGCGTGATCCAGGAAGAGGGCTTGAGTTCGCGGCGGGCGACCGTCAAGGCCGTCGGGCAGATTGCGGGCGCCGCCATTGCGAGCACACTCGTGCTCATTGCGGTGTTCGTCCCCATGGCGTTCTTTCCGGGCTCGACGGGCGCGATTTATCGCCAGTTCTCGGTCACGCTCACCGTCTCGATCTTTCTCTCGACCCTGCTCGCGCTGACGCTGGGCGTGGCCATGTCGGCAACGCTGCTGGGCAGCAGGACGAAGACCGGTGACGGCACCGGCAAGGCCGTCGCCACCCACTGGCCGGCCCGCATGCAGCGGCGCGTGTTCGATGGATTCAACCGCGGCATGGAGACCGCCACCGAGCGCTACGTGCTGGCCGTGCAGGCCATGCTGCGCAAGCCGGTGCGTTGGCTCCTCGTATTCGTCGTGGTGTGCGCGGCGACCGGGTTCCTCTTCACCCAGTTGCCGCGCGGCTTCATTCCGGGCGAGGACCAGGGACACATTTTCGTCGCATATACGGCGGCACCCGGCGCGACGGCGCAGCGCACGCAACAGGTCGTCGATCAGGTCGAGGCCTATCTGAGGCAGCAGCCGCAAGTGCGCAATATCGCGTCGGTCACGGGATTCAGTTTCTTCGGCCAGGGGCAGTCGGCGGCGATGTCGTTCGTCGACCTGAAGCCGTGGTCGGAGCGGCCGGGCGCGGCCAATTCGGCGGGGGCGCTGGTTGCGCGCGCGAACGCGGCGTTCCGCAATATTCCTCAAGCGCTCGTCTTCGCGCTCGATCCGCCGGCCATTCCCGCGCTCGGCAATGCGAGCGGCTTCACGATGAAGATACTCGATCGCAGCGGCGTGGGCGGCGCGGCGCTGCAGCAGGCGAGCGCGCGCATGCTGGCGGAGGCCGCGCGCAGCCCCTTGCTGGTGGGCGTGCGTCCCGACGGCTTGCCGCCCGCGCCGCAGCTCTACGTCGATATCGACCGCGTGAAGGCGCGGGCGCTGGGGCTGCAGATCGGTCAGGTGAACAGCGCGCTCGCGCTCGCATTCGGTTCGAACTACGTGAACGATTTCGTCTACGAGGGGAATGTGCTGCGCGTGCTCATGCAGGCCGACGCCGATCAGCGCATGCGGCCCGAGGATATCGGCGCGCTGCGGCTGCGCAACAACGTGGGCGAGATGGTGCCGTTCTCGGCGTTCACGCGCGTGCACTGGAGCGCGGGGCCGCAGCAGGTCGAACGCTACAACGGCTTTCCCTCGGCCACGATCTCGGGGCAGGCGGCGCCGGGCCGTTCGAGCGGCGCGGCGCTCGCTGAGATGGAGCGCATTGCGGACCACGTTCTTTCCGGCAACCTGACCTACGAATGGACCGGCACGGCGTTCGAGGAACAGCAGGCGGCCGGGCAGATCGGTGCGCTGCTGCTGCTTTCCCTCGTCGTGGTGTTTCTGCTGCTCGCCGCGCTCTACGAGAGCTGGGCGATTCCCATTGCCGTCCTGCTCATCATTCCGCTGGGCGTGCTGGGCGCGGTTCTCTTCACCATGGCGCGGCGTTTTTCCGCCGACATCTACTTCAACATCGGCCTCGTGACCATCATCGGCCTCGCGGCGAAAAACGCCATTCTGATCGTGGAATTCGCGATCAAGGAGGAGGCCGCGGGCAGCGATACGGTGAGCGCGGCCGTGAACGGCGCGCGCCAGCGCTTGCGGCCGATCCTGATGACGAGCGTGACCTTCGTGCTCGGCATGCTGCCGCTCGTGCTCGCCACGGGCGCGGGCGCGGCAGGCAGGCAGGCGGTGGGCACGGGCATCATGGGCAGCATGCTCACGGCCACGCTGTTCGGCATCTTCTTTACGCCCGTGTTCTATGTGGTGGCGCGCCGATGGTTGAGCCGCAAACGCTCGCACGACGATGACGAGGAAGACGCGCGGCCCGCGGGAGCGCACGATGTTTAAGACTGCCAGGTGGATGGCGATTGCGGCGTGCCTGACGCTCGCGGCGTGCAATTTCGCGCCGCGCTACCAGCAGCCGGAGTTGCCGATTGCGGGCACCTACGAGAGTGCGGATATCGCCACGCCGGGCGGCGAGCGTCTCGCTTCGGAACTAGCGTGGGAGACGTTCTTTCGCGACCCGGCGCTCAAGCAGCTGATCGCCATGGCGCTGGCGCATAACCGCGATCTGGCGGCATCGGTCGCGCGCATCGAGCAGGCTCAGGCGCTCTATCGCGTGCAGCGCTCCGCGCGGTTTCCGCAAGTGGCCGTGGGCGCGGACGCAACCCGCACCAAAACCCCGCTCAACACCATCGAGCCCGAGCTGCCCAACAACAACACGTCGATTCACTTCAACCAGTACAGCGTGCAGGTGGCCGTCACGTCGTTCGAACTCGACTTCTGGGGGCGCGTGGCCAACCTGAGCGAGTCGGCGCGGCGCAACTATCTGGCGACAATGGAGGCCAACGAAGCGTTCCGTCTTTCGCTCATCAGCAACGTGGCGGCGACCTACTACGCGATCCTCTCGGGCAACGAGGGCATCGACCTCGCGCAGCACACGCTGGAAACGCGCCAGTATGCGCTGGAGGTCGCGCGGCTGCGCCTCGAAGCGGGCGCGACCTCGCTCGTGGACTACGAGCAGGCGCGCATTCTCGTCACGCAGGCGCAGACGCAGCTTGCCGAGCTGCAAAGAACGACGGGCCAGCAGCGCGATCAGTTGGCTGTCCTGATCGGCGGTCCGCTGCCGGACGCCGCGGACATGACGCAGCGCCACGTGCTGGCCGATGCCGACCAGTTCGGCGCGCTCGACGCGGGTCTGCCTTCTTCGTTGCTCGCGCTGCGCCCCGATATTCGCTCGGCCGAGCAGTCGCTGCGAGCCGCCGACGCCGATATTGGCGCCGCGCGCGCCGACTATTTCCCGCGTATTTCGCTCACGGGCAATTTCGGCTATGTGTCGCCGGAGTTGAGCGACCTCTTCGTGCCTGGCAAGCAGGCATGGCTCATCTCCGGGTTCGTCACGTTGCCGATCTTCGACGCGGGGCGCCGCAGCGCGCAAGTGCGCCTGTCCGAAGCGCGTCAAACGGAACTCGTGGCGAACTACCAGAAGACCGTTCAGGTGGCGTTCCGCGAAGTCTCCGACGCGCTGATCGCGCGCCAGCGCCTGCAGGAGCAAATCGCGGCACAGGAGCGCGCGGTGGCCTCCGAGTCGCGCCTGGCCGAAGCGGCGGAACTGCGCTACGAGAACGGCATTTCCATCTATCTGGAAGTGGTCGATGCGAAGCGCAGCCTGTTCGCGGCACAACAGCAACTGATCCAGCTACGCGCGGCGGCGCTGCAAAACGGCGCGTCGCTCTATGTGGCGCTGGGAGGCGGGCAGGACGCGCCCGGGCCCGATCACGCGAGCGAGGCGTCTAACAGCGTTGCCAATCCCTAGCCGCGCGGGTCAGGCGCCGCACATCGCGACCCGGTTGCGGCCGCGCGCCTTCGCGTCGTACAGCGCCTGATCCGCCGCCTTGATGATCTGCGTGACATCGACATCCTGGTCCGGCGACCAGCTTGCGGAGCCAATGCTCGCCGTGACGCGCCCGTACTCGCTGCCCGCATGTTCGATCGCGAGTTCGCTGATCGCATTGCGGATCTTCTCCGCAATCGCACAGGCGCCTTCCAGCAGCGTATCGGGCAGCACGACGACGAACTCTTCGCCGCCATAGCGGGCGGCGGTGTCCGCGGGCCGGCGGATGTTTTCGCCGATGCAGCGCGCCACGGCGGCGAGCGCGTCGTCGCCGGCCTGATGGCCGTACTGGTCGTTGTAGGCCTTGAACCGGTCGATATCGACGAACAGCAGCGAGAACACGCTGCGCGCGCGCCTGGCGCGCCGCCACTCCTGTTCGAGGATTTCGCCGAGCGTGCGGCGGTTGTTCAGACCCGTGAGGCTGTCGGTGCGCGCGAGCAACTGCAGTTCGGACTCGGCGCGCATTCTGCGCCGCAACTGCGTGGCGAGCACGAACGAGAGGCCGACGAAGCCGAGGGCGAAAGTGCCCATGAGCGTACCGATGGTCAGCGCGCGCCGCCGCCACGCGGCGTAGATATCGGGTTCGGCTTCCGCCACCATGATGATGAGCGGCTGGCGCGGGAAATTGCGGAAAAAATACATCCGGCGTACGCCGTCTATCGACGACGTGTCCGAGAAACTGCCTTCGCTGGCAGTCAGAAAGCGGCGGAACGTACTCGCGTTGCGGATGTTGCGCCCCACCACGGCCGGATCGTAGGGCTGGCGCATGATCATGGTGCCGTCTTGCGCAATCAGCGAAATCGCACCGTGCGGCCCGAGTGAGAGCCCGGCAAACAGCTGGTGAAAGTACTCGAGGTTAATGGCGATCATGACGATGCCGCCGAACGACCCATCGGGGTGCGATAGCCTGCGGCTCAGCGCAATGCTGGGCGTGCCGTTGCGCAGGCGCGAGCGGTAGGGCGCACTGACGTAGAGGCCGGCATGGGGATTGTCGCGCTGAACCTCGAAGTAGTCGCGGTCGGCGAAATTGGCCTTGAGCGGCGTGCCGGTGGTTGAATTCATGACGACGTTGCCCGCTTCGTCGAGCACGAGCATCGAGCCCAGATATTGCGCGGTAATGGCGTGGTCGAACAGCAGCTGGCTGCGCAGATGCGCGGGCAACGCCATGACGTCGGGCTGGCCGATGCCGTCGACCACGGCTTGCAGCGAAAGCGCGTAGAGTTCGAAGTTGCGCTCGATGTCGCGTTCGGCAACGAGCGCGACGTTTCGCGAGTTCTCTTTGGCGCGCTCCAGGGCGTCGTAGCGGCTCTCGTAGAGCACCGTCGCGCAGAGCGTCGCCATGATGAAGGCGACCGCCAGGCTGCCATAGAAAATGGCGCGCGGCCCGGTGAGCCATCTGAGCAGGTTACCGTTGGTGAACGCTGGCCGCATGGCTCGCTTCCAGGTAGGACTGCGCGCTCGCTGCATCCACAGGGCGCGAGAACCAGTAACCCTGCGCCTCGTTGCAGCCGTTCTCGATCAGGAATTCCAGTTGCCGCAGCGTTTCCACGCCCTCTGCCACCACCCGCATGCCGAGCGTATGGCCGAGGGCGAGCACGGCCTTTACGATGACCTCGTCCGCGCGCGAGTGGCCAATGCCCCTTACGAACGACATGTCGAGCTTGAGACGATCGGGCATGAAGCTGCGAATGTACGCGAGGCTCGAATAGCCCGAGCCAAAGTCGTCGATGGCGACCGAAAGCCCCATCTCGCGAAGGGCGCGCAGCGTGGCGAGCGAACGGGGCGCCATGAGCACGCTTTCGGTGATTTCCAGCTCGATATTGCGCGGGCTCACGCCGGTGCGCGCGAGCGTATCCGCCATCATGGCGGGCAAATCCGCGCGCACGAACTGGACAGGCGAAACGTTGACCGAAACGACGATGTCCGGGTGCTGGCGCGCCCACTCGCGGGCCTGGCGGCAGGCCTCCTCGAACACGAATTCGCCGATCTGCACGATCAGGCCGTTTTCCTCGGCGAGCGGCACGAACAGCGCCGGGCTCACCTGGCCGCGCTCCGCGTCGTGCCAGCGAACGAGCGCCTCGAAACCCATCGTCTCGCCCGTCCTCGGGTTGACTCTCGGCTGCCACGCAACGGCAAACGCGCGCGACGCCACGGCCAGCCGCAACGCCTGCGCGAGGCTCGCCCCCTCCAGGTTCTGCTTGGCGATGGCCATGTCGAACACCTGCATGCTCCCGGGCCCCACCGACTTGGCGCGGTACATGGCGGAGTCGGCGTACTTGAGCAGCGAGTCCAGATCGCTCGAATGATCGGGGAACACGGCGAGGCCGACACAGGCGAGCGGCACGATGACCTTGTTGCCGATCAGCAGCCCATGTGTCAAGGATTCCTGCATGCTTGCCGCGGCGGCGACGAAGTGATCGACGCCGCCACGACCGTACAGCACGGCGACGAACTCGTCGCCCGCATATCGGGACACCATCTCGCCCTGGGCGATATGGGTGGACAGGCGGCGCGCCACTTCGCACAGCACCTCGTCGCCCGCGGTATGGCCGAGCGAATCGTTGACCTCCTTGAAGTTGTCGAGGTCGATGAACACCAGCGCGAACTTCTGCTGCGCATCGAGCGCCGTCCTGACCAGTTCGCGCAAACGCGCTTTGAGGCCGAGCCGGTTCGGCAGATGCGTGAGCGAGTCCTCGTTCACCTGCAGGCGCAACTGCTCCTGATAGCGGATGCGCTCCGAAACGTCGTTGAACACGGTCACGCAGTGTGTGGGGCGATTGCGCTCGTCGAGCACCGGGGCGACATGCAGCTCGATCCAGTAGGGCGAACCATCGGGCCGGCAGCATTTGAGCAGGCCCTCGCCTTCTCGCTCCGATTGCATGGCACTGCGAACGATATTGGCATCGGCGGACGATTTATCGCAACCGAGCATGTCCCAATGCCCGGCGCCATTCGCCGTGGCCACGGCGCGGCCGGTGATGCGCTCGAACGCAGCGTTGGCGTACGTGATGATGCTTTCGCCGTCGACCTTTTGCGAAATGATCACGGCGTTTCTCGAAGCCTCCAGCGCGCGGCTGCGAACGCGCAAATGCTCTCTCGCCTGTTCGTGCGCCGTGACGTCGTGCGCGGTGATGAAACACGCATCCTGGCCCGCATAGTCCAGCAGATGCCAGGCGATATCGACGTGGATCACTTCTCCGTCGATGCGCACATGCCGGCGCACGCCGCCTGCGCCGCTTTGCGCGCCGGAATTGACGTAGCCGTGCAGGTCGCGGCGGAACGCGCCGGTTTCGGCCCGCGGGCGAAGCTGCTCGACCGACATGCCCCTGAGCTGCTGCAGGCTCGCGCCGTATTGGCGCTGGGCCGCGGCATTGGCGGTGAGGATTGCATAGGAGCGCACATCGAAAATGAGCATCGCGACCGGATGCTGCTCGAAGTACTCGCGAAAGCGCCGCTCGGCCTCGAGCGCGACGATCTTCGCGGCGCTGCGGGAAAGCGCCGCGCGGTGGCTCGTAAACAACGTGAAGAGCAGCAGCAGCGCGCCGGCTGTCGCCGTGCCGATCAGCGAGATTTTTTGCCGCGCGAGCTGCGCCTGCGCGCCGAACTGCACGACCTTGATCTGCTCGCGCTGCTCGGAGCGCAGCTCGGTGAGCAGCGACATGATGGAGCTGAGCGTTTCGTTCGCGTGCTGCATCAGGGCGGGCTCGAGCTTTGCGCCCGCGTCTGCGAGCGCGATATTGCGCGCGGCCGCGTCGAGCTGCTCGGGCCAGACGGCGCTCAACTGCCGCAACTCGTGAATCGTGCGCTCGTTGCGCGGCGCACCGGCAAAATCATGCTCGAGCCGGTCGTAAATGCCAGCCACGACTGCGGCCCGCTTGATCGGCCACGCGCGCGACGTGTAGCCCGCCGTGCCCACGCCTTTGAGGAAGTCGGTATTCGCCGCAATATGCAGCGTGAGCAGGGCTTCGAGTTCCGACGTGATGTTCAGTTCGTGACGAAGCCGCGAGTCGGCCGTGCCACGCGACAGGTTCGCGCTCAGTATCGCGCCGATCGCCGCGCATACGATCAGCGCCACGGCTAGCGCTGCGGCAACGCCCTTGCTGGGCGCGCGGGACGGTGCCTGTGGAGGGGTTCCGGTTATTTCAGCTACGTTCATCGCCTCGCAACGCGATTCGGCACATCGCCACTCGCGCCGCGTTGCTCGGCCGGAGTAGGCAGGTTACGGGTGAAGGCACCGGCGGGCGGAGGGGCCATGGTGTTCCAGGCATGCAGACGGCGAAGGCACGGCAAGTCCGTGATCGGTCGCTACTGTCTGAATAACGGGTATTCGGCGTGCCGCTTTGATTGGTGTTTTTACCTAGGTGCCTGGATGCTGGCGCCACGCGCGGGGCAGGCATCCGGAATGCATTCGATGCCCGTGTTCAATATGCTCATGGCGCGAAGGGACCGCCCGCGGTCCGCCGTTTTCGCCTCTCGCTTCTGCCCCTCGTTTTTGCCCCTGTTACTCGTTCAAGGGACTCCCATGAAGAAACTCGTCAACGACCCGTCGTTAGTGGTGCGCGAAATGCTCGAGGGCATTGCGCGCACGGCGCCCCATGTCGCCGTGCTCGGCGACGAAAACGTGCTCGTTCGCAACCCGCTGCCCAGCCCGCCCGAGCGCCCCGTTGCCGTGATTTCGGGTGGCGGCAGCGGCCACGAGCCCGCGCATGGCGGTTATGTCGGACAAGGCATGCTCACCGCCGCCGTGTGCGGGGAGGTGTTCACGTCGCCCGCCACCGACGCCGTGCTGGCCGCGATTCGCGCGAGCGCGGGTCCGAACGGCGCGCTGCTCATCGTGAAGAACTACACGGGGGACCGGCTCAATTTCGGTCTCGCGGCCGAACTGGCGCGAGCCGAGGGCATTCCGGTCGAAATCGTCATCGTGGCCGACGACGTGTCGTTGCGGGGGCATACGGAGCGCAATCAGCGGCGCGGCATTGCCGGGACGGTGCTAGTGCACAAGATCGCGGGCGCGGCGGCGGCGCGCGGCGACGCGCTGGGCCTCGTGGCCGCGATTGCGCGCGGCGTGGCCGGGAATCTCGGCACGATGGGCGTGGCGCTCGACGGCTGCACGCTGCCCGGCGCGGAGCAAGCCGGCTTTCGCCTCGCCGACGACGAGATCGAACTCGGCATGGGCATCCACGGCGAGAAAGGCGTGGAACGCACGGTGCCGATGGCGGCGGGCGAATTGACGGAAACGCTGCTCGCCAACATCGTCGACGACCTGGCGCTGAAAGGCGGCGAGCGCGTGGCGCTGCTCGTGAACGGGCTGGGCGCCACGCCCGCGATGGAACTGGCGATCATCATGCGCGATGCATTCGAGAGCCTGAATCGCCGTCATGTGACGGTCGAGCGGGCGTGGACCGGCACGTTTCTTTCGGCGCTCAATATGCCGGGCTGTTCGATCTCCGTGCTCCGGCTCGACGACGCGAAGCTGACGCTGCTCGACGCCGCCACCGAAGCGCGCGCGTGGCCCGGGGTCGGCACGGTGAACCGGCAGATCCGCATCGAGCCGGCGTTTTCAGCGGCCGATGCGCGCGCCGAGGCGGGCGCGACGCCTGCGGACGCGGCGAGCGTCGCATGGGCGCAGCGTCTGAAGCCGGCGCTCGATGCCGTTGCGCACGCATTGATCGAGAACGAGGCGCTGTTCACGGACCTCGATTCCCGAGCCGGCGACGGCGATCTGGGCGCAAGCATGCAGCGCGCCGCACAGGCCATGCTCGCCGTGCCGCAAGGCGCGCTCGGCTCGCCGGGCAGCGCGCTCGCCGCACTCAGCACGGCATTGCGCCGCGCGATAGCGGGCAGTTCCGGGCCGTTCTACGCAACAGCGCTGCTGCGCGCCTCGCGCACGCTTGGCGAGCAAGCGCAGCCCCATGCGCGGGACTGGGCGGCCGCCATGCGCGGCGCGGCCGAGGCGGTCAGCGAACTGGGCGGCGCGAAACCCGGCGACCGCACGATGCTCGATGCGCTCGTGCCCGCCGTCGATGCGCTGGAAAGCGCCCTGAAGTCGGCGCGCCCCGTGGGCGAGGCGTGGGCGCAGGCGGTGAGCGCCGCGGAGTCCGGTGCGAAAAGCACGGCGCAAATGACGCCGCGCGCGGGCCGGGCGAGCTATCTCGGCGCGCGCGCGATCGGGACGCCCGATGGCGGGGCGGTGGTGGTGGCGTGCTGGCTCAGGGCGCTGCAGCCGCATATCGGCGCGTCGTGAGGTGCGGTTGCGGCGAAACGCGTGGCGCTCTAGAGTTCGGCACTACGAACCCGGATTTGCCGTATTGTCTGAAGCACAAGCTGCCGCTTACGCCCTATGTACGCGCAGCATTCTGGCGCGGCGACGAACAGCACTAATTGGACTTCCCGGTTCATCACTCGAACTCAGAGGCCGCAACGGCCCTGTGATGCGCTCATTACGCCCTCATCAATCGAAACAGGAGTCAGTCATGTCACGGACAGTCAGGTTTGCACAAGCAGGTGGCCCGGAAGTGCTGCAATTCGTGGATGAACCGGTACGCGCCCCCGGCCCCGGCGAAGTTCGCATCACGGTGAAAGCGATTGGTCTGAATCGCGCGGAATCGATGTGGCGCGCCGACCAGTACATCGAGCCCGTGCGCTTTCCGGCAGGCCTCGGGTACGAAGCGGCCGGCATGGTCGACGCCGTGGGCGAGGGAGTAGTCGGCATCGCACCGGGAGACAAGGTCAACGTGATCCCGTCGTTCTCGATGAATCAGTACTTCACGTACGGAGAAAGCATCGTCGTGCCGGACTATGCGGTCGTCAGGCATCCTGAATCGCTTTCGTTCGCGCAAGCCGCCTCGGTATGGATGATGTTCGTCACCGCATACGGCGCGCTGATCGAAGATGCGAAGGTGGGCGCCGGCGATTGTGTCGTCGTGCCGGCCGCGTCGAGCAGTGTCGGACTTGCGGCGATCCAGATCGCGAACTACGCCGGTGCGACTTCGATCGCGCTTACACGTCACGCCGGCAAGAAACAGCCGTTGCTCGACGCGGGCGCGGCGCACGTGGTCGTGACCGACGAGACGGATCTGGTGGACGAAATCATGCGCATTACTGGTGGAAAGGGGGCGCGTGTCGCGTTCGATCCGGTCGGCGGCCCGAACTTCGCGAAGCTGATCTCGGCGCTGTCTTTCCAGGGGATCGCGTATCTCTACGGCGCGCTCGATGAACGTGCCACGACGCTGCCCGTGCTGGAGATGATCGCGAAGGTCGTCAGCGTGAAGGCCCACAACATCTGGCTCACCAGCGGCGATGCGCAGCGCCGCAAGGCCGCCGTGGAATACGTGCTAAAGGGACTCGAAAGCGGCGCGCTCAAGCCCGTGATCGACCGCACCTTCGCGTTCGAACAGATTGCGGATGCGCACCGCTACCTCGAAACCAATGGGCAGTTCGGCAAGATCGTGGTGACGGTGTAGTCCGCCGCTGCACGGCGCCCAGCATCGACGAAAACGATCAGCAATACCCGGTGCGAAGCGCCGCTGCCCAATCGGGCCGGCCATTGGCGGCAGCACGTTCGGCCACCGCGTGCCAGTCGTACTCCACGGCGCGAAACTCCACCTCCCAGCCGCGCGAGGTACGGGCGACGCTCGCGTAGCGCGCATGCGGCGTCCCCGTTTCCATACGATGCGTGAAGGGATGCGTGTCCTCGTACGCGGGCAGGCCGACACTGCCTGGGTTCACGATGAGGCGGCCGTCGGCGAGCTGCATCGAGCGTGCGAGATGCGTATGGCCGCACAGAATCAACGCCGCCTCGACCTCGGCCGCGCGGCGTCTGACCTCGCCATGCGTGGCCGTTCGGCAGCCACTCGCCGTGACGGTTTCGAGGAAATAGGAGAGGTCGTCCTGCGGCGTGCCGTGCACGAGCAGCACGTCGCTTTCGAGCCATAGCGTGGCAGGCAATGCGCTGACCCATGCCAGATGTTCTTCACTCAGCACGCCGCGCGCAAAGCGGTCCGATGGCCCCATGCGAGTGCCATCCGCGCTGAGAAGCTGTCTTTCGTGGTTGCCGCGTATCGTGGGCAACCCAAGCTGCATCAACCGGTCCGCCGTTTGCGACGGATACAGCGGGCCGGAAAGGATGTCGCCGAGATTGACGATCACGTCCGCGCCTTGCCGCTCGATATCGTCGAGCACCGCTTCGAGAGCGGGCAAATTGCCGTGAATGTCGGAAAGCGCCGCGATTTTCATGGTGCGAACGGAGGCTGGCCGCGAAAGTCGTGAATTGGGCGATTCTGGACGATACGCCGCCCGGTGTCCACGGTGCGATCGCCTGTCTAGCAGACCGGTTATTGATAGATCAATCCATAAACTCTATTCTCGCGTCATGGTCAGACCTGGAGAATTCGATCGGGACGAAGCACTGCGGCGCGCGCTGCGCGTGTTCTGGGCGAAAAGCTATGCCTCGCCTTTCTGCTGATGACCATGCAGGGCACACAATTCGCGGCGCGATTAAAGCTTCATGCGTTGCAAGACACGATCGTTGAGCACGAAGCGATGAAACAGCGCCGCGGCCACATGCAGGCAGATGAACGCGAACAGCACCCACGCGAGCACGCTGTGGACGTCGCCCATGGCGTGCCCGAACGACGAACCCGCAGGGGAGAGCGCGGGCAACGGGATGGCGCCGAACAGCGTGACGTCCCACGCGCGCGACGAGGCGTTGATCCATCCGAGCACGGGCACCCCGATGAGCAGGGCGTAGAGGCCGACATGCGTGAGGGCCGCCACGGCGCGCATGAACGGCGTCTGGTCGTCGGGCGGCGGGCGATGGGTCGCGCGCCAGACCAGACGGCACACCATGGCGGCGACGAGCGCCGTGCCGACGCCCAGATGCCACGCAATTTCGCCAACGGGGCGCGTGTCGCGGTGCACATCGGGCATGGTCCAGCCGATCACGAACTGCGCCGCCACGAGTGCGACGACAAGCCAGTGAAGCAGGCGCGCAACGAGGTCGTAACGCGAATCGGCGGCGATTTGCATGGGCGCTCCGTGCTCAGCAAGGGTCGGTTGAAAGCGGCAATTCTAGCGTGCCGAGATTAACGGATCATTAACTGCGCGGCTTGCCGGCCCCCCTTAAAGCCACGTCCCCCCCTGGCGCTCGTTCGGCTCCTGTGAAAGCGCGTTGAAATCGTGGATCCAGTCCAGATGATTGAGCACGCCCTCGCGCGAGCCGAGCCGGGCGTTGCGCTCCTGCGCAGCGGGGCCATCGGGCAGATGCAACACGTCCGCCGTGGTGATCGAAGCGTACTGCACCTTGCGCGTGCGGCCCCGGCGCAGGCGCTCGTAGGCTTCCTGGGCTTCGCGCCAGTTGCCCGGTCCCGCCTTCGCCAACTGGGCGGCCAGCACCACGGCATCCTCGATCGACTGGTTCGCGCCCTGGCCGTGGTGCGGCACGAGCGCATGCGCGGCGTCGCCGATCAACGTGATGCGGCCCTTGCTCCAGCGGCCGAGCGGTGGACGGTGGAACAGCCCCCAGCGCTGGCTGATCGGTACCGCGGTAATCATCTGCACGACGGTCGGGTGCCAGTCCCTGAAAAGGCGCAGTTGCTCGCCTTCCTGGGCAGGCATGACCCATTCGCGCGACGGCCATGGCGAGGGATGGCGCTCGACCAGCAGGAAGTTCTGGTCGCCCTTGTCGCCAATCGGATAGTGCAGCAGATGGCCGCCCGGCCCGACCCAGAACTGAATGGTCTCGGGATCGGGCAACAGGTCCATGCGCTCCGCGGGCACCACGCCGCGGAAGCCCGAGCAACCCGAATACAGCGCGTCGTCGTAGCCCAGCATCCAGCGCCGCGTGATCGAGCGCGCGCCGTCGGCGCCGATCACGAGATCGGCATCGACGCGTTCGCCATTGGCGAACGTCAGGCTCACGTGATCGGCATGCTGCGCGAGATCGACGAGCCGATGGCTGAGCTTGATCCGCTCGAGCCCAACCGCGCCCGACAGCACCGCTTGCAAATCGGCGCGATGCACCCCCCAGTACGAGCCGCCGAATTGCCCGCGGTAGTCCGGTGCGCCGCGATGGTGGCCGATCACGTCGCCGCTGCGTCCGTCACGATAGACGAGCCCCGGCACTTCCGCGCAGACTTTCTCGAAGGCCGGGCGCAGGCCCATGCGCTCGTAGAAGCGCGTGGCATTGGCCGAGAGCGCGACGGCCGCGCCCACTTCGCGTAGCTCGTCGGTCTGCTCGAAGAGTTGCGCGTCGATGCCGTGCTCGCGCAGCGCGAGCGCGAGTGTGAGGCCGCCGATGCCAGCGCCGACGATCGCAATCTTCAGATCACCTGGTTTCATGACTGTGTCTCCGATATTCAGATTTGTGGGGTCGGCTGGCGCTGGTTCGTCACGCGCACACCGTGTCCGTATTCTCGGCAGCCACTGCTCATTCCACAATAAAATGGAATGAATCTACTTCATCACTGGATTGAATGAATGGAACTGGGCGAAATCGATCTCAACCTGCTGCTGCTTTTTCATCGGCTCATGCGGGAGCGGCGCGTGGCGAGCGTGGCCGAGCAGATGAACATGAGCCAGCCCGGCGTGAGCAACGCGCTCGCGAAGCTGCGCCGCCTGCTGGGCGATCCGCTCTTCGTGCGCGGGCCGGGCGGCGTGGTGCCCACGCCGTTCGCGCTGCGTCTCGCGGAGCCGGTCGCGCAGGCGCTCGCCACGCTGCACGGCGCGCTCAATCCCGTGACCGGCTTCGATCCGCTGCGCGCCACGCGCACCATGACGATCGGCATGACCGATATCGGCGAGGTCGTGTTTCTGCCCGCGCTGCTCGAGCGCCTCGCGCGCGAAGCGCCGGGCGTTGGGCTCAACACCGTGCGCAATACGGGCGTCACGCTCAGCGACGAGATGGCCGACGGCCGGGTCGATCTCGCCATTGGATTGCTGCCGCAACTCAAAGGCGGCTTCTATCAGCGGCGCCTCTTCGATCAGCGCTATGTCTGTCTCTTCAGGCGCGGTCATCCGCTGGAGAACGCGCCGCTCACGCTCGCGGCCTGGCGCGACGCCGAGCATCTGGTGGTGGTGTCGGCGGGCACGGGGCACGGCCAGGTCGACGAGTGGCTAAAACGGCGCGGCGTGAAGCGTCAGGTGCGGCTCTCGGTGCCGCACTTCATGAGCGTGGGCTACATCCTCGAGCGCACCGATCTGATCGCCACGGTGCCGGAGCGGCTTGCGCTGCAACTGGCGAAGCCATTTTCGCTGAGCCTGAGCGCACTGCCCATGAAGCTGCCCGCTGCACCCATTCATTTGCTCTGGCACGCGCGCGTGCAGCACGACGAAGGTAACCGCTGGCTGCGCGAACTCGTGGTCGAACTCTTTGCCGATGCGGGCGGGCAAGCCCGCAAGGGCGGCGGCGCTGCCCGCTCCTAAGCGGCGAGGGAATCAGCCAGCGTCACGAGGTACATCATAATGTGATATAAAGCGCGGAGGATGTTACTGACCGATCTTGAGCGGCTAGAGGAACCATGAGCAATCACAAGGGCGACAGGGGCGATTTCGCAACCGATGTCCGTCTTCTGCGCCTTGGCGCCATTGCGGCCGCTGGCGGCGCGCTGAGCACCGTCGCGGCGGACTTTCTCCTGCACCTCATCCGCTTCTTCACGAACCTGTTCTTCTTCCAGTCGTTTTCCACGGCGAATCATTCGCCGGCGGAGAATACGCTCGGCGTGCTCGTAGTCGTGATGCCCGTGATCGGCGGCCTGATCGTGGGGCTGATTGCGCGCTATGGCTCCGAGCAGATTCGCGGCCACGGCATTCCCGAAGCCATCGAAGCCATCTTGTTCGGCAAGAGCAAGATGTCGCCGAAAGTCGCCGTGCTCAAGCCGCTTGCCTCCGCGATTGCGATTGGCAGTGGCGGGCCGTTCGGGGCCGAAGGCCCGATCATCATGACGGGCGGCGCGATTGGCTCGCTCATCGCGCAGTTCTTCCATCTCTCGGGGGCGGAGCGCAAGGCGCTGCTCGTGGCGGGCGCGGTGGCGGGCATGACCGCGGTGTTCGGCACGCCGGTCGCCGCCGTGCTGCTTGCCATCGAGCTGCTGCTGTTTGAATTGCGGCCACGCAGCCTGCTGCCTGTGGCCATTGCCTGCGCCGTTGCCGGATTTACGCGTCCACTGCTGCTCGGCAGCGGCCCGCTCTTTCCGCTGCAAACCATGCCGCTCGGCACGGTCGGCATCGTGTCGTCGTGCATTGCCGGGCTCGTTGCGGGCGCGTTGTCGTGGGGCCTTTCCACGTGGCTCTACAAGGTCGAGGACCTGTTCGGCAAGCTGCCTGTCCACTGGATGTGGTGGCCGGCGTTCGGCGCCATCGCCGTGGGCATCGGCGGGTACTTTCAACCGCGCACGCTCGGCGTGGGCTACGACGTGATCGGCGATCTGCTGCACAACCACCTCGCCATGCAGGTGGTGATCGGCATCGTGGTCGTGAAGGCCATCATCTGGGTCATTGCGCTCGCTTCCGGTACCTCGGGCGGCGTGCTTGCACCGTTGCTGATGATGGGCGCGGGCGTGGGCGCGCTGGCCGGCCCGTACATGCCGGGCCACGAGCCCGCGGTGTGGCCGCTCATCTTCATGGCGGCGGCGCTCGGCGGCATGATGCGCGCGCCGGTCATGGCCGCCGTGTTCGCGTTCGAACTCACGGGCGACGCCAATGCCTTGCTGCCGCTGCTCGCTTCGGCGGCGGTTGCGTACGGCTTTACGGTGTTGCTCATGCGGCGCTCGATTCTCACCGAAAAGATCGCGCGCCGCGGCTATCACATCTACCGCGAGTACAGTATCGACCCGCTCGAGCGGCACTACGTGGAAGAAGTGATGACCAAGGGCGTGCAATCGATCGACGCCTGCACGACCGTCGCCGAGGTCCTGCGCACCCACTTCGGCGCGCAGCAGAAGTTCCGCGCGTTCCCCGTGGTCGATAGCGGCGTGCTCGTGGGCATGGCCGATCGTGCGCTGCTCGACCGTGCGTTGTCCAGTTCCACGCATGCGCCCATCGGCGCGCTTTTTTCCGATGCGCTGCCCGAAATCGCGCTGCCCGGCGAGACCTGCAGGAACGTGGCCGCGCGCCTGGCCATCACGGGACTCGACCGCGTTCCCGTCGTCGACGACGACAAGACCCGCCGCCTGCTCGGCATCGTGTCGCGCCACGATCTCGTCAAGCCTTCGCTTTCGGTATTCACGGAAGAGCGCGAGCGCGAACAGTTCCGCCGCGTATGGGTGCCGCGCAGCGAGCGCTTCGCACCCACCAGCAAGCGCGCGGGCATGACGGACGAGCGCGCCGAAGCCAAACACTGAACCCTGTCCGCACACCACAACGCGCCAAAACGGAGAAATAGATGCCTGATGAGGGAAAAGCAAAACACGGGTTTGGCTCCTTCCTTAAATCATTTGCGGCGCGCGTGCTGACCGAGCGCGACACGCACCTGGGCGATGTGCCCAACGAATACTTCGCCATGTGATTTTCGTGAGCACATGGTCGATTTTCTTGAGCTGCGCCGTGGCGAGGTCTTCTTCGCCGCTCTCGAACCACGCGTACGAATAGACCATTCCCGGGTCCAGCCATTGCAGGAACACCTCGAACCGGACGGTGTGCTCGTGAGCCACGGCATCATGTCGACGGCGCCTGGCAGCATCGACTCGCGCTTCGGCCTCGACAGCGGCGCGTACCTCGAGCGCTATCTCTTTCCCGACGACGAACTGCCCGACCTGGGCTATGCGCTCACCGCCATGCGCGAAAGCGGCATCGAGGTGTCGAACATCCAGAACCTGCGCCGGCATTGCGTGCGCACGCTGCGCCTGTGCGAGGAGAATTTCCGCGCGAAGGAAATGGCGCTGCGCCAACTCGTGAACGACCGGAAATATCAAACGTGGCGTCAATATCTGCGCGATTGGGCAACGGCGTTCGAGCGCGCCGAGGTATCGATCTACGAGATCGTCGGGCGCAAGGTGGGCACGTGGGCCAGCGCGTTGCCCTGGCCCGGCGTGAGTGAGTTCAGCCCTTAAGCGATCGCGCTAGCGGAATTTGCCCGCGCGTTGCGTGGCCGCGGGCAACTGCCGCGTTTCGCGCACCGAACGCGGATGCCACAGGCGCGCGCCGCCCTCGATGCCGCGGTCGTTCGGCACGGTGGCCACGTTCGGCGGCAGATCGAACGTGAGGCGAGCCGCGTTGCCGCCGCCTATCCACAGCTTGTCGTAGTGCACGAGCGAGTCGAGTATGCCGACGATCTTCTCGACGCGCGCGTTCCAGCGCTTGTTGCCGGCCTTGCTGCGCGCAGCGTCGCCGATGTACTCGTCGTAAGCGCGCTTCCTGCTGACCGGATGATGCGCGAGTTCGAGGTGCGGCATCAGTTCGCCGTCACGGAACATGGCCGTGCCGACGCCCGTGCCGAGCGTCATCACGAATTCGAGGCCTTGCCCTTCGATTGCGGCGAGGCCCTGCATTTCCGCGTCGTTGATCATGCGCACCGACACAATGCCCAGGCGCTCGCCGAGCATCTGGGCGAGCGGCACGTCGTTCCAGTCATCGGGGCCGAGGTGCGGCGCCGTGATCACATGATTGTTGCGCACGAAACCAGGAAAGCCGATCGAAACGTGGGTAGCCGGATACTGCTTGAGCAGCGGGCCGACGAGCGTCGCGAGCGTCTCGACCAGCAAGGCGGGCGGGCACGGATGCGGCGTCGCCACGCGCACGCGCTGCGTGCGCATCGCGCCGCTCGCGTCGATGATCGCGGCCTTCAGGCCCGTTCCGCCTACGTCGATGGCGAGAATATTTTCGATGTCCTGCGAGGTATGCGTTGCACTTACCGCGCTTTTCAAAGCGCTTTTCTTGACCGCCTTTTCGATTTTGGTCATACGTTCTCCTTGGCTGTCTGGTTCACGTCTTCTTCGCTGGCGTCGGCGCGAGGGCGCGCCACGCCCGGCCGTCGCGCGCGAGCAGGGCGTCCGCCTGCGCCGGGCCTTCGCTGCCCGCGGCGTAGTCGTACACCGGAAGCGCGGCGTCGAGTTCAGGGTGCAATACGCCATCCACCGTCGACCACGCCGCTTCTATGCCGTCGGCACGTTGAAAGAGCGTCTGGTCGCCGAGCATGCAATCGTAGAGCAAGGTTTCGTAGCCGACGTTGGCACGCTCCGTGAAGAAGTCGTCGTAGTCGAACGACGAATGCACCGGTCCGATCTGCACGACCGGCCCCGGCGTCTTCACGTTGAAGTCGAAGCTTGTGCCATGCGACGGATCGATGCGCAGCGTCAGCACGTTGGGCGTGAGCGTATCGACTGGCGTGTCGCGAAAGAGGAGAAACGGCACGCGCTTCAACTGCACCGAGATCTCCGTGCGACGCGCAGCCAGGCGCTTGCCGGTACGCAGATAGAACGGCACGCCCGCCCAGCGCCAGTTGTCGATCTGCACGCGCGCGGCGGCATAGGTTTCGGTGCGGCTGTCTTGCGCGACGTTGGGTTCTTCGCGGTAGCCCACGCCCGCCGGGCCTTTTGCATATTGACCGAACACCACGTCGTCGGGGGTGAGCGGCTTGAGCGCATCGAAGATTTCGGCTTTCTTGTTGCGCACGGCTTCGGCGTCGAACGAGTTGGGCGGCTCCATGGCGACCATGCCGAGCAGCTGAAACAGGTGATTGGGCACCATGTCGCGAAACGCGCCGGTCTGCTCGTAGAACTTGCCGCGACCTTCCACGCCGATCACTTCCGAGGCCGTGATCTGCACGCTGTCGATGTACTCGCGCCGCCAGACGGGCTCGAACATGGCGTTGGCGAAGCGCAGCGCGAGAATGCTCTGCACCGTGTCCTTGCCGAGGAAGTGGTCGATGCGATAAACCTGCGATTCATTCGCAAAGCGCAGTACATGCTCGTCCAAGTCGCGCGCCGAAGCGAGATCGGCGCCGAAGGGCTTTTCGATCACGACGCGGCGGAACATGCCGTTGCCGTCGTTACCCTCGTCGAGCAGCCCGGCGTTGCCGAGACGTTCGATAATCGGCTTGAAAAAGCGCGCACCCACGGCGAGATAGAAAACGGCGTTGCCGCGCGACTTGCCGTTCAATTGCTGCGCGAGGCGCTCAAACGCGCTGTCGTCCTCGAATTCGCCCGCCATGTAGGTGAGGCGCTGCGCAATCCAGTCCCACGCCTTGTCATCGAGCTTGCCGGCGTGGAAAGTGCTCGCCTTGTCGGCGGCGAATTTTTCCAGCGAGGCGTGCAGGTCGTCGGACCACGCCTTCGTCTCGCGCTCGCCATGATTCACGCCGATGATCTTCATGCCGTCGTCGAGCAGGCGGTCGACGGCGAGGTTGTAGAGCGCCGGCATCAAAAGGCGTTTGGTCAGATCGCC
The DNA here is from genome assembly GCF_024206515.1 of Paraburkholderia sp. CNPSo 3281. NCBI lineage: Bacteria > Pseudomonadati > Pseudomonadota > Betaproteobacteria > Burkholderiales > Burkholderiaceae > Paraburkholderia > Paraburkholderia sp. CNPSo 3281. Next base: position 3,950 of record NZ_JAMBPS010000038.1, on the reverse strand, counting down.
GCCCGCGCCGAAGATCACGAGCGTGCAGGGCGGCGCGGGATGCTTGCCGGCGGGCGAGGCGGGGACGGTGGGTGCGCCATGCGGATGCGCAGGCACTTTCGCGCTGGGGGCCGCGCGGGAAGCCGCGTTGGAGGAATCGGGCTGGGTCGGTTTCGTCAACATGATTTCGCTTCAGTGGGCCGAAATGAATACAGCGAGCAAATCCGGTACCTTGACTGACCGAGTTTGCGCGCATTGAGTTCAATCCGCCATTGAAGGCGTTTTGTAATATCGTGGGCGCGCATGTCGGGCCGTTCCCCACCTCGCTGATGGCGCAATTCGCAGTACCCTTACCGGCGACGGCACTTCGATCAATCTGCGTGAACCGACTCGAGGATGGTGGTTATGTCCGAAAAGCACTCCCCCGACGAAAAAGATTCCCATGATCCGCAGGGCATGCGTGGCGGACTGACGAACTACGGCAACACGGACTTCTCGCTGTTCCTTCGCAAGGCCTTCATCAAGGGCGCCGGATATACCGACGACGCGCTCGAGCGTCCCGTCATCGGCATCGCGAACACGGGCAGTGCGTACAACCCGTGTCATGGCAACGTGCCCCAGCTTCTCGAGGCGCTCAAGCGCGGCATTCTGCTGGCGGGCGGATTGCCGATGGAATTCCCGACCATTTCCATCCACGAGAGCTTTTCGCAGCCAACCAGCATGTTCATGCGCAACCTCATGTCGATGGACACGGAGGAGATGATTCGGGCGCAGCCCATGGATGCGGTCGTGCTCATCGGCGGCTGTGACAAGACGGTGCCCGCGCAGTTGATGGGCGCGGCATCGGCGGGCATTCCGGCCATTCAGCTCATTACCGGGTCGATGGTGACGGGCGCGCATCGCGGCGAACGCGTCGGCGCGTGTACGGATTGCCGCCGCTATTGGGGCAAGTTTCGCGCCGGCGAAGTCACGGCGGAAGAGATCGCCGAGGTGAACGACCGCCTCGTGCCGAGCGTCGGCACCTGCGCCGTTATGGGCACGGCCAGCACGATGGCCTGCGTGGCGGAAGCCATGGGCATGACGATGCCGGGCGGGGCCTCGCCGCCGGCGGTCACGTCGGACCGAATGCGCGTGGCCGAGCAGACCGGCGCGCAAGTCGTGGCGATGGCGCGACGGCGGCTCACCATCGACCAGGTGCTCAGCGCCGGGTCGTTCGAAAACGGCTTGCGGGTGCTGCTGGCCATCGGCGGGTCGACCAACGGCATCGTGCATCTTGCCGCTATTGCCGGGCGCATGGGCTTCGACATCGATCTGGACGCGGTGGACCGCATGGGCCGCGAAACACCGGTGCTCCTCAACCTGAAGCCGTCCGGCGAGCACTACATGGAAGATTTTCATCGGGCTGGCGGCATGGCCACGCTGTTTCATGAACTGAAGCCCCTGCTGCATCTCGACGCCATGACCGTGACCGGCCGTACCCTGGGCGAGGAGATGGAGCGCGCCGGGCCGCGCTTCGCGCAGGACGTGGTGAAGCCGCTCAGCGCGCCCATTTACCCTCAAGGCGGCCTGGCCGTGCTGCGCGGCAATCTCGCGCCGGGCGGCGCGGTCATCAAGCAATCGGCCGCTTCGGCGGCGCTCATGGAGCACGAGGGCCGCGCGGTGGTGTTCGAAGACGCGACCGATATGGCGAACCGCATCGACTCCGACGACCTCGACGTGCATGCCGACGACGTGATCGTCCTCAAGCGCATCGGGCCCAAAGGCGCGCCGGGCATGCCCGAGGCCGGCTATATCCCGATCCCGAAGAAGCTGGCGCGGGCCAGGGTGAAAGACATGGTGCGGATTTCGGATGGACGCATGAGCGGCACCGCATTCGGGACGATCGTGCTGCACGTCACGCCGGAAGCCGCCATAGGCGGCCCGCTCGCACATGTCCGTAACGGCGACCGCATCCGCTTGAGCGTGGCCAACCGCGAGATCAGCTTGCTCGTGGACGACGATGAACTGCGGCGCCGGGCGCAGGCGAATCCGGTGACTGCACCCACGGCAAGTCGCGGTTATCACAAGCTCTTTCTGGACACCGTGACCCAGGCAGACAAGGGCGCCGATTTCGATTTCCTCAGGGCGGCCGAATCGCGAGGCGCAGTCCCCAGGAAGTAGCTTGCGCGCCGGAAAACCGGGTGCGAAGTCGCGCGTGGCCGCACTGCTTGCCCGGCGCCCCGTTTTCGGTATAATGAAAGCTCGTTCGGAATATCGAACAAGAATAACCACGCAGCAGCAAAGCATCCAGAGTCGGACTGACCGACGCCAACCTGCCCTCCCGGGCAAGGTGGAAGCCCTAGAGGCGATGCGGCCGATTTACGGCAACGAAACGGGAGCAGCCTGGCTGGCACCGGTTCGATCAACCTTCATCCGGAGCCCCCATGCGTCAAGATACCTCCTCCTCGTCGACCGTCTGTGAAGACCTGTCGCACTGTCTACCTGGTTTCACGTTGACTCACACCGTTCATCTGGTGTCCGGTCTGGATCTCGGTGTCGTTTCGACCGCCGCCGGCGTGCTCGACGGCGAACAGGTGGTCGTCGACCGATGGGCCGTGACCCGCTTCGGCGACGTGCTCGAGCAAAAAATCGTCTTTGGCGACATGACCGAAAGGCGGGCGGCCCGGCTGCGCGAACAGCTCGCGGCCGTCGACGGCGTGTTGCGCGCGAAGATAGAGCATCATTTCGTGCGCGCCCGCTGAGACCGCAGGCTGGCGTCGCCGATGCACTTAACGAGGAGCCAGGGTGCCAGACACCAGCGTTGAACAGGGGCAACACCCACGCGTCTTTGTCGCGGACATCGGCGGCTCATACATTAGGCTCGGTGTATCGGACAGTCCGCGCAGCGTACGCCTCGTCGAAAGCGCGCCGACGCCCATCGACAGTTGGGAGGCGTTCGGCGCGGCCCTCGAAGCCCTCGCGGCTCGCCACATTGGCGAGACGCGCTCGCCCCTCGTCATCTCCATGGCGGGGGCGGTCGATCCCGCAAGTGGCGTGATTTGCGCGTCCAACGTCCCATGCGTCTCGGGCCGCGTGCTCGGCGCGGAGTTGTCCTCCCGGCTCCAGCGGCGCGTGCGCATTGCCAACGACGCAGACTGCCTTGCCCTGGCCGAGGCCGTCGAGGGCGCGGGTGCGGGCCACGATGTCGTGTTTGGCGTGGTCCTCGGCTCCGGTGTCGGCGGCGGGCTCGTCGTGGGCGGCCGTGTGGTGGGTGGCGCGAGCGGCATCGCGGGCGAGTGGGGCCACGGGCTGCCCGTCAGCACGCACGTCGACTTCGACGGCACGGGCCACGCTCAGCCCGTGCGCGCATTGCGTTGCGGCTGCGGGCGCCTCGCCTGCGTCGACACCATTGGCGGGGCACGCGGTCTGGAACGGCTCCACGCACTCCTGAACGACGAACAGAAAGACAGCCACGCCCTTATCGACGACTGGCAGCAAGGCAGCGATCGCGCGCTGCGTACCGTTTCCGCCTGGCTCGCCCTGGTATCGGAACCCCTCGCTGCCGTGGTCAACATCACGGGCGCTTCGGTCGTCCCGGTCTGCGGCGGCCTTTCGAATGCGGCCCCATTGATCGACGCGCTGGATACCGCAGTGCGCAAGCGCACGCTGCGGCAGTTTCGCGAACGCGTCGTGGTTCCGGGCGAGTTTCGGCGGGACGGCGGACTCATTGGCGCGGCCATCATCGCGAGGCAGGACGATTGGCGGGAGCCGTAATGCGCCGTGATCGCATGCACAGGAAAAATGGGCTTCCGACGCCTAAACTGATCTATGAAGCCAGACGGCTATCGGTCAGCGGCTATCGGGGTAAGCATCATGAAAGCGCGTGAATTGTGCAGACTCGTGCTCGTGCTCGTGGCGCTATGTATCAGCGCCGGGGCGAGCGCGGGCAGAGGCGGCGGCTGGGTGCACGGCGGCGGCGGCTGGGGCGGTGG
>NZ_JAMBPS010000037.1:0-82314 GCF_024206515.1 Paraburkholderia sp. CNPSo 3281 | reverse complement strand
GGTCTGGTGCGCTTGCGGGGGCAGAAACTGAAGCTCTCGATTGCGCTCAAGGGGCTGCGCGTGGCGGCCCGTCCAAAGGACGACGAAGACGGTGTATTCGAGCTCTGGTTTGCCCATCACCGTGTCGCGACACTTGACCTGAAAGCAGCATTGCCGTGAGTATCAGGTGTCAACGATGTCCTCATACATGTGTCAATCATGTCTCCAGTCTGTACACCGCGGCAAAGAAAAGTAGGCAAAAGAAAGCCGTTCAAACCGCTAGCGCCTGCCACGGTTCACATCTCGCCGTTAATGGTGAATGGCTCCGGAGCGTCTGTCACCACTCGCCCCCAACCGGAGTGACAAGGCGCTCATCTTTCCGGCGGCGCTCCGCGCGCCGAAGGGCATAACCAAACCCCAGTGGGGCACATGAGTTCTCGCGAATTCTCACGCGTGCCACCTGGTTTCCCATGCAGACCCAACCGGCAAAGAGAAGTAGGTGCCGCCCCGCACAGGGGCAACACCTGCATACCGACGCGAAAACAAGGAAAGGCCAAAAAAGCAGCCAAAAGCGAAGCTCAAACGACAACCCGCTTCCTAAGCCGACCAGCAGCATTAAGCGCAGGCTTCTCGAATAGCCGATAGAACACCCAGGCAACGGGAATGACGCCGAGCGTGAACCCAAACGAAGGCCAGATCGAAGTCTGCAGTTCGGAGCGGAACAGTAGCGACCCGAGCAGCACGAAGAGCGGCAAATGAATGAGATAGAGCGAGTAACTGAAATCGCCGATCCTGGAGAACAGCGCCTGCATCAAGCCGGGAGAAGCAGGCGCAGGCCGCGCAAGGGCCTTGACGAGATAGCAGGCAAACGCACAGGCCCAGAGCTGGAACGCCCCAAACTGCCCGAAGTGAAACGCCACACAACCGGCCACGGCGAAAAGCCCCGCAGCAGGGTAAGCAAACCGAAACCCCGACGACCCGCGCAAACGCACTTCGGCGATCCATGCGCCGAGCATCCACGAGAACCAGTACGACGTAAAGACAATGATGTCATGCCGCTCCAGCGTCAACGCGGAAACGACATTGATGAGGGCCACGGCGGCAAGCACGACATTCAGGCCGAAACGGCGCCGCGCTGCGAAGAGCAGCGGGTACAGCAGATAGAACTGCACTTCGAGCGAAAGGGTCCAGAGCGCGCCGTTCGAGCCATACGTCTTACCGGCCACGCCCTGCAGCGAGAACAGGTTCACGAAGAAATCGCGCGCCCCGATCTCGTTGATCTTGTGGCTCACCGGAAGCAGCGAAAGGCTGACCGAATCCACAGCCAGCGTGAGCAGCAACGCGGCGAGCAGCACCGGATAGATGCGCACGAAGCGGCGCAGCCAGAACTGCCGCGCGTCGAGCCGGAAATCGGGGTTCGAAAAGAGCCGCGCGGCGCCGCTGCGGTGAATGCAATAGCCGCTGATGACGAAAAAAATCGGTACGCCCGCCGATCCCCACGCAATCGGGAACGTCAGCCACGCGGCAAGGGTGCCGGGGCTCGCGAGGCTGGCATGCAACTGGTGAAACGCGCCCATGCCGATCCAGGTGACCTGGCGGCAATGGAAATAGGCCACCAGCAGGGCTGCAAAGCCACGCAGGGCTTCGATCAGATGCTCGCCGGCAAGCTCGCGGGCCGCGGCCACGGGCCGCGCTGCAGTGGCAGCGGCGGCAGGCAGGGCGGATGCAGGCGGCATGGCGGTTTGGAGTACGGAATCGCTCATCGGTGTCAGCCGGTCCTTGGAGAGAGTACCCGGCGATCTTAGGGGCGCGCGCGCGGGGGAAGTAAGCAAAAGATTTTCAAAATGTATTCGTGCGGAAATGAGAAATGGAGAAATAAATGGCTTGAAAAACAAAGCGGTTTATTTATCGAATTTGGAATGCTAGTTTGAGTATGATCGACTATGGTCGCTGGAGAATCCGATGAACCTGCACTTGCTGGCCGGCGTGGCCGTGCTGTTGATACTCGTGGGGGTGTCCGCGTATCGCGAGGCGTTGCGCAATGAGCCTATCCGGCGCGCACGCACGCGCTCCGCAGCCTTGCCGCCCGCCGACGAAGCGGAGTAGACTGCGCCCGAACAAGGCGCGTCATGACACAGGATGGAGCAGGAAATTCATGCCGATCTGTCTGGAATTATTCGGTGTGAATGGCAATAATTTCCGGTGCTATGCTGGAAGCACGAAATCCGAATTTATTGGCCTTTTTTTATTCCATAAAAGGCGCTAAACAATTTTATTCAATACAAGAATCTGCCACGGCAGAACCTCGGGGAAGTCGGCTTGCCTCGCTGCGAGACCGAGACTCAAACGAACGATCTGGGAATGGACATCATGCTGAAAGTAACCAAAGCGGTATTTCCTGTTGCAGGCCTTGGGACGCGCTTCTTGCCCGCCACCAAGGCGAGCCCGAAGGAAATGCTGCCGATCGTCGACAAGCCGCTCATTCAGTACGCGGTGGAAGAGGCGATCGCTGCGGGGATTACCGAAATGATCTTCGTGACCGGCCGCAGCAAGCGCGCGATCGAAGACCATTTCGACAAGTCGTACGAGATCGAATGCGAACTCGAAGCCCGCAACAAGCAAAAGCTGCTCGACGTCGTTCGCAGCATCAAGCCAGCCAATGTGGACTGCTTCTACGTGCGTCAGGCCGAGGCGCTCGGTCTGGGCCACGCCGTGCTGTGCGCGGAAAAGCTCGTCGGCGGCGCGCCGTTCGCCGTGATTCTCGCGGACGACCTGCTCTACAGCCCCACGCCGGTCATGAAGCAGCTCGTGAACACGTTCAATCACTATCACAGCTCGGTGGTGGGCGTCGAATCGATCGCGCGTGAAGACAGCGCGTCGTACGGCATCGTCGATGGCCGCGAGTGGGAAGAGGATGTGTTCAAGCTGTCGGGCATCGTCGAAAAGCCGGCGCCGGAAGTCGCGCCGTCGAATCTCGGCGTGGTGGGCCGCTACGTGCTGATGCCCACGATCTTCGAACATCTGCGCGCGCTGAAGCCGGGCGCGGGCGGCGAACTTCAGCTCACCGATGCCCTGCAGTCGCTGCTCACCGATGAACAGGTGCTCGCGTACCGCTACATGGGCACGCGTTTCGACTGCGGCAGCAAGCTCGGTTACCTCAAGGCGACGGTGGAGTTCGCGCTGCGCCATCCGGAGGTCAAGGACGAGTTCGAAGCGTATCTGCAAGCGCATCTGCCGGCGGCGCTGCCCGCTGCGGCATAAAACTCCATAGCGCCAAAACCACGCTACGGGGTACTTCAAGCGCGGGCTCAGCGCCCGCGCGCGTTTCGTCCATCTCGCATGACCTCCCCCACATTCTCCGCGACCTGGCCTTCCCGCGTCGCCGTGACAACTTTGCAATCGTCTCCGGTGTATAACGGTTCTGGCGGGCATGCCGAATGCGAACAGCGCGTCGTTTGCGTTCGTGCTGCGCGGCGGGCATGCTGCGTGAATATCCCAACGATTTTGTACGGCATTCCGGGCCGGTTTGGCGCGCGGAACTCCCGTAATTCAACGCGTGTCCGAAGGCCAGAATCCAGGCACGCGCTTCATGAAGGAGAAACCGGCCATGACCAGGCACCTTCCCTTGGCAGGCAGTGAACATCCCGCACCCGCCGGCGCGCAGTGCGTCGGCGCTTGCGACCCGGCGGAGCGCTTCCGGATCGTGCTGATCCTGCGGCGTCAGGCGTGGGCGGAATTTCACGAGCTGGTGGACCGGCTCGCCGCGAACGATCCCGCCGCGCAGCCGGTGTCCCGCGAGGAATATGAGCGGCGCTTCGGCGCGAGCGCCGCCGACATCGAGCGTGTCGAGCAGTTCGCGAGCGCGCATGGGCTCGCCGTCGATCAGGCCGACGCCTCGGCGCGCCGCGTCGTGCTCTCGGGCACGGTGCAGCAGTACAACGCCGCCTTCGGCATCGACCTGCAGCGCTTCGAGCATCAGGTCGGCAAAACCACGCATCACTTTCACCAGCCGAGCGGCCCCCTGCATTTGCCGGAGGACATGCACGAGGTCGTCACCGCCGTGGTGGGGCTCGACAATCGCGCGAAGGCGCAGCCGCACTTTCGCATCGTGCCGACGAATCTAACCAATGCGCCGGCAGCGGCGGACGCACCCGGCGCCCCCATCCGCCCGCCAATCCGCGCCGCGCGCGCGGTGACCAGATCGTTCACGCCTTTACAGCTCGCGGAGCTTTACAGCTTTCCCGCGGGCGACGGCAGCGGCCAGTGCATTGCCCTCATCGAAATGGGCGGCGGCTACGACACGGCGGACCTCAGCGCGTATTTCAACGAGTTGGGCGTGAGCGCGCCGCGCGTGGAGGACGTCTCCGTCGATCAGGCGACGAACGCGCCGACCGGCGACCCCAACGGCCCCGACGCCGAAGTCACGCTCGACGTGGAGATCGCCGGCGCGCTGGTGCCCGGGGCGCTCATCGCCGTGTATTTCGCGCCGAACAGCGAAGCGGGTTTCGTCGATGCGGTGAGCGCCGCGCTGCACGACAGCCAGCGTAAGCCTTCAGTCATCTCGATCAGCTGGGGCGCGCCGGAGTCGGCGTGGTCGCAGCAAACGCTCGGCGCGCTGAACGACGCGCTGCAAACGGCCGTCGCGCTCGGCGTGACCGTGTGCGCGGCTTCGGGCGACAGCGGCTCGTCGGACGGCGTGAGCGACGGCGCCGATCATGTCGACTTTCCCGCCTCGAGCCCTTACGCGCTCGGCTGCGGCGGCACGCACATCGCGGCGTCGAACGGACGCATCTCGCAGGAAACCGTCTGGAGCGAAGGCGATAACGGCGCGACCGGCGGTGGCGTGAGCGCGACGTTCGCGCTGCCGGACTGGCAAAAAGGCCTGCGCGTGGTGCGTGGCAGCGGCGGGGCGGGCGCGCTGGTGCGGCGCGGCGTGCCCGACGTCGCCGCCGACGCGGATCCCGCCACGGGCTACGAAGTGCGCGTGGCGGGCGCGGATACGGTGGTGGGCGGCACGAGCGCCGTCGCGCCGCTGTGGGCGGCGCTGATCACGCGCATCAACGCGGCGCGCGGCACGCCCGTGGGCTTCGCGAACGCGAAGCTCTACGCGCAGCCCGGCGCCTTCAACGACGTGACGAGCGGCAGCAATGGCGACTTCTCGGCGGCGCCGGGCTGGGACGCCTGCACGGGCCTCGGCACGCCGGTGGGCAGCAAGGTGGCAGCCGCGCTCGGCTCGGCGTAGGATGAGCGCGGCGCACTAACGCGACGCGAGCTGAGCGCGAGAGTCAAGCGGCGGGCGCGATGCGGGTTGCGTCCGAGGTTGCATTCGAAGTTGCATTCACTGTCTCAAACGCAAACACACAGAAAGTGGAGACGATATGAACGACGAAGCGCAGTCCACCAAGGGCAACGGCGGCGCTCAAGGGGCCAGCCCCGCGAGCGGCAACGGCAAGCATCGCTCCCAGGCCGATCAGCCGTGCTTCGATCCCACCGCTTACGGCAACGGTCCCGACGACTTCGTCACCGACATGACCGAGAACGCCGCGATCACGCATCACGCCATCCAGATCGGCAAGGAAGTGATTGCTTATACGGCAACGGCGGGTCACCTCGTGACGGTTGATCCGAGCAGCTCGCAGCCCAACGCCAAGATCTTCTACGTGGCGTTCACGAAGGACGGCGTGCAGGCGCAGGATCGTCCCGTCACGTTCTTCTACAACGGCGGCCCGGGCTCGTCTTCCGTGTTCGTGCTGCTCGGCTCGTATGCGCCCAAGCGCATCAAGACCTCGATGCCGGGCTTCACGCCGCCCGCGCCCTATACGCTCGAAGACAATCCGGACAGCCTGCTCGACAAGAGCGACCTCATCTTCATCAATCCGGTGGGCACGGGCTATTCGGCCGCGATCGCGCCGCATCACAATCGCGACTTCTGGGGTGTGGATCAGGACGCGGATTCGCTCAAGCAGTTCATCAAGCGCTACCTGACGGCGAACGATCGCTGGAATTCGCCGAAGTTTCTCTATGGCGAGTCGTACGGCACGGCGCGCAGTTGCGTGCTGGCCTACCGGCTGCACGAGGATGGCGTGGATCTGAACGGCATCACGCTGCAGTCGTCGATTCTCGATTACACGCAAAGCGGCAATCCGGTGGGCGCGCTGCCCACGGCGGCCGCCGACGCGTGGTATCACAAGCGCCTCGGCATGACGCCCGCGCCGAAGGACTTGCAGGCGTTCGCCGCGCAGGTCGCGCAATTCGCGCGCACCGATTATCTGCAGGCGCTCTCGAAGTTTCCCGATGCGAACGACAAGAGCATTCCGGCCACGCTCAAGACCTTATCGCAATACACGGGCATCGACACGCAAACGCTGGAGTCGTGGAATCTCGACATCGCCTCGTACGATAGCCGCGGCAATTCGCTTTTTCTCACGTCGCTCCTGAAGGACAAGGGCGTGGCGCTCGGCTCGTACGACGGCCGCGTGACCGCCATCGACACGGGCATTGCCGGCAATATCGACCCCAACTCGGGCGGCAACGATCCCACCATGACGGCGGTGAGCGGCGTCTATACGGCGATGTGGAACAGCTACCTGAACGAGCAGCTCAAGTTCCGCACGAACTCGTCGTTCACGGACCTGAACGACCAGGCGTTCAGGAACTGGAACTTCGGCCATATCGATCCGACGGGCGCGCAAAAGGGCGTGGACGCGCAGGGCAACATCGTGCTCTACACGGCCGGCGATCTCGCAGCGGTGATGGCACTGAATCCGGATTTGCGCGTGCTCTCGGCGAACGGCTACTACGACTTCGTCACGCCGTTCTACCAGACCGTGATCGACCTGCAGAAGATGCCGCTGCTCGACCAGAAGGTGCGCGACAACCTGAGCGCGCGCTTCTATCCCTCGGGCCACATGGTGTATCTCGACGCCGGCTCACGCACGGCGCTCAAGGCCGATCTCGCGAAGCTCTATCAGGTCGCCGTGACGGACCGCCCCGCGGTGGCGCGCATTCGCGCACTCCAGCGCATGAGCACGATGAGCACCATGCATCACTGATGCTTTCGCAGGCGTCGGCGCACGCGTTTGCACGCGGTTATGGCGTGCGCCCCTGCGCCATGGCTTCGAGACACGCGCGCGCGTCGCCCTGCACGAGACGCGCCGCGCACGCGATCATCAGGTTCTTCGCCAGGCCGAAATCTTCCACCAGGTAGCCGCGTTCGCACACGCGTCCCTGCGCGTCGGGCACGGAAGGCACGCGGTCGACGAGCGTGCCTTCGTCGGATGAGTAGGCCCAGATTTCCTTGCCGAGTGCAGCCGCATAGCCGATCTCGAAGGCGGTGCCGGAGTCGGGCTCGCCGGGGCCGCGAAAGTCGTTGACGTTTGCCATCACGATATCAGCGGCGCGGATCGATTCGACGTTCGCGCGATAGATCCACGCGGCCTGGCGCGGGCCGTCGAGGTCGGCGGGCGCTTGCGCGTCGAGCGGATAGACGCCCTCGAAGCCGAATTCCGCACACGCGGCGACGAGGCGTACGCCATGCTCGAGCGCGTCGCGCCGGAAGACGTCGAAGCCGGCGAGATACACGCGCGGGCGGCGGGGCAGCGGGGTCGAATTCATGGCGCGCGGTCCTCCAGTGCAAGGGGTCGTCGAGACCCGATTCGACGATTCTAGCGCCTGGTCCCGGGCCAGCGAGGTTTCTTGCGTCTTCCTGTTGCTTACAAACGATTGACAACAATTGTTGTCAATCGCTACGATCATGCACTTTGCATCGTGCCGTGCGCCGTTGCGCGGCACTGGCTTTGCACCATCATGTTGGAGACCGTGCATACGATCGCCGGTGGCCAGTCGAAGGCCTCATTACAAAATCTCGAGACGCGCGCCTATTCCAAGGCGACATTGCGTCTGTTGCCGTTCCTTTTCCTCTGCTATGTGGCTGCGTATCTCGACCGCGTGAACGTCGGGTTCGCCAAGCTCCAGATGCTCAGCGACCTGCAATTCAGCGAAACCGTCTACGGTCTCGGCGCGGGCATTTTCTTTATCGGCTACTTTTTCTTCGAAGTCCCAAGCAATATCCTCATGCACCGCGTAGGCGCGCGCGTGTGGATCGCGCGCATCATGATTACGTGGGCCGTGCTTTCGGCGGCCACGCTGCTCGTGAAGACGCCCACACAGTTCTATTTCGTGCGCTTCCTGCTGGGCGTGGCCGAGGCCGGCTTCTTCCCCGGTATCGTGCTCTATCTCACCTACTGGTTCCCGGCCGCGCGCCGCAGCCGCATGAATGCGCTCTTCATGATCGGCATTCCGATCGCGGGCGTGCTGGGCGGGCCGTTTTCCGGCTGGATTCTCTCGGCCTTCACCGGCACGAACGGCTGGACGGGCTGGCAGTGGCTCTTCCTGATCGAAGCGCTGCCTTCACTCGTGCTGGGCGTGATTACGCTCTTCTATCTGCCCACGCTCATCAAGGCGAGCGGCGTGAAGAGTGCGCTCGACGTGGGCCTGCTCACCGCCATTCCGTACGCGTGCGCCGTGTTCAGCATGCTGTTCGTCGCGAAGAGCGCCGACCGCACGGGCGAGCGCCGCTGGCACTTCGCCATCGCTTCGCTGGCATCGGCAATCGGGCTGTATTTCAGCACCGTGTTCGGCCACAACGTGCCGCTCGCCATGCTCGCGCTCTCGGTGGGCGCGGCCGGCATGCTCGCCACGATGCCCGTGTTCTGGACCTGGCCGAGCGCGATTCTCGCGGGCGGGTCGGCTGCCGCCGCCATCGGCATGATCAACTCGATCGGGAACCTTGCGGGCTTCGTGAGCCCGTCGATCATCGGCTGGATGAAGGACGTGACGCACAGCACGAACGCGGGCATGTCCTGCGTTTCGGCGGCCATGGTGCTGGGCGCGGTGCTGGCGCTGCTGCAGCCGAGGAAGCTCGTCAACGGCTGATCGCGTGCGGCGCGACGATTGCGCAGCATGAGCGATGAAAGCAGCGGCCGCGCCCGCTGCTTTTTTTCATGATCGGTTTAACATCTCGGGACACCCTGGTATTTCCCGCATGTTGCGCGACGATCGATTGTGGCGACAAATGTATGCTTCGACCGCGCGAAATAACGCCGAGAGACGAAGCGTGACGACGAGGACCGATCCATGAACCGACTGAAGCTGCTGTCGCGGGCTTGCTGGGCCATCGCGCCGTGGCTCTCGCTGCTGCAGCCGGCGGCCGCCCAGGTCGCGCAGCCTACGCTCGAGAAGATCCGCTCGGCGAACATCATCGCCGTTGGTTATCGCGAGACTTCGGTGCCGTTCTCCTACGTGATCGGCGACAACCAGGTGATCGGCTTTTCGCAGGACATCTGCGACAAGGTGATCGACGCAGTCAAGCTCAGGACGAAGCGCCCGAACCTGCAGGTGCGTTTCATTCCCGTCACTTCGCAAAACCGCATTCCACTCGTGCAGAACGGCACCGTGGACCTGGAGTGCGGCGTCACGACGAACCTGAAGGCGCGCCAGGCCCAGGTGAGCTTCTCCAATACGTTCTTCGTCGCGACCACGCGCCTGCTCACGCGCAAGGACTCGGGCATTCACGACTTTGCCGATCTTGCGGGCAAGACGGTGCTCACGAACCAGGGCACGACGTCCGAGCGCATCTTGCGGCGCATGAACATCGACAAGCAGATGAACATGCGCATCATCAGCGCGCGCGATTATGGCGAGGGGCGCGCCACGCTCGAGTCGGGCCGCGCAGTGGCCTACATGATGGATGACGTGCTGCTCGCCGGTACGCGCTCGCTCACGGCGAAGCCCTCCGAATGGGTGATCGTGGGCACGCCGCAGTCGTCGGAGGCGTATGCCTTCATGATGCGAAACGGCGACCCGGAGTTCCGGCAACTCGTGAACGACACGATGGCGGCGCTCATGAAGAGTGGCGAAATCAATCCGATGTACGCGAAGTGGTTCGAGAAGCCGGTGCCGCCCAAGGGCGTGAATTTCGAGTTTCCGATGAGCGAACAACTGCGCGCGCTCTATGCTGCGCCGAACGACCGCGCCTTCGATTAGCGCGGCGTGCCCGTGCGAACCGTGAGATGATCTCGATCCTGGCGCGGCGGAAGGCGCGGGCGGATCATTGGCGCGAGCGTTAAGGCGCGCGTATAAGTCGTAGCCGCCGATGTGCGCGATGAATCAATTAACGTGTAGCAAGCGGGAAAGGCGGGAGCGGACATGCAAGAAGACGGCAGCATGGTGGTGATCGTTGGGGCAGGGCACGCGGGCGGCAACGCCGCGGCGCTGCTGCGGCAATATGGGTTTGGCGGCCGCGTCGTGCTGGTCGGTGAAGAACCGGTGCCCCCTTATCACCGGCCGCCGCTTAGCAAGGCCTATTTGAAGGGCGAGGCCGACGTCGAGCGCCTGTGGCTCAAACCGCGCGCTTTCTACGACGAGCAGCGCATCGAGCTGAAGCTCGGCGCGAGCGCGCAGTCGCTCGACCGCGCGAGCCGCACGCTCACGCTCGCCGACGGCAGCCAGCTTCAATACGACAAGCTGATTTTCGCCACCGGCTCGACGCCGCGCGCGTTGACGGTGCCGGGCCACGATCTCGCGGGCGTGATCGCGCTGCGCTCGCTCGCCGACGCCGACGTGCTGCGCGAGCGCGTGAAGCCGGGCGAAAAGCTCGTGGTGATCGGCGCCGGTTATATCGGCCTCGAAGCGGCAGCGGCGGCGCGCCAGCTCGGCCACGAGGTCACGGTGCTCGAAGCCGCGCCGCGCGTGCTGGGCCGCGTGACGGGCGAGAGCGTTTCCACGTTCTACGCGAACGAGCATCGCGCGCAGGGCGTGGCACTGCGCCTGAACGCGAAGATCGAGGCGCTCGTGGGCGAGGGCGGCAAGCTCACCGGCGTAAAGCTCGCGGACGGCGAGATCGTACCCGCCACGCTCGCGCTGGTCGGCATCGGCATCCTGCCGAACGAGGCGCTCGCGAAAGCGGCGGGCATCACGTGCGCCAACGGCATTCAGGTGGACGACGACGCGCGCACGAGCGACCCGGACGTCTTCGCTATCGGCGATTGCGCGCACCGGCCGCTTGCGCATTATGGCCGCGCGGGGCGCCTGGAAAGCGTGCACAACGCGGTGGAGCAAGCGAAGCTCGCGGCCGCCGCGATCGTCGGCAAGCCGCGCCCCGCGTGCGACGCGCCGTGGTTCTGGTCCGATCAGTACGACCTCAAGCTGCAGACAGTGGGCCTGCTCGAAGGCTATGACGAGGCCATCGTGCGCGGCGACCCTGCCGCGCGGCGCTTCGCGGTGTACTACCTGAAGGAGCGCGTGCTGCTCGCGGTCGACGCCGTCAATTCGATGCCCGATTTCCTGTGCGGCAAGAAGCTCGTGGGCAAGGGCGTGAAGCTCGACCTCGATGCGCTGCGCGATCCGGCCACGGACATGGGCAAATTTGCCGCGGCGGCGCTTGCCTGAGCGGCGAGTCGAGCGATGAAGTCAGGGGGCGGTGACGTCCCCGCTATTTTCGCGATCGGGATACGCTGCGCGCCGGATAAACACTCCCCGCAGCCCGATCGCCCGATGAGTCCCTGCCTCAATCCCGCTCCCGGCGCCCAGCGTCCAGCGCGGCCTCCCGTCCCGCGCTTTGACCCGCGCTTTGATCCGCATGGTCACGAGTCTCGGCTAGAATGCGAACGCGGCGCCGCCCACGAAGCGGCTCAATTCGATAAGCAAGCCGCGCCAACCGGTGTTCGCGCCCGTCCGAACGCCGCCACTCGAGGAGAGTGACGCAATGGAACAACGCTCCCGTTTTGGGGCGAGCCTGCTGCCGTACCTGCTCGTCGGCCCGCAGCTTGCGGTGACCGTGATCTTTTTCCTGTGGCCGGCCGGGGTGGCGCTCTTGCAGTCCACCCAGGCCCAGGACGCCTTCGGCACGTCGTCCGTCTTCGTCGGCTTCGCCAACTTCACGCGGCTCCTGCGCGATCCGCTCTATCTGGCCTCGGTCCAGACGACGCTCGTTTTTACGGCGCTCGTCACGTTCGGCGGCCTCGCCGTTTCGCTGCTGCTGGCAGCCATGGCGCACCATGTGACGCGCGGAAAACGCTTTTATCAAACGTTTCTCATCTGGCCGTATGCGGTCGCGCCTGTCATTGCCGCCGTGTTGTGGGGCTTTCTGTTCAACCCGAGCATCGGCCTCGTGACCTTTGCGCTCGCACGCCTGGGCGTGACGTGGAATCACGCGCTCAACCCCGGCCAGGCCATGACGCTCGTTGTGGTCGCATCGGTCTGGCAGCAGATCAGCTATAACTTCCTGTTCTTCTATGCGGGCCTGCAGTCGATTCCGCAATCGCTTTTCGAGGCGGCCGCCATCGACGGCGCGGGCCCTGTGCGGCGGTTCTTCGGCATTGCGTTCCCGCTGCTCTCGCCCACGAGCTTCTTTCTGCTCGTGGTGAACGTGGTCTACGCGCTGTTCGACACCTTCCCCGTGATCGATGCGGCTACGGGCGGCGGGCCTGGCCAGGCCACGCGCACGCTCGTCTACAAGATCTTCGACGAAGGCTTTCGCGGGCTCGACATCGGCAGTTCGGGCGCGCAATCGGTCGTGCTGATGCTGATCGTTACCGCGCTCACGATCTTCCAGTTCCGCTTCATCGAACGACGGGTTCAGTACTGATGGTCGAGAACCGCAAATACTTCAACCTGTTCTGCCACGCCATGCTGCTGCTCGGCGTGGCGGTGGTGGCCTTCCCCGTGTACGTGGCGTTTTGCGCCGCCACGATGAACGAGAAAGAAGTCTTCTCAGTGCCGCTCTCGCTCGTGCCGAGCACCCATCTGCTCGCAAACATGGCCACCGTGTGGAACGTGGGCACGGGCAGCGCGGCGAGCCCGTTCGGCGCGATGCTCATGAACAGCGTCATCACGGCGCTCGTGATTTCGGTGGGCAAGATCGCCATTTCGATCATCTCAGCCTATGCGATCGTGTTTTTCCGCTTTCCTTTCCGGCGTCTCGCGTTCTGGTTGATCTTCGTGACGCTCATGCTGCCCGTGGAAGTGCGCATTTTCCCCACGGTGCAAGTCGCGGCCACGCTGCATCTCACGAACACTTACGCGGGCCTCACGCTGCCGCTCATCGCCTCGGCCACGGCCACGTTTCTGTTCCGCCAGTTCTTCCTAACGCTGCCCAACGAGTTGATCGAGGCCGCGCGTGTCGACGGCGCGGGGCCGCTGCGGTTCTTCTGGGACGTGGTGCTGCCGCTTTCCAGAACGAACATCGCGTCGCTGTTCGTCATCACGTTCATTTACGGCTGGAACCAGTATCTGTGGCCGATTCTCATGTCGAGCACGGCTTCGATGACGACCGCCGTGGTGGGCATCAAGAGCATGATTTCGAGCGGCGACGCGGCCACGCAATGGCATCTCGTGATGTGCGCGACGATGATCGCCATGCTGCCGCCGCTCGTGGTGGTGCTGGCCATGCAGCGCTGGTTCGTGCGCGGCCTCGTGGATGTGGAGAAATAAGCATGAATGCAATTCGGGGGACGGCATGGCGGCATTGAGCATACGGGGCGTCACGAAGTCGTACGACGGCGCGCAACAGGTGTTGCACGGCATCGACGTGCAGGTGGCGGACGGCGAGTTCATGGTGCTCGTCGGCCCGTCGGGCTGCGGCAAGTCCACGCTGCTGCGCATGGTCGCGGGGCTGGAGACCATTACGTCGGGCGAGATCGCCATCGGCGAGAAAGTGGTCAATCGCGTGGAGCCCAAGGATCGCGACATCGCCATGGTGTTCCAGAACTACGCGCTTTATCCGCACATGACGGTCGCGCGCAATATGGGCTACAGCCTCAAGCTGCAAGGGCTCGACCGCACGACGATCGACTCGCGCGTGGCGGCGGCCGCCGAGATCCTGGAACTGGGCAAGCTGCTGGAGCGCAAGCCGCGCGAGCTTTCGGGCGGCCAGCGCCAGCGCGTGGCGATGGGCCGCGCGATCGTGCGCGAGCCTTCGGTGTTCCTGTTCGACGAGCCGCTCTCGAACCTCGACGCGAAGCTGCGCGTGCAGATGCGCCTTGAAATCCAGCGTCTGCATGCGCGTTTGCGTACGACGAGCCTGTACGTCACGCACGACCAGATCGAGGCGATGACGCTCGCACAGCGCGTGATGGTGCTCAACGGCGGGCGCGCGGAGCAGATCGGCACGCCCAGCGAAGTGTACGACCGGCCCGCTTCGATGTTCGTGGCGAGCTTCATCGGCTCGCCGGCCATGAACCTGTTGCGCGGGCGCGTGAGCGACGACGGCCGGCGCTTCGAAATCACGGGCAGCGGGCCGCATCTGCCGCTTGGCGAGGCGCCGGCCTGGCTGCCGAAGGGCGCCGAATGCGTGCTGGGCGTGCGGCCCGAGCATATGCACGCGCGCGGCGCCAACGAGCCGGTCACGCTCGAAGTTGAGACTTGTGAGCTGCTCGGCGCGGACAACCTCGCGCACGGCCGCTGGGGCAGCGCGGATGTGGTGGTGCGTCTGCCGCACGAAACGCGGCCCGCGCCCGGCGAGCGGCTGGCGGTGCACTTGCCGCCGGCGCGCCTGCATTTCTTCGATCCGGCCACGGGCAAGCGTTTGGGCTAGGCCGTGCCTGCCGGTGCCAACACCGCGGCGTGCGCGCGAATGCGGCGCTCGCCGCGCTCCCGATTGTCGTAAACTGTGGCATTGCGCAGGCGCAATGCCGCCTGCGCCATTCGTATCGGCAAGTACCGGCGCGTACTGCACGTACAGGCACCAAACACGAACAGGCGACATGGCCGCAATCCTTTTTCTCCGCTTCCTCGCCCCATCTGCCCAACCCGCGCGTAACGTGTGTCAGGCGCGCCGGAGCCTCGCTTGAGCGCGCGCGACCTGCCCACCGGGCTGATGCTCGTTCACGGCAATCAGCCCGAGCGCATGCGCGACCTGATCGTGAGCTGGATCGGCCAGAACCCGATCGCGCCGCTCGAAAAGGAAATGTTCCTCGTGCAGAGCAACGGCATCGCGCAGTGGCTCAAGCTCGCGTTTGCCGCCGATCCCGAGGAGGGCGGCTGCGGGATCGCGGCGGCGTTCGAAATGTCGCTGCCGTCGCGTTTCCTGTGGCAGGTGTATCGCGCCGTGCTCGGCAACGACGCGGTGCCCGCGGTCTCGCCGTTCGACAAGTCGCGCCTCGTCTGGCGTCTCATGCGTATGCTGCCGGCACTGCTCGACGAGCCGGGCTATCAGCCGCTCAAGCGCTTCATGGCCAACGACGAGGACCAGCGCAAGTGCTTCCAGCTCGCGCAGCGCGTGGCGGATCTGCTCGACCAGTACCAGGTCTATCGCGCGGACTGGCTCGCCGCGTGGGCCGCGAACGAGGACGTGCTGATCGATGCGCGCAATGCGCGCGTGCCGTTGCCCGAGGAGGCGCGCTGGCAGGCGGCGCTCTGGCGCGCGCTGCTCGCGGACGTGAGCGCGCAGGCGCAAGACGGCATCGGCTTGCGCGACACGGGGCGCGCCGCCGTGCACGAAGCGTTCATGGCGCGCGCGCAGTCATGGCAGGAGGGCGACGCCCGGCCGAAAGGCCTGCCGCGCCGGCTCGTGGTGTTCGGCATTTCGAGCCTCGCGCGCCAGTCGGTGGAAGTCCTCGCGGCGCTCGCGCGCTGGAGCCAGGTGCTGATGTGCGTGCATAACCCGTGCATGCACTACTGGGCCGACATCGTCGCCGACCAGGACCTGCTGCGCGCACGCCACGCGCGCCAGCGCCGCCGCGCGGGGGCGCCCGACCAGCTCGACGAGGCGCAGCTGCATCTGCATTCGCAGCCGTTACTCGCGGCCTGGGGCAAGCAGGGGCGCGACTTTATCGGCCTGCTCGACGAATACGATAGCGACGAAGCGCGCGAGACCTACACGCCGCATTTCACGCGCATTGGCCAGCGTATCGATCTGTTCGACGGCGAAGACGCGCTCACGCTGCTCTCGCAGTTGCAGGACGACATTCGCGATCTGCGGCCGCTCGGCGAAACGCGCGAGCACTGGGAACCGGTCAATGCGCAGGAAGACGAATCGATTCGCTTTCACGTTGCACATAGCGCACAGCGCGAAGTGGAGATCCTGCACGACCGCCTGCTCGCCGCGTTTGCGGCGGACCCCACATTGCGTGCGCGCGACGTGATCGTGATGGTTCCCGACATCGAGGTCTACGCGCCGCATATCCAGGCCGTGTTCGGCCTGCTCGACGGCAACGATCCGCGCAGCATTCCGTTCAGCGTGGCCGACCGCGCGCAGCGCGCGTTCGACCCGCTCATCGGCGCGCTGGAAATGCTGCTAGCGCTGCCGTACTCGCGCGTGACGGTGAGCGACGTGCTCGACCTGCTCGAAGTGCCGGCCGTGCGTGCGCGCTTTGGCATCGACGCCGAAGACGTTCCCACGCTGCGCAACTGGATCGACGGCGCGAATATCCGCTGGGGCCTGCATGCGGGCCAGCGTGCGAGCCTCGGGCTCCCCCAGGCCGACGAACTCAGCGCACCCAACAGCTGGGCGTTCGGTTTGCGGCGCATGCTGCTCGGCTACGCCGCGGGCGAGCGTGCGGGCGCATGGCGCGGCATCGAGCCGTACAGCGAGATCGGCGGCCTCGACGCCGCGTTGCTGGGCCCGCTCACGCGCCTCGTGGATGCGCTCGACCACTCGTGGCGCACGCTGCGCGAACCGGCCACGGTGGAAGCGTGGTGCGAGCGTCTGCGCGCGTTGAAGGCGGCGTTTTTCGCGGCGCAGGACGAAGACGCCTACACGCTCGACCGCCTCGACGGCGCGCTCGAAACGTGGCGCGAGGCCTGCGATGAAGCCGCGCTCACGCAGACCTTGCCGCTCGCCATCGTCGCGGAGAACTGGCTCGCGGCCCTCGAAGGCGGCGGCCTCTCGCAGCGCTTCTTCGCGGGCGCGGTGACCTTCGCCACGCTCATGCCGATGCGGGCGATTCCGTTCCGGCGCGTGTGCCTGCTCGGCATGAACGACGGCGACTATCCGCGCAGCCGCACGCCGCTCGACTTCGACCTCATGCGCCGCGACTATCGTCCCGGCGACCGCTCGCGCCGCGAAGACGACCGCTATCTGTTCCTCGAAGCGCTGCTCTCGGCGCGCGACCATCTGCATGTTTCGTGGATCGGGCGCAGCGTGACCGACAACACGCCGCGCCCGCCTTCGGTGCTGGTCGGACAGTTGCGCGATCATCTGAAGGCCGGCTGGCGGCTCGAAGGCGACGAACACGACGATGGCGGAGCGCTGCTCGACGCGTTGACCATCGAGCATCGCCTGCAGCCGTTCAGCCCAGATTATTTCCCGCCGCGGCCGGAAGAGGCAACGCTATACACGTACGCGCACGAGTGGAGCAAGCCCGCACAGGTGCGGCCCGCGGTTGAAGCGAACGCCGAAGTCCTCGCGCCGACTGAACGCGACGAGCCGCTGTCGATTCGCGAGCTCGGCGAATTCCTGCGCGAGCCGGTTCGCAGCTTCTTCCGGCAGCGTCTGCGCGTGGCCTTCGAAAGCGAAGACGCGGCGAGCGAAAATCACGAGCCCTTCGAGGTGGACGCGTTGCAGGCGTGGCAGCTCCAGGGCGAACTGATCCGCGCGCAGGTCCTGGCGATGGAGCGCGGCGAAGACGATCTCGAACCGGCCGCGCTTGCGCGCCTCGAGCGCATGCATCGCAGCGGCGACCTCGCGACCGGCGGCTTTGGCGAGGTGATCGGCGAAGAACTGCTCGCGCCCATGCCCGAGCTGTTCGCCGAATATCGCAAGGCGCTCGCGCGCTGGCCCGAGCCGCTCGAGCGTCAATACGAAATTCGTCTCGACGCGACGCTGGAAGGCCGCATCGTTTCGCTCGACGACTGGCTCGACGATTTGCGTGCGGGTCCGGACGGCGCACTCGGCCGCGTGATTCTGGAGCCGGGCACGCTCGTGAAGGACAGCCGCTATCGGAGCGACCGTCTCGTGCCGTATTGGGTCGCGCACGTGGCCGCGCAGATCGCGGCCGGGCCGGTGACCACGGTGATCGTGAGCAAGGTGGGCGTGGCGGAGTTCGCGCCGCTCGACGCGCAGGTTGCGCGCGACTATCTGCTCGCGCTGCTTGCCGCATGGGACAACGGTGCGCGCCGGCCCTTGCCGCTCGCGGTGAGGACCGCGTTTGCATGGCTGCGCAAGTTGCCCGATCCATTCGACGGCACGCGCGCGACGGTGCCTGCCGAAGCGTGGGAAGCCGCACGGGCGGTCTACGAGGGCAATGGCCGCACGCCTGGCGAGCGCGAGACGAATGCGTATTTGCGCCGCGCTTTCCCCGCTTTCGACGCGCTCGTCGCCGACGACGATTTCATCACGCTCGCCACGACGCTGCTGCTGCCGGTAAGCCGCGCGCCGCTCGCGTCGTCGCGTACCAAGCGGGCCTCGAGCGGGGCAGGAGGGACGGCATGAATCCGCTCGGGAATATGGACGCACAAGTCCTGGAGCCGCTGCGCTTTCCGCTTTACGGCAGCCGCTTGATCGAAGCGAGCGCGGGCACGGGCAAGACCTTCACGATTGCCATGCTGTACGTGCGCCTCGTGCTGGGGCACGGCGCGCTCAACGCAGCAAGCGACGAAGCCGATTTCGATGACGAGGCGCGCACGGCGGGACGCGCGCTCACGCCGCCCGAAATTCTCGTCGTGACGTTTACCGATGCGGCCACGAAGGAACTGCGCGAGCGCATTCGCGCGCGCCTCATCGAAGCCGCCGAATGCTTCCGCGTCGAGCCTGAAGACGTGCCCGGACGCGAGCCGGGAGAAGACCTGTTGCACGACCTGCGCGAGGACTACTCGCCGGAGCAGTGGCCCGCGTGCGCACGCCGCCTGCAACTGGCGGCCGAATGGATGGACGAGGCCGCGGTCTCGACGATCCACGGCTGGTGCAACCGCATGCTGAGCGAGCACGCGTTCGACAGCAACAGCCTCTTTTCGCAGACGCTCGAAACCGACCAGACGGAATTGCGCGCGGAAGTCGTGCGCGACTACTGGCGCACCTTCATGGCGCCGCTCGACGCGGCGAGCGCCGCCGAAGTGAGGGCATGGTTCTCGAGTCCCGACGAATTGCACAGTGCGATACGCGGGTTGCTCGCGCACGCCGAGCTTCTGCCCGATGCATGCGACCCCGACGCGGCACTCGCAGACGCCCGCCAGCGCGCCCGCGACGAACTTGAAACGCTGAAGGCGCCGTGGCGCGTCTGGATCGACGAGGTCGAGGCGTTGCTCAACGCGGCGCGTGCCGCGAAACAGTTCGACGCCAGAAAGCTCAATTCGAAGCACGGCGAAACATGGGTCGGCAAGCTGCGCGACTGGGCCAACGATCCCGAATCCGCGCATCCGGGCTTCGACGACAAGGCAGCCGTGTGGACGCGCCTCACGCCCGCGGGCCTCGCCGAGATCTGGGTGAAGGGCGAGCCGCCCGAGCATGCGGCCTTCGTGGCGATGGAACGCTTGCGCGAGTCGCTCGCTTCGCCGCCCGAGGCGAAACAGGACCTGCTGTGCCACGCGGCGCGCTGGGTGGCGAAGCGCTTCGAGGAAGAAGAGGCGCGCCGCTCGCAAATGGGCTTCGACGATCTGCTCACGCGGCTGCGCGCGGCGCTGCAGCGGGAGAACGGCCCGCGTCTCGCGGAAATCATCCGCAAGCAGTACCCGGTCGCGCTGATCGACGAGTTTCAGGACACCGATCCGGTTCAGTACCAGATCTTCGACGCGGTCTATCGTATCGCCGAACACGACACCGGGACGGCAATCATCCTGATCGGCGATCCGAAGCAGGCGATCTATGCGTTTCGTGGCGCCGACATCTACACTTACCTGCGCGCGCGCCGTGCCTGCGAAGGTCGGCTCTATACGCTCAAGAAGAATTTCCGCTCGACGCGCGCGATGGTCGAGGCGGTGAACCGTTGCTTCGAGGCGGCGGAGTCGCGGCCCGAGGGCAGCGGTGCGTTTTTGTTTCGCAGCCCTGATGGATGCGATAACGCGTTGCCGTTCGTCGCTGCCGATGCGCATGGACGGCCCGAGAAGCTGGTTGCCGCCGGCGCGGCGCTGCCCGCGCTCAACGTCTGGTGGATGCCGACTGCCGCAGATGGCAAGCCGCTCAGCAAGGGCGCGTATCTCGCGGGCATGGCGGGCAGCTGCGCGACCGAGATGGTGCGCCTGCTCAATCTCGGCCAGGAGCAGGCCGCGGGTTTCTCGGGCGAACGCGGCATGCGGCCGTTGCAGCCCGCCGACATGGCGGTGCTCGTCAACAACCGCAGCGAGGCGCGGGCGATACGCGAAGCGCTGGCCGCACGCGGCGTGCGCAGCGTCTATCTCTCGGATCGCGACTCGGTGTACCAGACGCCGCAGGCCGAGGAACTGCGCTTCTGGCTCGCTGCCTGTGCCGAGCCCGACGACGGCCGCCTCGTGCGCACGGCGCTCGCTACGGCCACGCTCGGGCTCGCATGGGCCGAACTCGACCGGCTCGGGCACGACGAGATCGCGTGGGAGTCGCGCGTGCTGCAGTTCCGCGAGTACCGCGAATGCTGGCGCAGGAAGGGCGTGCTGCCGATGTTGCGCCGCTTGTTCAACGACTTTCACGTGCCGCAGCGCTTGCTTGGCGAGGCGGCTGGTGCCGGGCTCAATGGCGAGCGCGCACTCACGAACCTGCTGCATCTCGCCGAACTGCTGCAACAGGCGAGCACGCAGCTCGACGGCGAGCACGCGCTGATCCGCTATCTCGACGAGCAGCGCGAAGATGAAAGCGCGGGCGGCGGGGGCGACGCGCGCCAGTTGCGTCTGGAAAGCGATGCGGGACTCGTGCAGGTGGTGACGATCCACAAGTCGAAGGGCCTGGAATATCCGCTCGTGTTTTTGCCGTTCGCGTGCGCGCACCGCGCCGTCAAGCCCGACGACGTGCCGTTCAAGTGGCACGACGAGGAGGGCGATTTGCGCGTCACGCTCCAGGCCGACGCGCGCGTGCTGCGCCAGGCCGATCGCGAGCGCCTCGGCGAAGATCTGCGCAAGCTCTACGTCGCACTGACGCGCGCGCGTTACGCGACCTGGGTCGGCTATGGACCGGTGCAGGGCGTCGAGGCGAGCGCGTTCGGTTATCTGCTGGGCGGCGGCACGGCCATTTCTGCTGAGGAAACCGAAGCATTGCTCGAAACCTTGCGCGGCCCGTGCGCGGACATCGCCGTCGCGCCCGCCCCCGAAGCGCGCCGCGACGTGCTCGCGCTGCGCGACACCGGTGCCGTGCGCGGCGAGGCGCGCATGCTCACGCATCGCGAGCGCGAACGCTGGTGGATCGCGAGCTATTCGAGCCTGAAGACGCTCGAAACGTCGATCGGTTCGGGCGTTCCTGTCGAAGCGGACGATGCGCGCGGCGCGCCCGACACGCGCAGCGAGGACGTGTTCCTCGAACTGCTCGAGGCGAGCGTGCCGCCCGAGGACGAAGAAGCATTCGCAAGCGCCGGCCAGGCGCTCGTCGCACCCGCGCTTGCGCCGATGCACGGCTTCGAGCGCGGCGCCGACGCGGGCACCTTTCTGCACGAACTGATGGAATGGGCCGCCAACGAAGGCTTCGCCGAAATCGCGCGGGACGAAGCGCGCGTGCGCGACATGGTCGCGCGCCGCTGCAGCGTGCGCGGCTGGTCACACTGGATCGAGACGCTCACGGCGTGGATGCTGGAACTCGTGCGCACGCCGCTGCGTCTGCCGGACATCGAAGGCGAGCGCGTGGCGCCCGTGGCGTTCGCGGCGTTCGAACCCGGCGCGTATATGGCCGAACTGGAGTTCTGGGTCACGGCGCATGCCGTCGATACGCTCGCAATCGACGCGCTCGTCACCGAATTCACGCTGGACGGCGAGGCGCGCCCCGCGCTCGACGCCGCCACGCTCAACGGCATGCTCAAGGGCTTCATGGATCTCGTGTTCGAACACGAAGGCCGCTATTACGTGGCCGACTACAAGTCGAACTGGCTCGGCCCCGACGATGCTTCCTACACGAGCGCGAGAATGCGCGCGCAGATCCTGCATTCGCGTTACGAGCTGCAATACGTGCTCTATCTGTTCGCGCTGCACCGGCTGCTCAAGTCGCGCCTGCCCGACTACGACTATGACCGTCACGTGGGCGGCGCCGTGTATCTGTTCCTGCGCGGCGGCCGCGCGCCGGGACAGGGGCTGCATTGCGAGCGGCCGCCGCGCGAACTGATCGAACGACTCGACGCGCTCTTCTCGCGTCGCGATACGCTGGAGGATGTGGCATGACGAGGCGCCGCACGAAAGGGCAGGACGGCCTCACCGGCGATCTGTTCGAGCATCTGGACATGCCGGACGCCGCGCCGCAACCGAGGCTGGGCGCCGCGCGCGAAACGGCCGCGCAGATGCTCGGCGTGCTCGACAATTGGGTCGAGCGCGGCTGGCTCCGTACGCTCGATGCCGCGTTCGCACGCTTCTTGTGGACGGAAGCGCCGCACAGTCCGCCGTTGCTGCTGCTGGCGGCCGCGCTTGCGAGCCATCAGCTTGGGCGCGGTCATGTGTGTCTCGACCTGAAGGCCACGCTGGAAGATCCGGCGTTCGCGTTGTCCCTGCCGCCCGACGGGCCGCAAATGCTGGCCGCGGTGCCGGCGCAGCCGCCTGCCGAAGTGCTCGCGGGCGTGACACTCGCGCAGTGGCGCGCAGCGCTCGCGGTGCCCGATCTCGTGAGCGAGGAGACGGCGATTGCCGACGTGGCACAAGGCAATGCGCCGCTCGTGCTTGCGGACACACGGCTCTATTTGCGGCGCTACTGGCAATACGAGCAGGACGTGCGGGAGGGCATCGAGCGCCGGCTCACACGCGCTTCGCAGCTCGAAGCCGCGTTGCCGCTCGACGTCGCGCACGCGGCGCTCGACGCGCTGTTTGCGCCGCGTAACGGCGAGCCAGGAGCTGGTCAAGCTGCGCGCGCTGCCGACTGGCAGAAGCTCGCCTGCGCGCTCGCCGCGCGCAGCGCGTTCAGCATCGTCACGGGCGGGCCGGGCACGGGCAAGACGACGACGGTCGTGAGATTGTTGGCACTCCTGCAGACACTCGCATTCGGCCGTGCGGGGCAGGGAACGCGTGCCGCGCGGCCCTTGCGCATCCGGCTTGCCGCCCCCACCGGCAAGGCCGCGGCGCGCTTGAACGAATCGATCGCGGGCGCGGTGGAGCGGCTGCCCTTCGATGCGCTGCAGGCGCACGTCGATGCCGTGGCGCTGCGCAATGCGATCCCGACCGTCGTGACCACGCTGCATCGCGTGCTCGGTACGCGGCCCGGCAGCCGGCGCTTCAGGCACGACGCCGCGAATCCGCTGCCCGTGGACGTGCTCGTAATCGACGAGGCCTCGATGGTCGACCTCGAAATGATGGCCGCCGTGCTCGACGCGCTGCCGCCCACCGCGCGGCTCATCCTGCTTGGCGACAAGGATCAGCTCGCTTCGGTCGAGGCTGGGGCGGTGCTGGGCGAATTGTGCGACCGTGCGCGCGAAGGGCACTACACGCAGGCGTCGCGGGCGTGGCTCGAAGCGGCCACGGGCGAGCGCATCGACGCGGCCATGCTCGACGCGCACGGCCTGCCGCTCGACCAGGCCATCGCGATGCTGCGCGAGAGCCATCGTTTCGCATCGGAGAGCGGCATCGGCGCACTGGCCGAACTCGTCAACATGGGCGATACCGTGGGGGTCGCGAAGATCTGGTCGCGCGGTTACGAGGATCTCGCGCGCCTCGTGTGTCCCGCCGACGATGACGGCCCGTTGCGCTCGCTGATCGTCGATGGCCGCGTGGGCGAACACAGCGCCGCGCAATCGCAGCGCCTGGGCTACCGCCACTACCTCGAAACGATGCGCACGACCCGGCCCGAACCTGGCGCGACGCCCGAGGCACTGTCCGGCTGGGCCGCTGGCGTGCTTAAGGCGCATGGCGCGTTTCAGTTGCTGTGCGCGCTGCGGCGCGGTCCGTGGGGCGTCGAAGGCCTGAACCGCCGCGTGGCGCGCCTGCTGCACGAAGAAGGGCTCATCGACCCGCACGGCGACTGGTACGCGGGCCGGCCCGTGCTCGTCATGCACAACGACTACGAGCTTGGGCTCATGAACGGCGATATCGGCATCGCGCTCGACCTGCCCGTTGCAGCGGGCGAGCCGCCCGTGTTGCGCGTGGCCTTCCCGGCCGGCGACGGCTCGGGTGGCGTGAAGTGGGTCTCGCCGAGCCGGCTGCAGGGCGTGGAGACGGTGTTCGCGCTCACCGTCCACAAATCGCAGGGCTCGGAGTTCACCCACGCCGCACTCGTGCTGCCCGATACGTACAGCCCCATTCTTACGCGCGAACTCGTCTACACCGGCATTACGCGTGCGCGTTCGTTTCTCACGCTCGCGGTGCCCGAGGGGCGCTCCGTGCTCGATCGCGCGGTGCTCGCCAAGGTGCAGCGGGCAAGCGGCCTCATGGCGGGACTCGCGCGCGACGCTCAGACTGCGTGAGCGGCCGGCAAATAAACCGAGGGCCGCTCATGGCGGCCCTCGACTCGTGCTGCCTGCGGCTCGCGGCTTAGACGATGGTGAGCGTCACGTCGATGTTGCCGCGCGTGGCGTTCGAATACGGACACACGATATGCGCCTTGTCGACGAGGGCCTGCGCGGCCGCGCGATCCATGCCGGGCAGCGAAATCTTCAGTTCGACTTCAATACCGAAGCCATTCGGAATCTGGCCGATGCCGACATTGCCGGTGATCGAGAGATCGGCGGGCAGGGAAATCTTGTCGCGCGCCGAGACGAACTTCATCGCGCCGATGAAGCATGCGCTGTAGCCCGCGGCGAACAGTTGCTCGGGGTTCGTGCCGTCACCGCCCGCGCCGCCGAGTTCGCGCGGCGTGGTGAGCTTCAGGTCCAGGTTGCTGGCGGGAATGACGGCACGGCCATCGCGGCCGCCGGTGACGTTGGCTTCGGCGCGGTAGAGAACTTTTTCGATCGACATGACAGGCTCCTTTGAGCAAAGACGGTTCGTTGAAGGGTACGGCGGAGTACGGCATTCAATTTAGTGGTGCAAGGCGACAACCTTGTGCACCAGGGTCCAGCAGAAGAGCAGCGCTTGCGAATTTCCGGTCGTGAATTTTTGAATTCTATCTATCATCAGATAGATTTCCGGCCGTCGAAATACGTTCATGATGCTCCTCTTTCTAGCTATCTATCAGAAGATAGAATTCATGGCCCAATAAAAGAGGCGGCTAGCCGCCCCGTTTTACGGGCAAGAATACGTTACTGAGCCACGCGCCACATGGCTTCGACATCTTCGAGGCGCGACTTCGTGTGAAACAGCCGGCTCGCCAGCACGCTGCCCTGCAAGGCCGCGAACAGCGTACGCGCCGAGTTTTCGGGCTTGCCCCTCACGACCAGCGTGCCTTCTTTCGCGCCTTGAGCCAGCACCTCGGCCAGCCAGTTTTCGTTGGCGCGGAAAAACGCTTGCACAGCCTGACGCACGGTTTCCGGCAGCGACTCGATGTCGGCGGCCAGCATGCCGCACAGACAGATCTGGTTGCCGTCGCCCAGCGTCTTGCCGAAGAGCCGCGTGTACGTAGCGAGCTTTTCGCGCGCCGGGAGCGTAGCGTCGATC
This sequence comes from Paraburkholderia sp. CNPSo 3281, assembly GCF_024206515.1. Classification (NCBI taxonomy): domain Bacteria; kingdom Pseudomonadati; phylum Pseudomonadota; class Betaproteobacteria; order Burkholderiales; family Burkholderiaceae; genus Paraburkholderia; species Paraburkholderia sp. CNPSo 3281. Next base: position 56,721 of record NZ_JAMBPS010000037.1, on the reverse strand, counting down.
GATTGCAATCCCGCCATGACTTCACCGCTGTACTGGCTCACCGCTTCCAGCACCAGGTCGTCTTTCGACGGGAAGTAATAGTGGATGCTCGACGTTTTCACGCCCACCAACTCCGACAGGTCGCGATAGCTGAACCCGTTGTAGCCGCGCAGCATCATGAGGGTGATGGCGTGGTCGAGAACCTGCTCGCGCACTGTCAACTTCGTATCCATGGGCGCTAATGTATCTACTGGAAGATAGATTGTCAAGCGCCTCACGAAAAAATCTTCCGGTGCGCCGGGCGCGACCTCCTGGCCGCGTCCGGCGGGGCGACGTCAGATCCCGCGATGCCCGGCGCTGAAAATGAGGCGCAGGCCCAGCGCCCCAATCGCGCCGGCAGCAATGCGGTCGATCCAGCTCTTGGCGCGCAGATAAAGATCGCGCGGACGCTGGCTCGAAAAGCACAGCGCGACGACCGTGTACCAGCCGGTTTCGATCGCGAAGACGAGCGGCGGCAGCGCGAAGTAGCACCACAGCGGCGGGTTATGCGGCAGCAGCGCGACGAAGATGCCGCCGTAGGCAATGGCCGTTTTCGGGTTGCTCAACTGGGTGGTCAGGCCGCTCCAGTACGACTTGCCGGGGCGCTCGTCCGGTGTGGCCGTCCTGCTCACCGTGACGGGCGAGCCGGCGCCGCGCCAGATGCGCGAAGCGATGTAGAGCAAATAGGCGCCGCCTGCGATCTTGAGCGCGGCATACAGCCAGGCAACGGTGGCGAGCAGGGTGTAGAGCCCGGCGAGTGCGATGCCCGCGAAGCAGATTGCACCCGTGCCCATGCCCAGCGCAGTGGCGACGCCGTCGCGGCGCGAGAGACCGATCGAGTTGCGCGCGACGAGCACGAAGCTCGGGCCGGGACTCATGGCCCCGAGTAGAACAGCGAGGAGAATGCTGGCAACGGCGGCGAGGGGAGACATGCTGGCGGCTCCATGCAGGAGGGAATTTCGAACACTAACATGCGCGCGGATGCGCCGCGAGGGCTCCCCACGGGTGCCGCGTGATCGTGCCAGCCGCCTGAATAGTGCCTGGTTATCTTGAGCGATTGTGCTTGTCGCGCTCGCGATTCCAGTGGTGCAGCAGCACGCGCGTCTGTTCCGCGATGCTCACCTTCAGAAAATCGGCCTTCGCTCTGTCGATGTCGTCCCAGCCGAGCATCGTGAGCGTGGTGCGTCGCGCGATGAAGAAAAGCAGAAACTGCCCATACAGGCTGAACATGCGCACCACGGTGAGCGGATCGTAGGCCGGCATGCCGGTAATGCGTTCGAGCAGTTCCACGTTGATGGTGTTCAGCGGCGAGCGTACGCGCTCGCGCAGGATTTCCGAGCCGATCTCCGGTTCGCCGCCGCCCTGTTCGCGCGCGAAGAATAGACGCTGGTCCGGCCCGTGCTGCTTGACGAAGGAACGGTCGGCCACGGCCGACTGGATGTCGATGAAGGCGTCGATCAGCGCTTCGGTGTCCGCGTTGCGCGCGAGCGCTTCGCGTGCACGCAGCACGGCCGGCTCGAACGACTGCCACGATTCGTCGGCGATCGACTCTGCGCAGGCGCGGTAGAGGCCTTCCTTGTTCTCGAAGTAATACTGCAGCGCCGGCGCGTTCACGCCCGCGTGCGCGGCGATGTCGCGCGTGGAGGCGCCGTCGAAGCCGTGCTGCCCGAACAGGTTGATGGCCGCCTCGATGATCTTGCGACGTGTCTCGTCGCCACGCGCATAGCCTCCTTCGGGCGAACGTCGCAGTTTCTTACCTTCGCTCATGCATTTCCTTTCGTAACCCTGCGAAATATAACACTTGACACAGTTTTTCCAGGTGGAATAATTTTGCCGACTGGAATAAATTGAGAAACAACAACATGTCTACGACTGCAGGCGCGCCCGGACGCGACATGCCGGACGCCGCCGCTGCGCCTGCGCGGAGCGGCGCGAAACGAATCCTTCTGATCCTGCTGGGGCTGGCAGCGCTCGTCGCCGCAGCGGTGTGGCTGGGTCACTGGTGGGTTGTCGGGCGCTTCATCGAATCCACTGACGACGCCTATCTGCAGGCCGACAGCGTGACGATCGCCCCGAAGGTGAGCGGCTATGTGACGGACGTCTACGTGGCCGACAACCAGGCCGTGAAGGCGGGCGATCCGCTCGTGAAGCTCGACGCGCGGCAATATCAGGTGGCGCTCGACCAGGCGCAGGCCACCGTCGATGCGCGCACGGCGGACATCGAGCATGCGCAGGCGCAGATCGAGCAGCAGCGAGCGAACGTCGCCCAGACCCAGGCGCAGCAGGAAGTCGCCCAGGTGAGCCTGCGCCACGCGAACGACGAAGTGGCGCGCTACGCGCCGCTCGCGGCCACGGGTGCGGAAACGACCGAACGGCTTGCCGAACTCAAGAGCGAACGCGACAAGGCGCAAGCCACGCTCGCCGCCGACGCAGCCGCCGTCACGTCCGCGCGCTCGCAGATTTCGGCGCTGAACGCGCAGCTCTCGCAGGCCCGTGCGCAGCTCGAGGCGGCGCGTGCGAACGCCGCGCAGTCGCAACTCGACCTCGACAACACCGTGGTAAAGAGCGCGCTGGCGGGCCGGGTGGGCGACCGCACCGTGCGCGTGGGCCAGTACGTGCAGCCGGGCACGCGCATGCTGACCGTCGTGCCGGTGCAGCGCACGTACCTCACGGCGAACTTCAAGGAAACGCAGATCGGCCGCATGCGCGCGGGCCAGCCCGTGGAACTGCACGTCGACGCGTTGCCCGGCCACACGCTGCACGGCGTGGTGGACAGCTTCTCGCCGGGTACGGGCGCGCAGTTCGCGCTCTTGCCGCCTGAGAACGCCACCGGCAACTTCACGAAGATCGTGCAGCGCGTGCCGGTGCGCATCCGCCTCGAAACCGGGCCTGAAACGCGCAGCGTGCTGCTGCCGGGCATGTCGGTGACGGTCGATGTCGACACGCGCTCCGCGCGTGAGGACGACCGCCGTATCGACCAAGAGAACCACCGTGGCTAATACGGCTCGCGCAGCGGTGCCGCATCCGCATGGCGAGCGCGCGAGCGTGGCCGACTGGATCGCCGTCGCGGCGGGTGCGCTTGGCGCGTTGATGGCCACGCTCGACATCTCCATCACGAACTCGGCGCTGCCGCAGATCCAGGGGCAGATTGGCGCCACGGGCACCGAGGGCACGTGGATCTCCACGGGCTATCTGATGTCCGAAATCGTGATGATTCCGCTCGCCGCATGGCTCACGCGGGTGTTCGGACTGCGAAATTTCCTGCTCGCGAACTCGGCGCTCTTCATCGCCTTTTCGATGATGTGCGGCTGGTCGAATACGCTCGGCATGATGATCGCCGGGCGCATTGGCCAGGGTTTCACGGGCGGCGCGATGATCCCTACCGGCCAGACCATCATCCGCACGCGACTGCCGCTTTCGCAGCTGCCCGTGGGCATGACGGTGTTCGGTCTGATCGTGCTGCTCGGTCCGCTGCTCGGGCCCGTGGTGGGCGGCTGGCTCGCGGAAAACATCAGCTGGAGCTGGTGCTTCTTCATCAATTTGCCGGTGTGTCTCGCGCTCATCACGCTGCTTCTGGTCGGGCTCGAACCCGACCGGCCGCACTGGGAAGCCTTTCTCAAGGCGGACTGGCTCGGCATTGCCGGGCTGGCAGTGGGCCTGAGTTCGCTGACCGTCGTGCTCGAAGAGGGCCAGCGCGAACGCTGGTTCGAATCGAGCTTCATCGTCACGCTCACGTGGGTCTCGCTCGCGGGCATGGTGCTCATCGCGCTTTCGCAGTTCACCGCGAAAAAGCCCATTCTGCGTCTGTCGCTCATGCGCAATCCGCGCTATGCGAGCGTCATCATCATCGTGTTCGCGGTGGGCGCCGGGCTTTATGGCATTTCGTACCTGCTGCCGCAGTTTCTGAGCCTCGTTGCCGGCTACAACGCGCAGCAGTCCGGCGCGATCATGCTGCTTTCGGGGCTGCCCGCGTTCCTCGTCATGCCGATTCTGCCGCGCTTGCTGGGCAAGGTGGACTTTCGCATCCTGGTGGTGTCCGGGTTGCTGCTCTTCACGCTGAGCTGCATGCTCGACATTTCGCTCACGGCGCAGAGCGTCGGTCACGATTTCGTCTGGTCGCAGCTCGTGCGCGGCGTGGCGCAAATGCTCGCGATGATGCCGCTGAACCAGGCCTCGATGGCGGCGGTGTCGCGCGAAGATTCCGGGGACGCGGCCGGTCTCTACAACATGGCGCGTAATCTGGGCGGCTCGGTGGGGCTTGCGATCATCGGCACGCTCATCGACAGGCGCGAGGCGTTCCACACGGCCGTGCTGCGCGAATCGCTCAGCGCCAATTCGGTCATCGGCCAGGAACGTGTGGCCGCGAGCGCGGCCAACTGGTTCACGCAGACGGGCGACATGGCGCATTCGCAACTGCAGGCGCTCGGCCAGATCGCGGCGCAGATCACGCAGCAATCGATGGTCATCACGTACTCCGAAACATTCTGGGTGCTCGGCATCGCGCTGGCGACGTGCGTGCCGCTCGCGCTCCTGCTCAAGAAGCCGCAGCCCGGCGCACAAGCGTCGTCTGGCGGCCACTGAAGATTATCACTGACTCATGACGGCAACCCGTTACTCCCGAATCTCCTACGCCGCGCTGAGCGCGTTCGCCGCTGCCTGCGCGCTCGCCGCCTGCACCGTCGGCCCCGACTATCGCGGCGCACCGGCTGTCGCGCCGGAAGCGGCGAACGCCGCTTCGTTTCTGCGCACGCCGGCGCAAGGCGTGACGCCCGCGCGGGCACCGAGCCAATGGTGGCTCGCGCTGAACGACCCGCAACTGAACACGCTGATCGAAGCGGCGCTCGCCCACAATCCCGATGTGCGCGCGGCGCAGGCGCGTTTGCGCGCCTCGCGCGCGCAGCTGCAGCAGCAACGCGCCGCCGAACTGCCGAAGGTCGGCGCGAGCGCGGCGGCGATCCGCATGCGCCAGCCGGACCTGAGTGCCTTGACATCGTCGAGCAGCAGCTCGGGTCAGGGTGGCTCTTCCGGTGGCGGTCCGATCACGTTCTATACGGCGGGGTTCGACGCCTCGTGGGAAATCGACCTGTTCGGCGGCACGCGGCGCGCCGTGGAAGCGGCGAGCGATGAGGCCGACGCCGTGGACGCCGATCTTGCGGACACCCAGGTATCGCTCGCGGCCGAAGTCGCGCAAGCCTACATCGACCTGCGCGACGAGCAGCAGCGCCTCGCCATCGCGCAACGCACGGCGCAACTGCAGCAGGAGATGCTCACGCTCACCGAGCAGCGCCGCGCGGGAGGCACGGCGGCCGAGGTGGACGTGGAGCGGCTCACCACCCAGGTGGAAAACACGCGCTCGACGATTACGCCGCTTGCGGCGCAAGTCGAAATATCGCTGGATCAACTGGCGGTGCTCACCGGCCAGGCGCCAGGCGCGCTGGACGCGGAACTGGCAACGGTGCAGCCGCTGCCCACGATGCCCGCAAGCGTGCCCGTGAGCGATCCCACCACGATGCTCGCGCAGCGCCCCGATATTCGCGCGGCGGAGCGGCGCCTCGCCTCGAGCAACGCGCAGATCGGCGAGCACGTGGCGGACTTCCTGCCCAAGCTCACGCTGTTCGGCGACCTCGGCTTTTCGGCCGCGGAGCCGGGGCACCTGTTCCGCAAGAGCAATTTCAGCTGGGTGGGGGCGCCGTATCTGCAGTGGAACGTGTTCGACTTCGGGCGCACGCTGGGCGCGGTGCACGGCGCGCAAGCTTCGCGTGACGAAGCCGAAGCGCATTACGAAAAGGCCGTGCTTGCGGCACTGCAGGACGCGAACGCGTCGCTCTCGCGCTATGGCTATCAGCGCGAGCATCTGGTGACCTTGCAGAAGGTGCAGGTTTCCGCCGAGCGCTCCGCGACGCTCATGCGCCAGCGCTATCGCGCGGGGGCGTCGAGCCTCGTCGATCTGCTCGACACGCAGCGCACGGAATTCGCCGCGCAGCAGAACGTGGTGTCGGGCCAGGCCGATTTGCTCAAGGACTTCGTGTCGCTGCAGAAGAGCCTGGGTCTCGGCTGGCAGACCACCGCGACGGCCACGGCGGCGACCGCCGCTACGCCGGGCTAATCGGGTTCGGCAGGCGCGTGCTCGTGCGCGGCCGGCTCGCGATAGCCGAGCCGCGCCGAGATTGCCGCGCCCGCGCGCTTGAGCAGGGCGACGTAGTGCGCTTTCGTGTCCGCGCCGCAGCGCATGGTCGGAAACGAGATGGAGAGGCCGGCGATCACGTGGCCGAAACGGTCGAACACCGGCACCGCCAGGCACTGCAAACCGTCTTCCTGCTCTTCGTTGTCTTCGCCGTAGCCTTGCTCGCGCACATGCGGAAGAATGTTCAGCACTGCGGGCAATCTCGATCGCGATCTGCGCGAACTGTTCGGCCGCTGCGTGCATCCGCTCATTCCGTTCTTTGGCTTTGCGCTTGGTAACGGCATCGATCTCAACGTGATCGTCACGAGCGGCATCCCGGGCGTGTTGCTTGGCCTTGGCGTCATCGTCGTGACCGGCATTCCGCTGATTCTTGCCGATCGCCTGATCGCAGGCGGCAACGGTGCGGCGGGGCTCGCGGCTTCGTCCACGGCTGGTGCGGCGGTAGCGAATCCGGCCATCATCGGCGAGATGATTCCGCGTTTCAAGCCGCTCGTGCCGGCGGCAACGGCGATGGTCGCCACCGCCTGCCTCGTGACCGCGATCCTCGTGCCGATGCTCACGGCGCTGTGGGCGCGCCGCCGCAGCGCGCGCGATGCGCTGCTTCAGGAACTCATGGAACCGCCCGTGCCGCCCGTGGCGGGGCGCGACGCGCACGTCTGATTCACAGGCGAGGTTCCCGCGCGCTTTGCACGCGCAGGAACCTTGCGTCAGCTGCGTGCCTCGCCGCGCGCCATGCTGGCGAGCACGCCGTCACGGCGAATGAGCGCGTGAAAGAGCGCGGCGCCCAGATGCAACAGCACGGTCGCGTAGAGCGCCATGGCAAGCCACGTATGCGCGGCGCGCAGCCATGCATAGAGCGTGACGTCATGCGGCACGATCGGCGGCAGGTGCACGCCGCCGAACATCACGATCGGATAGCCGCCCGCCGATAGCATCGACCAGCCGATCAGCGGCATGGCGATCATCAATGCGTAGAGCACGAGATGCGAGGCGTGAGCGCCGAGGCGCTGCCAGATGGGCAGATCGGCGGGCAAGGGCGGCGCGCCGCGCGTGAGCCGTACGGCCAGGCGCAGGAGCACGAGCGCGAGCAGCGCGATACCTAACGGGCGGTGGAGCGCGAGCAGGGTGTCATGCAGCCGCGAGACGGTCGATACCATCCCCACGCCGACGAACAGCATCGTGACGATCAGGACTGCCATCGACCAATGCAGCAGGCGCTGGAGTGCGCTGAAGTGCTGGCCCGGTTGTTTCATGGCTGCGCGCCTCCATGCGTTTGCGCGAGGTTGGCTTCTTCACGCGTGCGTCGATTGAACGAAACGGCATACGCTGCCGAACGGGCGGCGAGCAAGGGGTCGTCCGAAGGCTTCAGGCCGTTGGGCAGGATGGTCGGATCGTAGTTCACGTCGCGGCACATGCCGTTGGCTTGCGGTTCGGCGCGCTGCAAGACCAGGATGCCGGCGTCGATCTGCTGGCGGTCCGCGGCCCATGACTGCGTGGCGTCGTTCGTCGGGTCGCCGGGTGCGGCGACCGTGAGCACAAGATGCCAGCGTAACGGGGTCGCTGCGGGCCCTCCGGCGAAACGCGTGGTGAAGTCGTCGGCGAGGAAATTCGGATCGGCTTTTTCTGCCGGCGTTTGCGGTGCATAAGCCACTTCGGGCACGCTCTGCCAGCGCACGGCATGCTGGTTACCGGCGGCATCGGTCGCGATGAACGCGTTGACGCTGTAGAACGCCGTGTTCGCGAAACTGGAGGAGGGCGGGTGCGCCTTCAGCCACTGGCGGAACGGCAGCGTTTCCGGGTTCGCCTGGAAGAAGGCGGCGAGCTTCGCGGGGTCGGGCTTGCCCGTTGCCGGATCCGGTTTCGAGGCGACCAGCTGGCTATAGAACTGCTTCGGGGTGCGAACGACGAAGATCGGTACGGAATTCATGCCGGTGCGCCACTGCTCGCCGTCCTGCAACTGGAACAGCAGCGCCATGCTGCGCACGGGCGTGCTCGCGTCCGGCGCGCCAGGGTTGCTGCCGGGAATGGCGAAGCGTCCGATCACGGGCGTGCGTCCGGGTGCGAACACCGCCGCGCGCGAGACCTGCGCGCCGTTGCCGTTGCTTTCGAACCAGCCTTCCACGCAGAACCCCTTGGCGTGATTGCGCCGATAACCCGTATGGATGCCGTAGTTCGACTCGAACGTATTGATGATATGCGGCGCGGTGATGCGCTTCGGCGTGAGCCAGCCCGCCGTCCATGCAAATGCCGCGCCAGCGCAACCCACCACCACCGCAATCGCCGCGAGCCGGCACGGCACGCAGATCGGGGCGCGGTTCACGGGCGGGCTCCCGTGTGCGCGCGCTGCAACGCAAGCGAAAGCGCAATCTGTGCGAGTGTATGCATGATGAATCCAGTCGATGGCCCGAGGGCCGTTACTGGCGTCAACAACACCTCACTGCGTTTTATTCCATGCGTGAAGCGAATTCGTGCAACCATGCCCGGGCGATCGTGCTTACAGTGCTGAAAGCGTTGGGCAGGCCAGGTGCCCGAAGGAGAGAGCGATGCTGACTGGCGGCTGTTTATGCGGCAAGGTCCGCTACCAGATTTCGGCTGCGCCGGTTGGCAGCACGGTATGCCATTGCGTGGATTGCCGGCGCGCAACGGGCGCGCCGTTCGTCGGCTGGCTCAGCGTGCCGTGGAGTGCGTTCCGGCTCGTTGCGGGCGCAACCAAAACGCATGCGTCGAGTCCGGGTGTCGAGCGCGCGTTCTGCGCCGATTGCGGCACGCCTCTCACCTACCGGCATGCGGCGTTCGCGGGCGAGATCGACGTCGCGACCGGCACGCTCGATCGTCCCGACGACGCGCCGCCCGACAATCACAGCTGGACCTCGCAAAAGCTGGCCTGGGTGCAACTCGCGGACGGCTTGCCGCAATATCCGCGTGCGCTTCCCGGACCGTAAGCCGGAAAAGCGCGCGTTGTCAGCGTGCAGCGATCAACGATGCTCGGTAACGAACTTCGTGACGAGATAGGCTTCCATCGCCTCGCTGCCGCCTTCCGAGCCGTAACCCGAATCCTTCACGCCGCCGAACGGCGTTTCCGGCAGGGCGAGGCCGTGATGGTTGATCGACAGCATGCCGGTTTCCACGTCGTCGGAGAGTGCGGCCGAGGTCGCGCTCGAACGCGTGTAGGCATACGCGGCGAGACCGTACGGCAGACGGTTCGCTTCGACGATCGCGTCCTTGTAGCTCGAGAAACGCGAGATCGGCGCGATCGGGCCAAACGGCTCTTCGTTCATGATGCGCGCGGAGAGCGGCACGTCGGTGAGCACGGTCGGCGCGAAGAAGTAGCCTTCGCGGCCCACGCGCTCGCCGCCCGTCAGCACCTTCGCGCCCTGTTCGCGCGCGTCGGCCACGAGACGTTCCATGGCGGCGAGGCGGCGGTCGTTCGCGAGCGGGCCCATCTGCACGCCGTCTTCGAGACCGTTGCCTACCTTGATCGCGCGCGTCGTCGCGACGAAGTGCTCGACGAACTCGTCATACGCGGCGTCTTCCACCATGAAGCGCGTGGGCGAGATGCAAACCTGACCCGCGTTGCGGAACTTCGCGCTCGCGAGCAGCTTCGCGGCGCGCGGCACGTCGGCGTCGGCGAACACGATGGCGGGGGCGTGGCCGCCCAGTTCCATCGTCGCGCGCTTCATGTGCTCGCCGGCCTTCGAGGCGAGCAGCTTACCCACCGGCGTCGAGCCCGTGAACGAGATCTTGCGGATCGCCGGATGCGCGATCAGGTACGACGACACTTCCGAAGGCACGCCGAACACGAGGTTCAGCACGCCTGCGGGCAGGCCCGCGTCGGCGAACACCTTCACGAGTTCGGCGCAGCTGGCCGGCGTTTCTTCCGGTCCCTTGAGCACGACGGTACAGCCCGAGGCGAGCGCGGCCGACACCTTGCGCACGGCCTGGTTGAGCGGGAAGTTCCAGGGCGTGAACGCGGCGACCGGACCCACCGGCTCGCGCGTGACGATCTGGCGAACGGCGTCCGAACGCGACGGGATCACGCGGCCGTACGTGCGGCGGCCTTCTTCGGCGAACCAGTCGATCGTGTCGCCGCCTGCGAGCGTTTCGAGCTTCGCTTCGCCAAACGGCTTGCCCTGCTCGCGCGTCATGATCGCGGCGATGTCGTCTGCGCGATCGCGCAGCAGTTGCGCGGCGCGGCGCATGAGCTTGCTGCGCTCGAGCGGCGAGACCTTGCGCCATTCGCGGAAGGCGCGCTCGGCTGCGGTGGCCGCATCCGAAAGGTCCTGCTCGCTTGCGAGGCTCAGGCGGCCGATTTCCGCTTCGGTCGCGGGGTCGATCACAGCAATCGTCTTCGCGCCGGCGCGCCATGCGCCGTCGATGTAGATCTGGGTGTTGGGATAGGGCTTCACGCTGGAACTCATGATGGGACGATCCTTTTCAACGGTTCAACGACAGGCTCCCGCCGCGCGCACGGCAAAGCGCGCAGGCGGGAGCCGGAAAATGCGGAGCGCCCATTGTGCCACTGGTTCGCAGATGCTGCAGGGCGTGCCATTGCGAAGGATACGTTGGCCCTTTTTAACCCACACTATGAGAAGGAACGGATCCTCTGCGCAAAGGCAAAAAAAAGCGGCGCCCGAAGGCGCCGCAAATAGGGAAACAGAAAAGGAATCGTCAGGCCATGTCTCGCGTCGGGCTCAGCTCAGCTTCGTGACCGGCGCAACGGCCGCGGGGTCGCTGATGCTCGGCCGGCCGTTCTCGATGTGTCCGGCGAAGCGCCAGGCGAACGTGGCGTCGTCGCGGCTCGTGACCGTGAGGTCGTACCAGTGATGGCTCGCGGCGAGGACCCAGACTTCGTCGACTTGAGCGCCGGCCGGCACGACCACGTTGCGCTCGTGCGCGCCATAGGCGTTGTCGCTCACGTTCAGGTGCGCGACGCTGCTGCCCGCGTTCGAGAACCTGAGGAAGAGGTTGCCGTTGGCCACGTCGTAGTGCGCAGTCACGGCAGGCGCCGGTGCGCGGCCAGACTTGCCCGGACCCGATTGCGCGGCCGTACCCGCAAAGCGGCGCAGGAAGCCGTTCGGGCCATGCACCTCGAACGCATAGACGCCGTTCGTCACGCTCAGGTCCCACGTGTCGTCGAGCGACTTGCCCGCTTCGACCGTATAGCGCCACGGGCCGTCACTGCGGTTCGTGCCGTACACGTAGAAGTGCGCGCCCTGACGGCCCTTGTTCGCGAACGTGATCGAAAGCGTGTTGTTCTGCGCTTCGGGCTTCGCGTTCACATGAAGCTCGTAGGGCAGCGCGCGCGCGTAGCGCACGCCGGGCTCCTGCGCGTCGATCGGCAGCGGCGTGGCCGGCACCGTGGGCGCCGAGTTGGCCGAGCACTGGTTGTCGGCGAGCGTCATGTAGTTGCTCGTGTCGGGCAGCGTGGGCATCGTGGCGTCGGGCGTGCGGAAGTCGAAGCACGTGGTGAGGTCGCCGCACACCGCGCGGCGCCACGCCGTGATGTTGGGCTCCTGCACGCCGAAACGTGCCTCGATGAAGCGGATCACCGAAGTGTGATCGAACACCTGCGAGCAGACGAAGCCACCCTTGGTCCACGGCGAGACGACCGTCATCGGCACACGCGGTCCGAGGCCGTAGGGCAGGCCGTCTGCGGTGTACTTGCCGCCGCGCAGCGGGTTGACCACGTTGTGGATCTCGCCGTCCACGCTCACCGTCGACTTGCCCTGCGTAGACGTCGTGGGCGGCTGCGGCGGCACGATATGGTCGAAGAAGCCATCGTTCTCGTCATACATGATGAAGAGCACGGTCTTGCTCCACACGTCGGGGTTCGACGTCAGCGCTTCGATGATCTGCGAGGTGTATTCCGCGCCATAGGCCGGCGTGTACTTCGGGTGCTCCGAGAACGCCGCCGGCGGCAGCAGCCACGAGACTTGCGGCAAATTGTTCTGGAGTACGTCGTTTTTCAGGTCGGCGATGGTGCGCGCCGTTTGCGCGCGCTGATAGAGCGCCGAGCCGGGCTGCGCGTTGATGAAGTTCGCGAAGTTCTGCAGGATGTTCGTGCCGTAGTTGCCGTTCAGCGGGTCGCTGCCGTTCGTGCCCTGCTGGTAGATCTGCCAGGAGATGCCGGCGGCCTGCAGGCGCTCGGGGTAGGTCGTCCACGAAAGCAGTTGATACGTGGGCGGCACGTCGCCGTCCACGAAGTCGTTGTTATCGAGCAGCGGGCCGCCCATCGTGCCGGTCGGATCGACCATGCCGGTCATGAGATACGACCGGTTCGGGTGCGTCGGGCCAGGCAGCGAGCAGAAGTAGTTGTCGCACACCGTGAAGGCGTCGGCCAGCGCGTAGTGGAACGGGATGTCCGCGCGCAGGTAATAGCCCATCGTCATGTCGGTCTTGTACTGCGGCCACTGGTTGTACAGACCGTTGTTGATCGCGTACTGCGTGGGGTACCACGAGTGGTCGAGGTCGCCCACGCATTGCGCGCTCGTCTTGAACGTATCGAGGTGGAACGGCAGCACGGGCTTCGTGGCGTCTTCCTTCGACGGCTGATACCACACCGGCAGGCCGCCCGGCAGCGCAATGGGCAGGCGGTCGTTATAGCCGCGCACGCCGCGCATATGGCCGAAGTAGTGGTCGAACGAACGGTTCTCCTGCATGAACACGACGATGTGCTCGACATCGCGGATCGTGCCCGTGCGCGAATTGGCCGGAATGGCCAGCGCATTGCGGATCGACTCGGGAAGAACGGTCATCGCTGCGGCGGCGGCGCCCGATTGCGCGACGGTCTGCAGGAAACGGCGACGGCTGTTTAACGTCATTGTTGCTCACCTTTCTGCTTGGGGTTGGAGTGTCGTGCCCGACGGTGTACTGGCCCACGGGCACGCAGGTGCAATGCTTCAATGGCTGGACGTTGCGGGACTGCTTGAATCGTTGCCGTTGTTGGCCTGGGTCTGCGCGCTGTCTCGAGGCGCGTAGCTCAAGACTGGCGTGACCTGGTCGCTGTCGGCGGCGAGGCTGGCCTGTGCGCCTTGCACGGGGTCGCTCGCGGTGTTCGCGGCAGTGGCCGCGTTCGCGCCATAAGCGGGTGTGGCGCTCGGGTTCGTCGAGGCGTTCGCCGATGTGCTCGCCGAAGTGTTCGTGTCGGCCGTTGGCAACGGCATTATCCGCGCGCTATTCGCCAACGCCGATTGCGTTGCGGCGCTCTGGCTTTCCGATGTATCCGGCGTCGACGAAGCCGCCGACGTGCCGTAGCCCGGGCCGCATGCATCGAGCATGATGGTTGCGAGTACAACGATCGCCGCGGTCGGCAAGGTCGTCGACACGCGGTTGGGAAGGCGTATTCTCATGGGCGCATCCGTTCTGTGGGGATGGGTCGCGCACAGTTTCGCCGTCGATGAAGAAAGAATTGTGAAACGCACGAAAACGTTTGCAGGCGATGAATTTCCTTTGCAAACGTGCGGTGCGAAACCAATCGCTGCCGGTCGGCAGTTAACGAAATGCTTTCACTTGGCGGGGGCGTCTTCGTGAGCGGGACGCAGCACGTCGGTCGCGCGATGCGGCATCGCGACTTGATCGATCAGGAACACTTCGCCGCGCGAGTGCTCCGCGCGCAGCGGCAGGATCGCTCGATAGGCGCTGGAGCGATACCACGCGCGCGCGATCTCGCGGCTGGCGAATTCGATCATGATGAGGTCGCCGGAAAACTTGCCCTCGAGCTGCTCCACGCGTCCACCGTGAATGATGAAACGGCCGCCGAAAGGGGCGAGCGTGGCGTCGATCTTCTCCAGATATTCGACGATGGCGGGGCAAGGTTCGACGTCGCGCAGATGGGCAATGGCGTAGGCGGTCATGGCAGGTCTCGTGAGCGTGAAAGGGCGGGTCAACGCTTACGAGAATAGGGCGCGCGGGGCAGCGGATCGATTACCTGCGAGGTAAAGGCGCCGCTGCGCCGGGTCTTCCTCGCTGTTGAGCGTCGTCGATCTAGCGTCTCTCGGGAGTTTTTTCTTGACCTGTGTCGGGCCAAGGAATGAATTACCTAATTCCCATTGCATTTTCATTGCACAGGGAGATCCCTCGGGTAGAAATTAGAGTTCACCGTTTCATTCGCTTTTCAAGGGAGTATTTCGGTATGCCAATTCCTGCTCATTTGTGGCTTAAAGATGATGGTGGTGCGGATATCAAGGGCTCGTCGACGGTTGACAGTCGTGAAGGGAGTATCGAAATTATCAGCTTCAGTCACGGAGTCAAAAATACCGTTACCGGTATCCCTTCCCATCATTCGGAGTGGTTCGCGCTCTACCGCGACGACGGCAAGATTGACGATTTCACCTGGGTTAAAGGCATAGAGCGCGGACACTTCCGCTTGCATCCGGCTGGAGGCCGCGGTATCTCGTTAGGCTGCATCACTTTGCCGAGCTACGCGGATTTCGCGAGGATCCGGCAGGCTCTGTTGCACACACCTGCCGTCTCGGCTCGTGACTCGGGGCTTCGCGCGTATGGAACCATCGAGGTAATAGCATATGGCGACACTTGCCCGTAGGCTCGCTAAAGTGACATTGTTCGTCGGCCTGTTTTTGCTTTCCGTTCGCTATGTCCATACGTATCCGCTGCGGATGCCTGAGAGCCAGCTTTCCGTGTGGCTATCTGTTTCAAACCGCATGGGTATTCGGGATCCGGACGATCTCTATATTCCAGTGATGCTAATTTCAGAACTCGTCGTTTCGCTTCTTCTATATGCGACGATAGTCAAAATCTGGCGCTACTACTGGTCAAAGCGCCAGGGCATGGCGGCCCGAGGCTGACCGTGATGACGTCGGAGTGCGATGTCGATGAACGGAGCGTCGAGCGCTAAGATCCGCTCAGGTTCGAGCAGCGATCTCCAGACAGATATCCATGGTCACGCGGCTCAATCGCCCAACATATCTGAGAGTAAAATACCCATCATCCGAATTTCGGATCGAGACGTTTTCGCTTTTCGCCACCGCCGCCATGAACCCGTCACCCGAGAATAAACCCGCGCGCAAGCAGCCGCCCACGTGGCTGCTGAACACTCTCACGGCGCTCGTTGGCGTGCTCACGCTCGCGCTGGGTATCGGCTGGATCGTCTACAAGTGGGTCGTCGATCTGGAGATTCCGTACTTCGCCATTCCGCTCGTGATGTGCGTGCCGGTGATCGCCGCCGTGGCGTTCCGCAACATCTGGGATTGAGGCGCGCGAGCACCTCTCGCATCCCCCGGATTTTCAAATCCCGTTTCAAACGCCGAAGCGCTCCGCGCACGCCGCGCGCACTCGCTCCACAACGGCACTCCATGCTTCGTTCATGCGCTGGCGGAACAGGCGCATCGTGCCCGGATACCACGGCGAATCTTCGCGGTCGTGCATCCAGCGCCAGTCCAGGTCGTACTGCGGCAGCAGCACCCAGCACGGCTTGCCGAGCGACGCCGCCAGATGCGCCGTGGACGTATCCACGCAAATCACGAGATCGAGCTGCGCGATGATCGCCGCGGTATCGACGAAATCGCCCACGTCGGTGCCGAGGTGCAGCAGCGGCAGGCTCGCAGGCGGATTCTGCGCCTCGTCTTCTCCCTGACCTTTTTGCAGGCTCACGAACTGCACGCCCGGCAGGTTCCAGAGCGGAGCGAGCGCGGCAAGCGAGGGCAGCGAGCGGTGCGCGTCATTGAAATGCTTCGGGTTGCCCTTCCAGACGATGCCGATGCGCCGGCCTGGCGAGAGCGCGGCAAGGCGCGCGCCCCAGTGCTCGACGAGCGCGGGCTCGGGCGTATAGACGAGCGGCGCGGGGATCGTCTCTAACGTCGTGCCTAGACGGTGCGGCGCGCTGATCGGGCTCACCCAGTAGTCGAACTGGCCGGCTGCAGCTGCGCCGGCTTCGTGGTCGAGCACGGCGTCGATGCCTTCCACGCCGCGAAAGAGCCGATGCAGGGGCGGCTGGCAGGCGAACGCGACGTGCGCCGCGCCCTGCGCCTTGAGCACATGCGCATAGCGCCCGAATTGCAGCATGTCGCCGAGGCCGTCTTCCTGCCACAGCAGCAGCGATCTGCCAGCGAGCGGCTCGCCCTGCCAGGCGGGACACTGCAGCAGACGCTGCGTCGCGTGATGCACGAAGCCGGGCATGGAGTAGCGGCATTCGTAGCGCGCGAAGCCTTCTTCGAAGCGGCCCATGCTGATGAGCAGCGTGGCGAGACGGAATTTCGCATCGCCGTATTCCGGGTTCGCGTCGAGCGCGCGGCGGTAGCTGGCCTCCGCTTCGTCAAGCCGGCCGTATTCCTTGTGCAGGCTCGCGATATTGAAGTGCGCCTCGGCGAAATCGGGCCGCACGGCCACGGCTTCGTGGAGCACCTCGAGCGCTTCCGCGCGGCGCCCGAGCGCCATCAGCACACAGGCGAGATTGTTATAGGCCTCGACGCGACCCGGCAGGCGGCGCAGCGTCTCGCGATACGCCGCCTCGGCCTCGGGCAGCCGCTCGAGCGTATGCAGCGCGACGCCGAGGTTGTACTGCGCTTCCGCGTGGTTCGGCGCGAGTGCGAGCGTCTGGCGGAACGCCACCTCCGCCTCGGGCACGCGCTTGAGGTCGGTGAGCACGCAACCGAGGTTGTTCAGCGCATCGATGAAATTGGGGCGAATCTGCAGCGCGAGGCGAACCGCGAGTTCCGCTTCGGTGAGCTTGCCGGACGCCTTGAGCAGCGTGGCGAGATTGTTGAGCGCCTCTGGATACTGCGGGTGGATCAACAGGGCCTGGCGAAAGGCCTCGGCGGCTTCGTCGCCGCGCGCCTGATCCTGCAGCAGTGTGCCCAGCGCGTTATACGCCTTCGCATGGCGCACATTCGCGGCGATGGCGCCGCGAAACGCGCTTTCGGCTTCTGCGTGGCGGCCTTGTCCCTGCAGCAGGAGGCCGAGGTTGTAGTGGGCGTCGGCGTGAGCCGGGCAGTCCGCGAGCACGGCGCGAAAGGCAGCTTCCGCTTCGGCGTGGCGCGTCTGGCGCTGCAGGACGACGCCCAGATTGCTGCGTGCGTCGGCGTCGGCGGGCGCCAGGCTCAGCAGCCGTTCATAGAGCGCCTGGGCTTGATCGAGGACGCCGAGCGCCGCAAAGAGTGCGGCGAGGCCGCTGTACGCCTGCGCGAAGTCGGGCTTTGCCGCGAGGCAGCGCTGCCACAACGCCTGGGCGCGCGCCGCGTCGCCCGTGCCCATCGCGCTCAGGGCCGCGAGATTGAGCGCCGGCGCGAGCGCGGCGTCGTCCGTTGCCCCGGGTTGGCCGCCGACATGCGGTTCGAGCAACGCGAGCGCGTCGGCGAAGCGGTGCGCTTCGCAGTGCGCATTGGCTTCGCGCAGGATGTCGTCGGGGGCGGGCGCGAGGGGCGTCGAAATGGTCACAGTGAAAATCGTAAGAGACGGGGCGCGGCGCGTGGGCGACACGGACAATGCGGCAGTGTCGAGATTACGACAGCTCGTGCTCAGTCAACGGCGCGAATTGAGCGCATCCGGTGCGCTTATTCGGACGATAAGCGCATCTGGCCCGGAAAACCTTGCAGATGGCTTGCAAAATGGGGCGAGCGCCGTGGATAGGCGCGTAAGCGTTTCAAGCGCCTGCGCGTGCAGACGGGGGATCGTCGCCGTGAACCGATCTTGCCGATTGATTCGAATTCCGAACGATTCTTCATCGCGCGCCGAACCAGGCCGCGCGCGATGGCACGCATCAGGGCACCAGCACCTGCCGCCCGACCACCAAGCCCCGTACGAGCGCTTCGAACGCCTCGTTGATTTCCGTGAGCGGCCGCACAGAGACCGGCGAGGGCTGCATCTTGCCTTCGCGCATCAGCGTCACGAGTTCGCGCAGCTCGGGCAGCGTGCCCACGTAGCTGCCCTCGATCTTCAGAGGCCGCATCGGGATGATGGGCAGCGAGAGCGTGAGGTCGCCGCCCATCAGCCCGACGATCACCACGTGGCCGCCGCGCGCGCAGGCGTCGAGCGCGAGCTTGACGGTGGGCGTCGCGCCCACGAGGTCGAGCACCGCGCGTGCGCCGCCGCCCGTTGCGGCGATGACCTGCTGCAGGGCGTCGTCCGAGCGCGCGTCGATGGCCGCGAGCGCGCCCGCCGCCAGCGCGGCTTCGCGCTTGGCGGGGTCCACGTCCACGACGATCGCGCCTTGTGCGCCCATTGCCTTGAGCACTTCGAGCGCCATCATGCCGAGGCCGCCCGCGCCGATCACGACCACGGGGCCTTCGTGGATGCGCGCGCCGAACTTCTTCACGGCCGAATACGTCGTCACGCCCGCGCAGGCAAGCGGCGCGGCCTTCACGGGATCGAGGCCGGCGAGATCCACGAGATAGCGCGGATGCGGCACAATCACGTAATCCGCAAAGCCGCCGTCACGCAGCACGCCGAGCGACTGCGGCTTCGCGCAGATATTTTCTTCGCCGCGCTGGCAGGCCGCGCATTCGCCGCAGCCGATCCACGGATGCACGACTGCCGCCGTGCCCGCCGCGAGCGCCTCCGGCGCGCCTTGCGCGTCGGGGCCGAGCGCCACGACCTCGCCGCAGATTTCATGGCTCGGCGTGAGCGGCAGCTTGATGCCGCGGTCGGCGAGCGAGAGCTTCTTGCCGCCGCCCAGGTCGTAATAGCCTTCCCAGATGTGCAGATCGGAATGGCACAGGCCCGCGGCCTTCACGCGCAGCAATACCTCGGTGCCCCTGGGCTCGGGCACGTCGCGCTCGACCAGTTCGAGCGGCTTGCCGTGATGGATAACGCAGTAACAGCGCATTTGCATCGATGTCTCCGTGAGTGTTGTGTACGGCGGCCAGACACAGCCAGGCGAAAAGCGGCGTCTTCGCATCATAGCCGATGCGATTTAAATTCGTCCGGTCGTTCTATTTTTGCTGCTGTGCGCTTGATTCCTCAGCAGGCAGACGTGTGCATTCGGCGCAGATCGTTGCATAGCTAACTATATTGGGTTATCCTGTGCGCATGTTCGATCATTGCCTTTACTTCAACACCACGGCGCTCGCGCGGCGCCTCGAGCGCGAATGGGCGCAAGCCTTCGAGCGCTTCGAGCTGACGCCGCCGCAGGGGTTCATGTTGCGCGCCGTGCTGGAGCGTCCCGGTTTGCCGCAGCGCGAACTGGCCGATCTGCTCTCCATCGCGCGGCCCACGGCCACGCGCGTGCTCGACGGCCTGGAGGCGCGCGGCTACGTGGAGCGCCAGCGCACGGAGGGCGACGGCCGCGAAGTGGCGATCGTGCCCACGGCGCAGGCCGTGGCGATTCGCGAGGCGCTCAATGCCGCGAGCGCGACGGTCGCGAGCCGCCTGAAGCGCACGCTCGGCGGGGAGGCGTTTGTGGATACGGTGTCGCGCCTGCGCACGGCGCGGGCCACCTTGGGCTGAAAGCGCGCGGCGCGCGTTATGCGCAGCCACGCTTCAGAAGGGCATTAAAGAGTAGGGAGTTGCATCATGCGGCGCATCGGCGCTTTCTGTCTTTCAACCTGGCTTGCGGCCGCGGTTCTTTTTCTCGGGCGCCACTCGGTGCCGTTGATTGCGCTCAGCGGTGTGATCGTGTTCGCCGGATTCGACCTCTTTCGTCCTGATTCGGCCGACCAGTAACGCCATGCTGCGAGCGCCGCGCGTAGCACGCGGCGCTCGCGGTCCTTCACATTACATCTCTTCGGCCCACGACATGTTTTCGCGCGCGAGCAGCGCCGACGATGCCGCCGGCCCGAACGTGCCTGCCGTGTAGGTGCGTGGGCGGTCGTTCAGTTCTTTCCAGCCGTTGAGAATCGGCTCGACCCACGTCCATGCGGCTTCCAGTTCGTCGCGGCGCATGAAGTGCGTGAGGCGGCCGCGGATTACGTCGATCAGCAAGCGCTCATAGGCTTCCGCGCGGCGCTCGGGAATGGCCTGCTGCAGATCGAGATTCAGGCTCACGGGCAGCATATTCATGCCGCTGCCCGGCTCCTTCGCGAGCATTTGCAACTGGATCGACTCTTCCGGCTGAAGCTGGATCACGAGACGGTTGCCGTAGTGGCGCGGGCCGCTCGGGAAGATCGAGAACGGCAGGTCCGCGAATTCGATCACGATTTCCGACTGGCGGTTCTGCATGCGCTTGCCCGTGCGCAGGAAGAACGGCACGTTGGCCCAGCGCCAGTTGTTGATGTGCGCGCGCAGCGACACGAACGTTTCCGCCTTGCTGTCGGGCGGCACGTTGTCTTCCTGCAGATAACCCTTCACCGGCTGGCCGTCCACGGCGCCCGCCGCGTACTGGCCGCGCACGGTGTCGCGCGCGATATCGGCGAGCGACATGGGGCGCAGCGAGCGCAGCACCTTGAGCTTTTCGTCGCGCACGGCGTCCGGGTCGAGCGAGACGGGCGGCTCCATCGCCACGATGCACAGCAGTTGCAGCAGGTGGTTCTGCACCATGTCGCGCAGCGCGCCCGTGTGATCGTAGAAGCCCGCACGGCTGCCGACGCCCACCGTTTCCGCCACCGTGATCTGCACGCTGCGGATATACGGCGCCTGCCACAACGGCCCGAAGATCGGATTGCCGAAGCGCAGCACCATCAGGTTCTGCACCGTTTCCTTGCCCAGATAGTGGTCGATCCGGTAAATCTGCGATTCGGAGAAATGCCGGCCCACCGACTCGTTGATCTCCTTGGCCGAGGCGAGATCGTGGCCGAGCGGCTTTTCGAGCACCACGCGCGAGCTGCCGTCGATCAGACCGCCCGCCGTGAGGTTGTCGCAAATCGTCGTGAACAGTTCCGGCGAAGTCGAGAGATAGAACACGCGCAGGGCATGCTCGCGCGACGCCGCCTTCAGGTTCGCGTAATTGACGGGATCGTTCACGTCGATGATCACGTACTGGAACAGGTTCAGATAGCGGTCCCACGCTTGCGCGTCGAACGCTTTCGCGTCGATAAACGGACGCGACTGCTCTTCCATGAACTTGCGATAGTCGTCGATCGTCCAGTTCTTGCGGCCCACGGCGATGATGCGCGTTTCCGGCGGCAGGTTGCCATGCAGGTGCGCCATGTAGAGCGCCGGCAGCAGTTTGCGCGCGGCCAGGTCGCCTCCGCCGCCGAAAATGATCATGTCGACGGGCTGTTCGGGCAAGGCTTGGGCAGGCTGATTCGTCATGGCAGGTCGGAGGTGACGCGCGCTCGGGCAGCGTGGTTGAGCACGACCACTAGCGCGCGGTTGCAAAACCCGCACCGGTCGCAAGAGCGGGGCGCGGCGAAAACACTAATGGTGCATGGTTTCGCGCGAGTTTGCACGCATGGCGCGAACGAGGCGTTGCGCGAGACGTCTTCGTCGATAATCCGACCGGCCGTTCATGCATGCATCGCGTGGCATTGCGCCGATCTTTACCCGAGCCCCGGCACCGCCACGCCGAGGGTCGTGAGCACCAGCACGACATTGAGCGAGAGCACCGCGGCCGCGCCCGCCAGGGCTCCCGCAGCCGTGAGCGCGCGGTTACGATGGGGACCCATCACGTCGCCGCGGCACGTGAACCACACGAGCGCGGCCATCGGGAACGGCAGGGCGAGACTCAGCACGACCTGGCTCATGACGAGCGCGTCGGTGGCGTTTGCGCCCAGCGCCACCACGATGAAACTCGGCACCATCGTCACCGCGCGGCGCAG
The DNA here is from genome assembly GCF_024206515.1 of Paraburkholderia sp. CNPSo 3281. Lineage (NCBI taxonomy): Bacteria > Pseudomonadati > Pseudomonadota > Betaproteobacteria > Burkholderiales > Burkholderiaceae > Paraburkholderia > Paraburkholderia sp. CNPSo 3281. Next base: position 34,872 of record NZ_JAMBPS010000037.1, on the reverse strand, counting down.
CCACAGCGGAATGCGAAAGTTCACGAAGCCTTGCATGATCATCTGCCCCGCGAGCGTGCCGACCACCGAACTCGAAATGCCCGAGGCGATCAGCGAGACGAGGAAGATGCTGGCGGCCGCCGCGCCCAGCAGCGGCGCGAGCGTGCGGTAGGCGGTCTCGATTTCGGCGACATCCGCGTAGCCCTGGTGGAACGCGCCGGAGGCCATCACCACCATCGCCATGTTGATGAGCCCGGCCACCGAAAGCGCGACCACGACCTCGACGTTAGAAAACTTCACGAGGCGTTTGCGTTCGGCGTCGTTGCGCGCGAGCACCCGCGCCTGGGTGAGCCCCGAGTGCAGAAAGAGTGCATGCGGCATGACCGTTGCGCCAATGATGCCCACCGCGATCGTCACGGCTTGCGCGTCGGGCAGGCGCGGCGTGGCGAGGTGGCGCAGCAGGCTTTGCCACTCGATCGGCGTGATGAAAAGCTCCAGAACATAGCAAATGCCGATCACGCCCACGAGCGCGCCGATCAGCAGTTCGAGCGGCCGGAAGCCCGCGCGCTGGAGAAACAGCAGCGCGTAGGTCACGACGGCCGTCACCGCCATGCCGGCGAGCAGCGGCAAATGAAAGAGCAGCGCAAGGCCGATCGCGCCGCCGAGGAATTCGGCGAGATCGGTGGCCATGGCCGCGATCTCGCTCACGATCCACATGAGCCACACGAGCGGCGCGGGCAGGCTGTCGCGGCACAGTTCGGCGAGATTGCGCCCGGTGGCGATGCCGAGTTTCGCGGAAAGTCCCTGAAACAGCATGGCGATGACGTTGGCCAGCAGCACGACCCATAGCAGCGCGTAGCCGTAGCGGGCACCGGCCTGGATGTTGGTCGCGATATTGCCGGGGTCGATATAGGCCACCGAGACGACCACGGCCGGACCCGCGAGCGGCAGCAGAAGGGCGACGCCGCGGCGGCGTCCTTCGAGCGCTTCGCGCACCGCGGCGGCCGTGTTGCGGGTGAGGCCGTCGGGGGCGCGCTGCGCCTCGTCATCGCGGGTGCGATGATCCATGCAACTTCTCGCGCGATCCGGGGTCTGTAGGCGCAGCCCATCGCCCTATGGCACGCATCGAACATTTGCGAATACGTTGAAAGTGCGTCATCGGAATCGGGCCCTCACGCGTTAAGCAGGCAATCCGCGCGCCTGCCTTGGCACTATCTCAGCACAAACCGGCGCGGCGCGCCTTCGCTGCTCTCTTTCCCTTACGAAATGCCTGAATTCCCGATCTTTTCGTTTACACCGGCTCACATGAAAAAAACGCTCGCGACTGCGCTGCTGATGAGCGGCCTCGCATGGGGCACGCTCGCCCACGCCGACGACAAGGTCATCGTGCTCGACTCGGGCGAGGCGAAGCTCTCGCTCATCGACCAGGCAAGCCGCACCGTGGTCGGCACCGAGCCCACGGGCAAGGAACCGCATCACCTGATGATCACGCCCGATGGCAAGTCCCTCATCGTCGCCGATTCGGTGTCGAACGACCTGCTGTTCCTCGACCCGCATACGGGGCAGATACAGCGCCGCCTGGAAGGCATTGAAGATCCGTATCAGCTTGGCTTCTCGCCCGACCACAAATGGTTCGTGACCGCGGGCCTGCGGCTCGACCGCGTGGACGTCTATCACTACGACGGCCAGAACCTCACGATCGCAAAGCGCATTCCGCTCGGGAAAACGCCGAGCCACATCACGTTCGCCTCCGACAACAAAACGGCGTTTGTCACGCTGCAGGACACGGGCGAAGTGGCCGCCATCGACCTGCCGACGCAAACGGTGCTCTGGAAGCTGCAAGTGGGCAACACGCCCGCCGGCCTGTGGATGACCCCGGGCGACAAGTACCTGCTGGTGGGCATGACGGGCGAGGACAACGTGGCCGTGGTGGACTGGCACAACCGCACGGTCGTGAAAAAGATCCAGACCGGCCGCGGCGCGCATAACTTCCGCAACCTGGACGATGGCAAACATATCGCCGTGTCGAATCGCGTGGAGAGCACGATCAGCATTCTCGACTACACGACGCTCACGAAAGTCGCCGACATCACGGGCCTGCGCCCAGGTCCCGACGACATGGAACTTTCGGCGGACAAGCGTTACCTTTGGGTGACGTTCCGTTTCGCGAAGCACGTGGGCATCATTGACCTGAACACGCGCAAGCTGATCGATACGATCGCAGTGGGCCGCTCGCCGCACGGCATCTACTTCGCGAACAGCGCGCCGGTATACGCGCCGAACCCGGATTGATTGAGGAGTCCCGATGCTCGATACGCTGATTTCGCAGGCCGACAACCTCGTTTCGTGGCTGCAGACGCTCGTCTACGTGGACGTGGTGCAGCCGATCTTCTACAAGGTCGGCCTGATGGGCTACGACGAGGACACCTACGACGCGCTCTACTGGGTGATCGTCGGCGCGCTTCAGATCTGCGCCTCGTATGTGCTGCTGCGCCCGCTCGAAGCGCTGCGGCCCGCGGAAGACTGGGGCAATCGCCGCGCGCTGCGCGCCGACGTCTGGTACACGTGGATCGCGAAACTCGGCATTCTGAACATCGCGTTCTTCTTCCTGCTCACGCCATTGTTCAATCACTGGCAGAGCCTGATGGCGATCTACAGCGTGCCGAACATCGACGTGGACAGCCTCTGGCCCGGCGTGACCGACAAGCCGCTCGTGTCGTTCCTGATCTATCTCGTCGTGCTCGACTTCGCGGGCTACTGGTATCACCGCTGGCAGCACCGCTTCGGCGTGTGGTGGGAACTGCACGCCGTGCATCACAGCCAGCAGCAGATGTCGCTGTGGTGTGACGATCGCAACCATTTCCTCGACGACATCGTTCAGGCTGCGTTCTTTGCGGGTATTTCGCTCTTTATCGGCGTGCCGCCCGCGCAGTTCGTCGTGCTCGTGGCGGTGAGCAACTTCATGCAGAGCGTGCAACACGTGAACGCGCGGCTCGACTTCGGCTGGCTGCTCGAGCGCATCGTCGTGAGCCCGGCGTTTCATCGCCGCCATCATGCGATCGGCTATGGCCACGAAGGCACGCGCTATGGCTGCAACTTCGGCGTGCTGTTTCCGTGGTGGGACGTGATGTTCCGCACGGCGTCGTGGAACAAGGAACATGAGCCTACCGGCATTCGCGACCAGTTGCCTGCGCCGCACGGCCGGGGCGCGAACTATGGTGAAGGCCTGCTCGCGCAGCAGTGGTTTGCCCTGGTGCGCATCGCACGGCGCCTCGCGGGCAAGGGGTATCCGCTGGGGGACGCGGCGCGCTGAGCTTCGCTGCGTTCGTTGTCGTTCCTCATGCGAGGCGGTCTTCGGGCCGCCTCGTTTCGTTTCAGGCTGACGTTTCGGGATGCGGCCGGCGCGCCGGATGCGATAATCGCGCATTCATCCCCACACATGCATGATGCGCGCGTCAAAAGCGCAGTTGGAGAACATCTTGAGCCGTATCGACAATCCGCAGCACGACCAGGAAGTCGGCGTGGCCGACGCCACCCAGGACACGACCCGCATCGACGACACGCGCATCGGCGCCGTGCGCCCGCTCATCTCGCCCGCGCTGCTGCTCGACGAGCTGCCGGTGCCGCAGGAGACGCAAACGCTCGTCGAAACGAGCCGCGGCGAGATCGCCGAAGTGCTCGCGCAGCGCGACGACCGGCTCGTGGTGGTGGTGGGCCCGTGCTCGATCCACGACCACGACCAGGCGATCGAATACGCAAAGCTGCTCAAGGCGAAGGCCGATACGCTCGAGGACGACCTGCTGATCGTCATGCGCGTGTACTTCGAGAAGCCGCGCACGACGGTGGGCTGGAAGGGCTATATCAACGACCCGCGTCTCGATGGCAGCTTCCGCATCAACGAGGGCCTGCGCGCCGCGCGCCAGCTGCTGCTCGACATCAACGCGCTCGGGCTGCCCACAGCCACGGAATTCCTCGATCTGCTGAGCCCGCAATTCATCGCCGACCTCGTGGCGTGGGGCGCGATCGGCGCGCGCACGACCGAAAGCCAGAGCCACCGGCAGCTTGCCTCGGGCCTCTCATGCCCGATCGGCTTCAAGAACGGCACCGACGGCGGCGTGCAGGTGGCCGCCGACGCCATCGTCGCGGCGCGCGCGAGCCACGCGTTCATGGGCATGACGAAGATGGGCATGGCCGCGATCTTCGAAACGCGCGGCAACGACGACTGCCACGTGATCCTGCGCGGCGGCAAGAGCGGGCCGAACTACGATGCGGCTTCCGTGGCGGCGTGTTGCGCGTCGCTTGCGAAGGCGGGGCTGCGCGAGCAGGTCATGATCGACTGCTCGCATGCGAACTCGAACAAGGCGCATCAGCGCCAGATCGACGTGGCGCGCGATATCGGCGAGCAGCTGGCGGCCGGCGACAAGCGCATTGTCGGCGTGATGATCGAGAGCCATCTCGAAGAGGGGCGCCAGGAGCAGAAGCCGGGCGTGCCGCTCAAGCACGGCGTGTCGATCACCGACGCGTGCATTAGCTGGGCACAGACGGCGCCGGTGCTGGACGGGCTGGCGCAGGCGGTGCGGGAGCGCCGCAAGGCGGGGTGAGGGCGCTAACGCCCCTTGCGCGCCCCTTTCTTCGCTGACGTTGCCCGCGGCGCCTCCCTCACCGGCGCCGCAACCCCCACACTCGCATTCAACTGCTCGAGCCACGAAAGCGCATCGGCATAGGCGAGAAATTGCTGCAGATACCCCGGCGACACTTCGCGCATGAGCGAGAGCGCGCGATGCACGAGGCTGCTCGAATTGAGCGGCCCCGCGTTTCTGGGCACCTGGTCCAATGACTGCCGCAGCTGCTTTTCGGAGCGCACGCGCGACCACGTTTGCCGGAAGTATTCGACCAGCTCCGGGTCTGGCTCGTGCCGCACGCGCGTCGCCGGTTGTGCCGGTTCCGGCCGCGCTAGCGAATCGACGAGGCGGCCCAGTTCGCTTCTCGCCGTCTCGTCGCCGAGCCCGTGCGTGATGTTCGATGTCTCGCGCGCGAGGTCGTCGGCGAAGGCGTCGAGCAGTTGTGCGAGTCGCGCGTCGATGAGCCGGCGCGCTTCGCCTGCGTGTGCGGCGGCGCGGCGTTCCAGCGCCTCGATGAAGTGAAAGCGCACCGGGTCGAGCTGGTCCGCGCCGCGGGCGCGCCAGGCGTCGAGCAGGGCGCGGGCGTCAGGCGAGGCGGCTGGTGCGGCTGCTTGCGAGAACCGCGGGCCCGCATCATTGACCATGCTTGCCCTCGCCGACGGTCGGCCGCGGCACCGGCGCGATCTCCACGCGGCGGTTCTTCGCGCGGCCGGCCTCGTCCGTGTTGGCGCTCACCGGCTGCTCGGAGCCGAACGCCGCCGCGAACACCGACGACGCGGGAACGCCGGCGTCGATGAACGAGCGCGTGACCGTCAGCGCGCGTTCGGCCGAAAGCTCCCAGTTGTCGGCGAAGCGGCGGTTGCCTGCGTGCACCTGCTGGTCGTCGGCGAATCCGCTCACCATCAGGATTTCGTCGCGGCTCTTCAGATACGCCGTGAGCGGCCCGGCGAGGCTCTTGAGCAGATCGCGGCCTTGCGGCGTCAACTGGTCCGAGTTCAGCGCGAACAGCACGCTGCCGCTAATGCCGATGCGTCCATTCACGAGCGTCACGCGGCCCGCCGCGAGCGGGCCCGCGAGCGCCTCTTCGAGCGTCTTGCGGCGCTCGGTTTCCGCCTTGCGCTGCTTCACCTCGTTCGCGAGCCGGCTCGACAGTTCGAGCTGCATGCCGACCACGCCCACGAGGATCAGCAGGAACGCGCCCAGCAGCACCGACATCAGGTCGGCGAATGCGGGCCAGACCGGCGCAGCGGGGGCCGCGCCGCCGTCGATTTCGTCGTTCATGCCGCGTCCGCTCCGGCGGTGGCGCGCTGGTTCGCGAGCTGCTGCAGGTTCTCGACGATCTGCTTCTGCGACAGCATGCTCAGGTCGATGACCTCACGCGCCTGGGCCACGTAGTAGGCGAGCTGGTCGTCGCTGCGCGCAAGCGACTTGTCGAGCGCGGCCTCGATGCGCTCCAGATGCGCCACGAGCTTGTCGTTCGATTCGCCAAACACGAGCACGGCCGCGCCGAACGCGTCGCCGAGGCTCGCCACTTCCACGGCGCTGCCGCTCACCTGCGCGGCGATCGCGCCGAGCTTGCCGCTCCCGGCTTCGACGTTCGCGCTGAACTGGCCGCCCACGCGCGTAAGCAACTCCGACGATGTGGAGACGAGCGCGTCGATCGCCGAGCGCTGGTCGGTGGAGGCGCGGTTCACGGCGTCGAGCAGTGTTTCGAGCGTGGCGAGCAGGCGGTTGCGCTCGTCGAGCATCGCGGTGTCGCGGACCATGCTGTCCGACAGTTTCTGGCGCAGTTCGGCGATGACTTCGGCTGCTGCCTGCGGTGCGACCGACGCGGCCTGCACGAGGCTGCCGATTTCGGCGATCGTGCTGGCGTTGTGCGCCTGCGACTGCGTGGTGATGTCGTTGGCGGTTTGGGCGAGCGTTGCGCAGATTTCCTGCTGGCGCTGCGCGGTGGCCGCGCTCGTGGCTTCCCATTCCTCGCGCAAGGCCGCCGACATCGTGGCAAGCGACGCGCTCCATGCTTCGAGGCGTTGCTCGTCGCGCGAAGAGATTTCCGCGTGCAGGTTTGCTGCGGCCTTTGGAGCCTCGGCGGCCGCTTCGACCAGACGATCGATCTCGGCAATCGTCTTGCTGGCGTGCTGTTGCGACTGCGCAGCGATATCGTTCGCGGTTTGCGTGAGCGTCGCGCAGATTACCTGCTGACGTTGCGCCGTGTGAGCGCTCGTTGCTTCCCACTCTTGACGCAGCCCGGCGGCCATCGTCGCGAGCGATGCGGTCCATGTTTCGATGCGTTGCTCGTCGCGCGCGGAGATTTCCGCGTGCAGGTTTGCTGCGGCCTTCGGCGCTTCCGAAGCGGCATCGACGAGGCGATCGATCTCGGCGATCGTCTTGCTCGCGTGCTGCTGCGACTGCGCGGCGATATCGTTCGCGGTCTGCGCGAGCGTCGCGCAGATTTCCTGCTGACGTTGGGCCGAAACCGCGCTGGTCGCTTCCCATTCCGTGCGCAAGGTGGCGGCCATCGCCGCGAGCGCATCGGCCCAGCTTGCGAGCCGCGCTTCGTCGCGCGCGCCGAGCTTCGTCTGCAGCTCCGCGTGGGATGCATCGACCGCGCGCAGCAGCGACGCCGAGTGCTGCTCGAACGTCGCCGCCGCCGTGGCGAGCGCTTGCTGGTTGTCTGCGGCGAGCTTTTCGCCGGCACGTGCTTGCTGTTCGAACGCGGCCTGCCACGCGTGCGACATCGTTCCCGATGCGCTCTCGAAGCGCGTCGACACGCCATCGAGCAGGCCCGAGGCACGTTGCTCGAAGCTTGCGTTGAAGCGCTCCAGCGCCCCGCCCAGGTCGGCGGCAAGCGCCTCGTTGGTCTGGCGGTGCTGCGCGAGCGCGCGGTTCCAGATCTCGGCGACGTTTGCCGTCGAGGCCTCGAAGCCGCGCGAGAGCCCTTCGAGCTGTTGCTGCACCGCCTGCGTGAGCGCGCCCTGCATCGACGCCGATTCGCGCGCGAGGCCCGCCATGGTCGCTTCGACGACGGGCTGCAGCGCCGCGCCCGCGGCGCGTGCGCTTTCGGCGGCGCTCGACTTGAGCGACTGGCCCACGGAAGCCGCGAGGCGGCTCCAGGCGGCTTCGGCGTTCGCGGCAAAGGTCTGTTGGGTCGCGATCTGCTGTTCGTGCTGCGCGGCGCCCTGGCGTTCGATCAACGTCATCAGCGCGCCAAGCTTGTCGACCAGCGCGGGCATGGCGTCGGCCTGGCGCTGCAGCAGCTTGAACGAGGCTTCGCGCTGATGAACCGGCGAGAAGGCGCGCAGCGTCGTCGCGATCTTCGCGTCGAGCTGCTGCGCGGCTTCGATGCGTTCACGGCGGCAAAGCGCGGAGAGCAGGCCGAGCATCGCGGAGGTGGCCACACCCGCGATCGAAGTGCCGAACGCGAAGCCGAGGCCGTTCACCGGCGCGGCGAGCGAGGCGCGGATGGCATCGAGGTCGGTGGCGCTTTCCAGCGCCGCGCCCGTGCCCTTGAGCGTGACGACCATGCCGAGCAGCGTGCCGAGCATGCCGAGCAGCACGAGCAGGCCCGTGAGGTAGGGCGCGAGTGCCGGGCCCGGCAGGGCCACACGCTCGCCTTCGATGCGCGCGCGCACGGCATTGCGCAGGCCCGGATGCAGCGTGTCGAGCCAGTCGGCCAGGCGCGCGGGCGGCGTGTTCAGTTGCGCGACGGCCTGGGCGAGCGTGGTCGTGGCCTGCTGGAAGCGATACAGCTCCCACGCGCCTGTGACATAGCACGCGCCGATTAGCAGCGTGACGGCGCTCGCAAGCGGGTTCGTGACCGCGTAGCCGGCGCCGATCCAGCACACGGCGGCGAGACCCACGACGAAGACAACAGATTCAATGCGAAATCGGGACATAGCGCGGGACATAGCGTTTGGGTTAGCTGGTGCGAAGGGCAGCAAGCAGCCCCTCCACCGGTTGAAACCGAATCTCAAGTTCGGCGAGCAACACGCTCTGCATATCTTTGCGAAAGCCGGCGAGCCAGGCGTGAGGCGCGGCGCTTTCTCCGGCGGACTGCGCCGCGGCCGCTGCGCGCTGCCGCTCGAAATGCGCCCCGAGCAGCGCGGGCACGCCGGCGAGCAGGCTGCGCTCGCGCGCGCCTAGCGCCTGCTCCATCACGGCGTCCACCGTCGCGAGGCGCGCGAGCGCAGGCGCACGGGCGGCCAGCGCGGCACGCAGACGGGCGCGCAGCGTGGCGATGTCGGTCTCCATCGCCTGCTGCAGGGCGACGTAGCGCTGGCGGAAATCCGCGAAATCGGGTTCCACATCGGCTGGCTGGCTGGCGGCCTGCGTGCGTCGTCCGTCGCGCCGCGCAGGCCCGCCTTCGCCCGCAATGGCCTTTCTCAGCGCCGCGCGCACGCGCTCGCTCTGGCTTTGTTCGGAACTGGCGCCCACGCGCGTGGCTGGCTCGCCGCCCGGCGTCTGCACGCTCAGCGCCGTTGAAAGCGCGATGGCGTCCGTCCAGCCGAGCCACTGGCTCAGATGGTCCGAGATCGATTGCCGGGATTCGGGCACTTCGGCATCGCCGAAGCGGGCAAGTAAGCGAACGAGCGTCGGGCCGCTCAACGCGAGGCGTTGCGGGGCTAGCACTTTTCCACCTGGGCAAAAAACCCGCTAGTTTACACGCCCGCGAGGGGGCGGCCGGCATCGGCCGTCTGCCGGGCGCCTGAACGACGGCGCGGCGGCCCGTGAAAGCGGAGTATTCGCGGGCGCGAGGCCGCGCCGCGCGGGGGCTTCAGATGCCTGAGCCGTTCAGGCCTTGGCGCTCTCGGCCAGGATTTGCTGGATCGCCTGCTCGAAGGTTTCGACGGGCTGGCCGCCGCTGACCAGATACTGCTGGTTGAAGATGATCGCTGGGACCGACTGGACACCGGCCGACTGGTATTCGTGCTCTTCGGCGCGCACTTCGTCGGCATACTGGCCACTTTCCAGGACTGCACGCGCTTTATCCGCGTCGAGCCCCACGGACTGCGCCGCCGCGACGAGCACCGCGTGGTCGCTCGTGTCCTTGCCCTCACCGTGATACGCACGCAGCAGCGCCAGCTTGAGCGGCAACTGCTTGCCCTCGATGCCGGCCCAGTGCAGCAGACGATGTGCGTCGAAGGTGTTGTAGATGTGCTCGCGCGGCCCGAACGCGAAACCGACGCTCGCGCCGCGCTCGCGGATCATGGCCTGCGTTTCGGCGATCTGCTCGGGCGTGCGGCCGTACTTCTTGCTGAGATACTCGACCACGGATTCGCCGCCCGGGCCCATCTGCGGATTCAGTTCGAAGGGGTGCACGACGATCTGCGCATCGACGGTGTCGCGCAGCCGTTCGAGCGCGAGGTTCAGCGACGAGAGGCCGATTGCGCACCACGGGCACGCGATGTCGGAGACGAAATCGATTCTGAGCGGTTGTTTCATGGCTTTCCTGATCCGGTTGAACGCGGGGTAACTGAGGCGCGGTGCAGCGCGGGCGCGCAAGTCGCGTGCGCACCCGGCGTGGATGATTCGTCAGTTCATTCGTCCATCATGCGGGCCTTGACCTTCTTGCCCTTGACCTTGCCCGCATTGAGCTTGCGCAGCGCGTCGCGCGCGATGCTGCGCTCCACGGCCACGTAGGTCGAAAAATCGGTCACGCTGATCTTGCCGATCTGTGCGCCGCTGAAGCCGGCTTCGCCGGTGAGCGCGCCCAGCACGTCGCCGGGGCGGATCTTTTCCTTGCGGCCGCCCAGGATTTGCAGCGTTTCCATCGGCGGCAACAGCGGCGCGTTGCTGGCGGACTTGAGTTCCGCGAGGGGGCTCCATTCGACTTCGCGCTTGAGCGCCTGCTCGATGCCGCCCACCCGGCCCATCTCGTCCATGCTCGCGAGGCTGAGCGCCCAGCCGTCCTGGTCGGCGCGGCCCGTGCGGCCGATGCGGTGCACGTACACCTCCGGGTCGGGCGTGACGTCCACGTTGATCACGGCTTCGAGCTGCGCGATGTCGAGGCCGCGCGCGGCCACGTCGGTCGCCACGAGCACCGAGCAGCTGCGGTTGGCGAACTGGATCAGCACCTGGTCGCGCTCGCGCTGGTCGAGCTCGCCGTGCAGCGCAAGCGCGTGAAAGCCCTGCGCGCGCAGCACGTCGAGCAGGTCGCGGCATTGCTGCTTGGTGTTGCAGAACGCGAGCGTGCTCACGGGACGGTAGTGGTTGAGCAGCATGCCCACGGCGTGCAGGCGCTCGTCTTCCGTCACTTCATAGAAGCGCTGGCGGATCTTGCTGTCGTCGTGATGCTCTTCGAGCTTGACTTCCTTCGGATTGCGCAGGAATTGCTGGCTCAGCTTCGTAATGCCTTCGGGATAGGTCGCCGAAAAGAGCAGCGTCTGGCGCTCCTTGGGGCATTGGCGCACCACGGTGGCAATGTCGTCGAAAAAGCCCATGTCGAGCATGCGGTCGGCTTCGTCGAGCACGAGCGTATTGAGCGCGCCGAGCGCGAGGTTGCCGCGCTCCAGATGGTCCATGATGCGGCCCGGCGTGCCCACGACGATATGCGCGCCGTGTTCGAGGCTCGCCGCCTGCGGCCGCATGGGCGTGCCGCCGCACAGCGTCAGCACCTTGATGTTCTCTTCCGCGCGCGCGAGACGGCGAATTTCCTGCGTGACCTGGTCGGCCAGCTCGCGCGTGGGGCAGAGGATCATGGCCTGCACGTCCTGACGACGCGGGTCGAGACGCGAGAGCAGCGCGAGCGAGAAGGCCGCTGTTTTGCCGCTGCCGGTCTTGGCCTGGGCGATCAGGTCGTGGCCCGCGAAAGCGATGGGCAGGCTCGCGGCCTGGATCGGCGTCATGTCGACGTAGCCGAGGCGCGTGAGGTTGGCGAGCATGGCGGGCGCGAGCGGCAGCTCGCTGAAGGGCTGGGCGTGCGTAGGAGTGGCTTTGTTTGTCATGACGGGGTCTCGCGCCGGACGGGTGAGGGCGACGCGGCCGTTCGGTAGAAGTGGCGTCGATGCGGGTGGTGCGCGCGCAGTGCGCGTGCGTTCCGGGATTTTAACGGATGCGCGCACCCGCGCCTGCGCGCGTGCCGCGCGAGGGGCGATGTCGAGCGCCACGGAGGAGGCCGAAAATCATTCGTTTGATAATCGCGATTTCACGCAATAATAATCGTCGCATAGAGAAATAATGCACGCGCGCGACAAGACTATGATCATGGTCATAAAGTTTCACCGGTCGCGAAAATTTTAATCGCTGCAAATCGCCCGCAATTAATCCACTTTCCACAATAATCGAATTGCCGCGCTGATCCGGGCGTCGCGTGTTTGCCACACGGCCTATTCGGGCCGATCGATGTATTACTCCATATTTCCCATTGAAGACAAGGACTTACGGATTATTATTCTGATATTTCCAGATTCAGCAAATAACTGTTACAGCAATTGCCAAGGCGATTTAAAGCCTTTGACACGTAGACTTCGCCCGGGATTGCCGGTGTGGCTCCAATACCCGGAGCCGCGTCAGTGCGGTCTGAATGTCATAAGGAAAGTCATGAAGAATACTTTGATTATCGCGGGCGTCCTCGGCGCATTCGCAGCCTCCGCTCACGCACAAAGCAGCGTTACTCTCTACGGCGCACTGGATGCGGGTATCGTCTACGCGAACAATGCAGGCGGCCACGCCGCATGGAACCAGGGTAGCGGCACCGTTGGCGACACGTACTTCGGCCTGAAGGGCAGCGAAGACCTGGGCAGCGGTCTGCATGCGATCTTCACGTTGGAAAACGGCTTCAACCTGAACAACGGCAAGGACACCGAGAGCGGCACGATGTTCAACCGCCAGGCGTTCGTCGGTCTGCAGAGCGACCGCTTCGGTACGTTGACGCTCGGCCGCCAGTATGACTCGATGGTCGACTACCTCGGCCCGCTTTCGGAAACGGGCTCGGGCTACGGCAACAACCTCGCCGCTCACCCGTTCGACAACGACAACCTCGACCACTCGTTCTCGATCAAGAACGCGGTCAAGTACCAGAGCGTCAACTACCAGGGCTTCAAGTTCGGCGGCATGTACGGCTTCAGCAACGACGCTGGCCAGTTCGCGAACAACCGCGCATGGAGCGCTGGCGCATCGTACGGCAACGGCCCGCTGAACTTCGCGGCTGCCTACTTGCAGATGAACAACTCGCCGACGAACACGAACAGCAACGGCGCGAATTCGGCATCGAACGGCAATAACTTCAATCTGTCGGCACAAACGCAGCGCACCTTCGGCGCAGGCGTGAACTACAACTACGGCCCGGCAACGGTCGGCTTCGTGTGGACGCACACGCAGTACGAAAACCTGATCGCTGGCGGCCAGGGCGGCAACACGTTCTCGATCCCGTCGGGCACGAACCTGCACATGGACAACTTCGAGCTGAACGGCGCCTACGCGCTCACGCCGGCTCTCGCCCTGAACGCGTCGTACACGTTCACGGACGGCAAGGTCACGGGTTCGAACGGTTCGGGCGATCCGAAGTGGCACACCGTCTCGCTGACGGCTGACTACTCGCTCTCGAAGCGCACCGATGTCTACGCCGGCGCCGTGTACCAGCACGCTTCGGGCGAACTCGGCGACGCCGGCGCGAACGTTGCGATGATCAACACGCTGTCGCCGTCGACCTCGCAGAACCAGGTCGCCGCAACGGTGGGTCTGCGTCACCGCTTCTAAGCATCAATGGCTCGCTCCCTCGTGGAGCGACGCCGCGCGAGCACCCGATCGGCCGGTCGGGTCCCGCGCTGCACGCGGGCAAGCTACACGAGGCCCGCGGTTTCATCCGCTTTCTACCTGAAGCACGACCGGTTCGCGGTGCGTGGCACGCTCATGAGGCGCGCCAGGCCTGCGAACCGGTTTTTCTTTTGCGGCTCAGGATTGCGTAGCCGCAGTCGTAGGCGCTGTGCCCGCAGGCGCGGCCACGTCACTCGACACGTCTTCCGACGCCCCCCGCACCCGCGAAACCCATAGCACCGCCACGCACGTGAGCGCCGCGGCGATCCAGCCGTTCTGCCCGAAGCCGATGATCGCGCCGTTCGCGCCATTCGTAAGCCACTGGCCGCCCAGCCACGCGCCGATGCCCGTGCCGAGCGCCTGCACCGCGCTGTTGGCGCTCAGGAACGCGCCGCGCCGCGCGGGCTCGGGAATCGTCGTGAGCAATGCCTGCATCGGCACCATGCGGCCCGACATCGAGATCATGAACAGAGCGAAGAACGCCACGAGCGCGAGGAAAGGCAACGCGGGCAGATGTGTGACGAACAGCACCGGCACGAGCGAAACGAGCGCCATCACGCGGAAGATGCGGCGCTTGCCATAGCGGTCCGCGAGACGGCCCACCGCGTGCGAGGTCATGAACGTCGCCGCGCCGCCCGCCATATAGAGCCAGGAGAGCTGCTGCGGCGCGATGCCGTGATTGCCGACGAGCATCGGCGCGATAAATGGGATCACGAGCATGTGACCGGCCATCATCGTGAAGGTGAGCGCAAAGGCCTTCAGGTGGCGCGGCAGCGTGAGCAGTCGCCAAAGGGTTGGCAGCACTTGCGCGAGCGGCGTGCGCTGGCCGAGATGCCCGGTGAGCGGGGGCACGACGCGCGAGCCCGCGAGCCAGATCGCCACGGAGAGCGCGACGAGCAGCAGGAACGGCGCGCTCCAGCCGTAGTGCGCGCCGAGCAGCACGCCGGCCGGCACGCCCGCGATGGCGGCGATGGAGAACGCAGTCATGATGACGCCCGTGGCCGCGCCGCGCCGCGCGGCGGGAATCACGTCGCTCACGATCGCCATCACGATCGAGCCCAGCACGCCGCCGGTGAGGCCCGCGAACGCACGCGCGGCGAGCAGGAGATGAAAGTTCGTGGCTAGCGCGCAGGCGAGATTGGAGAGCGCGAACAGTGCGTAGGCCACTTGCAGCAGGCGGCGGCGATCGAAACGGTCGATATACGTCGCAGCAAGGAGTCCTGATAGACCCGAGCAGAGCGAATACGCGGAAACGGCCGTCGCGAACGCCGCGGGCGTGATCGCGAACGCGTGCATGATCTGCGGGCCGAGCGGCATCATCACCATGAAATCCATGATGACGGTGAACTGCGTGAGCGCCAGCAGCCAGAGCAGGGTGCGTTCGCGCAGCGGTGTGAGAGAAGGGGTCATGTATGGGCTTGGAGCCTGAAAGTAAAAAGGCGCGGCAGTGTTGCCGCGCCAGCGAGATCGATCAGTCGTCGATCGTTTCGTGGGCCGCCTGCGCGCCTCGCCGCCAGTAGGCGGAAGCGCGAATGCGCTTCTTGTCGACGCCGCGCTCGTTGCACAAATGCGCGCGCACCGCGCGGATCGCCGAGGCTTCGCCGGCGGCCCAGACGTAGCCTTCGCCCGGCGGCAGCCATACTTCGGACACGCCGTCTACGAGCGGCTGCTCCGATTCGCTTTCGTCGCGATAGCACCACGTGGCGTAAAGATCGGCTTCGGTGGGCAACGCGATGCGGGCTGCGCGATTCGCCACTTCCACGACCACGGCCACGCGCGCGCCGGCCGGCAGCTCCGTGAGGCGCCGCTGAATGGCGGGCAGCGCCGTTTCGTCGCCGATCAGCAGATGCCAGTCGAAGCCCGTGGGAATCACCATGGAGCCTCGCGGGCCGCCTACGCCGAGATACTGGCCGGGCTGCGCCTGTGCCGCCCATGCCGTGGCCGGGCCGGCTTCGTGCAGCGCGAATTCCAGATCGAGCTCGTTCGCTTGCGTATCGAAGCGGCGCGGCGTGTAATCGCGCGCGGCGGGGCGCACGACGCCTTCGGAGAACACGACGCCGTCTGGACCGAAAGTTGGCAGTACTGGCTTTTCCTCACCGGCGGCGGGAAAGAACACCTTGATGTGATCGTCGAACGACGCCGAGACGAAGTCGCCCAGATCACCCGTGAGCGTGACGCGGACGAGCGAGGGCGAGAGCGCCGTGACGCGCGCCACACGCAACAGTCGGAATTTCAGCGGGTGACGCACACGGACGACTTCGAGTTGGGACGGGTTCTGCATGTATGGCTCCGATGATGTTGGGGTGGCGCGGCACGGGCCGCCGCGTGGCGCGTGGAAGCGGGTTGTCAAACCTCGCTGTCGTCGCTGCCGTTTTCGATTTCCTGGGTGGCGCGCGCAAGAATCGCGGCGATGCGGCGCTGCTCCTCCGGCGCGGCGTCGGTGCGGCGCAGGAGCGCGCGCTTGAGCGCGCGGCGCGCCTCGATCAGCTCGCGCACCCAGGCGCTGCCTTCGGCCGGATCTTCGCCGGCCATGGCGCGGCGCATGACTTCCATCTTGCGGCCGAAGTGCGTGAGTTTCGCGAGGATCAGGTCCGCGCGTTCGCGGTTGGTCTCGAGGTACGCGCGGCCTTCGGGCGAGAGCTCGTAGCGCTTGCGGTTGCCTTCGAGCGTCACGCTCACATAGCCCAGTTCTTCCAGGTACGTGAGGGCCGGATAGACCATGCCGGGGCTCGGGCTGTAGAAGCCGTTCGAACGCGCGTCGAGCGCCTTGATGAGTTCGTAGCCGTGGCTCGGGCGCTCGGCGAGCAGCACGAGCAGCATGAGTTGCAGGTCTTCGGACGTGAACTTGCGGCCACGGCCAAAACCGTCGCCGTCGCCGAAACCGCGGCCGAAACCTTCGCCGAATCGATCGCCAAAGTCGCCGGGACCTTCGCCGCCGCGATGGCGGCCCATGGCGTGGCGCAGCGCGTGCAGCGCCTGCATGGCCGGGTGGCGGCCGCCGAGGAAGTCGCGCGGATCGCGCGCGGAGTGGCCGTGACGGCCCGTGTGACCAAAGTGCGGATGGTGGCGCATAGGGCCTCCTTGTCTGGTGAGTGTCTTAAAACATGTCTTAAGATATATATCGTAAGAGTGTTTGTCAAAGAGAATATTTGGGGTGTGAGCGCACGATAGGGTCTGTTGGGACGAGGACGAGCGGTTTCAGGCGATTGACGCGTCGGATATTTCCGACGTATTTTCTGCGAATGACCACGACCGATGTCTTTGGAGCGATTGCGAACCCGACGCGCAGACGCATCCTCGAAATGCTGCGCGGTGGCCCGCGTGCAGCCGGGGAGATCGCGTCCGCGTTCGCCGTGAACCGTCCGGCGGTTTCCGAGCATTTGCAGGTTTTGCGCCTTGCGGGCCTGGTCACGGAACAGGCGCGTGGACGTCAGCGCCTTTATGGATTGAACGCAGGCAGGCTGAGGGAGCTCGCGGAGTGGTTGCATCCGTTCGAGCAGTATTGGGCGCAGCGCCTGGATGCACTCACTGAAATACTCGACAAGGACACGCAATGACAGAACCCGGACTCATCCAGCTCACTCGCTTCATTCCGCACTCGCCGGCCAGGGTCTGGACTGCCCTGACCGACCCTGCCATTCACGCCAGATGGTGGGCGGCTGGCGACGTGCGCGCGGTCGTCGGGCATCGCTTCACGTTGGATATGGGGCCGTGGGGCCTGCAGACCTGTGAGGTCGTCACCGTCGAGCATGAACGGCTGCTGTCCTGTTCGTTCGCACCCGGCACGTTGAACACGACGATCACCTGGCGGCTCGCAGCCGAAGGAAGCGGTACCCGCCTGTCACTCGAGCACAAGGGCTTCGATCTCGATTCGCCGCTCGGCAAGGCAGCCTTTCAGGGTATGGGCAAGGGATGGCCGGACGTCATTCAGCGGCTTCAGGACCTGCTGGGCGTATGAGGTGCGATGGCACGAGTGCTTGCCTCTAGCGCAACGCCCGTTACTGGCGCTGCGTATTACCTGGCAGTTCTGTAAAACTGCTTGATCGGCCCCATCGGATACCGCCTGATGGGTCCGATCGTAGTCGACCCCGGGCGGACGTTCAGCGTGGCGCGGAGCCGAAGTGCAAATGACAGCATTCGCCTGTCGAGCATGTAAACCACCGAATGTCCTTTCCCGCGCATGGGTTGATCGCGATCGCGAACCGGATTCTCCTAAGATAACGGCTAGACCGATCACGAAGGAGCCGTCTATGCCGCTCAGTCCAGCATCGTCATTGCAACCGTCCACCGATGCCGTACTCGCCGAGCGTGTCGATGCGGTGCTTTCGCGGGCGATCGCCGCGCAGAGTCTCGTCGGTGCCGTAGTGCTGGTCGCGCAATGGACGGCTCGTCTATCACCGCGCGGCCGGATTCGCGGACCGCGAATCGCGCGCGCCGATGCGCGAGGACACGCTGTTCAGGCTCGCGTCGGTGACGAAGCCGATCGTCTCGACGGCTGCAATGGTGCTCGTTGCGCAACGCAAGCTGTCGCTCGGTGATGATGTTACCCGCTGGCTGCCCGATTTTCGCCCGGCGCTCCCTGACGGCCGCGTGCCCGTGATCACGGTGCGTCAGCTGCTTACGCATAGCGCGGGCCTTGGTTACCGCTTTGCGGAAGCCGATGCGAACGGCCCCTATGCGCTCGCCGGCGTATCGGACGGGCTCGACGGGACAGCCGTCACGCTAGGCGAAAACGTACGCCGGATCGCGCGCGCGCCACTGCTATATGCGCCCGGAACGAGCTGGAACTATTCAGTCGGGCTTGACGTGACGGGCGCGCTGATCGAGGCCGTCTGTGGCATGCCGCTCGGCGATGCAGTCAGTGCGCTGGTGCTTCGTCCGCTGGCGCCCGCGACACGGCATTCGTCGCGCTCGATCCCGCGAGGCTCGCGACACCGTACGTGAACGACACGCCACAGCCGCACCGGCTTGCCGAGAACGAGACCGTGCCTGTCGTGGAAGGAACGGTTGGGGTGACATATTCAACAGCTCGCGCGCTCGACGCGCATGCTTTCGCATCTGGTGGCGCCGGGATGGTAGGCACCGCGGGCGACGTGCTGAAGGTGCTGGACACGCTGCGCGCGGGCGGTGGGGCATTGCTTCCATCTGCGCTCGTGGACGAGATGGGGCGCGTGCAGACCGGCGACTTCGATTTGCCTGGACTGACGGTCGTCTCGCTGTCGAACACGCTGTACGAGGGCATGAATGGCCAATACACAATCGATTTGCGCGATGCCGTTTGCGGCGCCGGATAACGTGCAGGCCTCGATTGCTCCGTCGTTTGACCGGCAATGTAGTCACCCTTCCCGGGGAGCGTCACAGCGGATCGTCGTGCCATTGGCTTTTTCCACCGTCAGGTTGATCGAGCGTGCCTTCTTCAAAATCAATGATCAATACGCCTTCGATTCCGATGAACGTCTCATCGGAATCGTGATGGAAATGCCAGAAATACGGCACTTCCATCACGCTGACGTGAATGTCGTGATTGTTGACCGTCGTGACGACCTCATTGCGATAACCGTCGCGTAAGGCAGCTGTCATGGCCAGAAAGTCAGTAGCTTCAATCATGCGCTCGCTCCTACCTATGGGCTGATAAAACGGCACGCATCGAACGTTCCTGCTCGATGGCCGCAGCCTGATCGATTTGCACGTCGTCCAGCCGAGTTCACTCATGCGATCCGAATAACCGGTTCGGGCACTTTTAGCGTAATTGCGCGCCTGCATGAAAATCTGACACGCGTGAACTCAGCCGTCTTCGTCGTGAACATGCTCGTACATGTTGGACCGATTATGCGAAGCGCCTAACATGCGAAGTTTCGTCAGGAATTCGCTTGTTTAGTAATTTCTGATAAACACAAAACGCCAATAGATAATCAATTGACGCCATTCAAATGTCTCGTATAGCATGACTTCGAGCCACATGCCACATGCTACCTGAATAAACAGGATAACTAAACAAAACCAGATACGCGTAGTGATACTCAGGAGACAGCCATGATAGATTTACGCCGTCTTGCGGCCGCCATGATCATCATTGGTTCTTTGGCGGGTTGTGGAGGAGATAGTCCAGGCCAGTCCGGCTCCGCCCCTGTCGCGGCTGACCAGCTTCAGGGAGCAACTCAGGGTAGTCCCAGTGCCGGTTCCAGCAGTGCCAACGCGGCTGTCGCCGCCGCCGGGCAAACTCCCGCTTCCGATCATGGCACCATGCAATTGACGCGGTATGTCAACCCGCTGATCGGCACGTTGGCCAGCAACTCTCCGAACCCCGTGCCAGCAGGGCAGGCTGGCAGTGTGGTGCCGGCAGCGGGACTGCCGAACGGCATGGTGCAGTGGGCACCCGATACGAATACCACCTCGGCTCCCTCGAACAGCGCGGAGCCCGGTTCGCCGGCCGGTTACTACTACGACATCGGCTCGATCCAGAGTTTCAGTCTCACCCATATGAGCGGCGCCGGTTGTTCCGGAAATGACGGCGAATTCCCCGTCATGCCGACGCTCGATGCCACCAGGCCGCTCACGCAGACGTTTAGCCATACCAACGAGAAGTCAGTAGCGGGAGCCTATTCCGTAGTGCTCGATAACCAGGTCAAGGTCGAGTTGACTGCAACCCTGCGTACCGGCTTTGGCCGCTTCACCTATCCTGACAATCAGCCTTCGACGCTCGTGCTCAACACGACGTATACAAACACGCAGACGAGCGTAGCCGGCTCGGTCACGCAGGTCGACGCGAGAACCATTTCGGGCAGTACCACGGGTGGCCATTTTTGCGGTAATTCAACGAATGTCCCGGTGTACTTTTATGCGGAGTTCAGTCAGCCATTTGTAAAGACTTCATCCTTCAACAATGGCGTTGCCGTGATGAATTTCGGCAAAGGCGCCACTGTCATGATGAAAATCGGTATTTCATATGTGAGCATCGCAAACGCCAAAAATAATCTCCAGGAAGAAAACCCCTCCTGGGATTTTGACGGTGTCAGGAAGGTTGCCGATGCGATATGGAATCAGCGCCTCAACACCATTCAGGTAAGCAGCAGTGATACCACAGCGTTGACAAAGTTCTACACGGCTTTCTATCACGCATCATGGGCACCGAGCGTATTCAGCGATGTGAACGGTCAATATATCGGCTTCGACCAGAAGGTTCATCAGGTCAGCGCTGGCCACGCTGCGCAGTACACCAGCTTTTCGGGGTGGGACATCTATCGTTCGCTGATACCGCTCAAAGCCACGCTATTTCCTGAGGAAACGAGCGATATGGCGCAGTCGCTCGTCAACGATGCGGATCAGTGCGGGGCAATTCCGCATTGGGTGAATGACAACGTCGAAGACGGCGTGATGCCGGGCGACGCCGGCTCGATTATCGTGGCGGGCGCATATGCTTTCGGTGCGCGCAAGTTTGATACTGCGGGCGCCTTGAGCCATATGATCCAGATGGCCAACATTCCCGGCACCGCGTGCAACGGCGTGACGACCAATGGCGGGCGCGCCAGCTATCTACAGTTCGGCTACATCACGAACGGTGAATGGGGGCAGGCTTCGTCCACGCTGGAGTACGGCAGCAGCGATTTCGCGATCTCACAGTTTGCCGGTGCACTAGGTAACACGGCGATCCAGAAAATGCTGCGTAGCCGCTCGGCCTACTGGCAGAACCTGCTCAACACTTCCTTGACGCTGCCTCTGATCGCCGCACGCAACTCCGACGGCACGTGGATTCCGGAGAACCAGGGCAGCACCGACAACTACGTGGAGGGCAACGCTGAGCAGTACACATGGATGGTGCCGTTCAACCCGACCGGGCTGTTCGCACAACTTGGCGGAAATACGGCGGTGGTGTCGCGGCTGAACACGTTCTTTACCGTGCTGAACGCGGGTACGACGCTGCCCAATTTCTATATGGGCAACGAGCCGACCTTCGAGGTGCCCTGGTTGTATAACTGGGCGGGTTCGCCGTCGGGTACGCAGAATGTCGTGCAGCAGATCATGGCGAGCGCCTTTGGCACGGGGCCGAACGGTTTGCCCGGCAATGACGACCTGGGCGCCGTGTCGGGCTGGTATGTGTGGGGCGCGCTGGGCCTCTATCCGGAGATCCCGGGTGTCGGGGGCTTTGCGATCGGCAGCCCGCAATTTTCCTCGATAGTCGTTCATCTCGGGAACGGCAAGACGTTGCGCATCAATGCACCCGGTGCGCCCAGCGCGAATTATGTGCAGGGGCTCACCGTCAATGGCAGGGCTCACAATAGTTCCTGGCTGGACGTTGACGCACTCGCCGACGGCGCGACGCTGAACTTTGTGATGGGTTCGTCACCTTCGCAGTGGGGCTCGAACCCGGCCGAGGCGCCTCCGACCTATGGGGTGCCGGTCGCACGTAACGTGGCGGATGCTTTTAACAACCACGGCATCAGTGCCGACGGCAGCAGCGACACCGACGGCCTCGGTTCGGACTTCGACGGCTCTCTGTTCAGCTACTCGTCGACCGCCTTGGCGGCGGCCGGCGCGGCGCCGGGCGAACCTCTCGTCGTCGGCGGAGCAAGCTTCGTTCTGTCCAGTGGACCGCTCGACAACGCGGTCGCGGTAGGACAGACGATTGCGATGCCGCCCGGCACGGCCGGTCATTCGCTGGTTCTGCTGGGTTCGGCCAACAACGGCCCCGGATCGGGCGCCGCGCTCGTGACCTATGCCGACGGCACGACCACGCCGTTCACGCTTGCCTTCGACGACTGGACCCTCAATGGCGGCAGCGCGGCTCCGGTGGCCCCGATCGCGTTGACCACCGCCTATCGCAATGCCGGCAACGGTTCGACCGACGGCGTCAAGACCTATCTGTTTGCGCAGTCGGTGCCGCTGACACCCGGCAAGCTGGTGGCGAGCGTCACATTGCCGAGGCAGTCCAACGAAGGCAAGTTGCACGTGTTCGGTATCGCGGCAGCGCCTTGAATACGTTGGGCGCCGCGCAGGCGCCGCCCAACGTGCGGCTTGGTACCACAGCAAGGGCATCCATCACCCGATATCGTCGATGCAGGCTGGTGGGCAAGCGCATAATCGGGAGCTAACTGACTACAGGAGTCCGGAAATGGTGGATGCAGTGAATCTTCCAGATGTCTGGTCGCCGTTCGGTGCGTTCTCGATGGCGGTTATCCAGGGCGACGGCCAGGTGGTTCATTTGAAGGGCCAGGTATCGCTCGACCGGGAAGGGCGAGTCGTTGGACCCAACGACATGCGAGTACAGGTGCGCAAAGTCCTCGAGAATATTCGCGACGTGATGGCGGCGATGGGAGGGCAAATGACTGACGTGATTTCCCTCGTTCACTACGCGACGGATATCGACGCATTCATGGCTGCTGGAGACATTCGAAGTGAATTCTTCGATGCACCTTATCCGGTTACGACTACCGTTCAGGTCGAGCGCCTGTACCGTCCGGAATTGATGATTGAGATCACTGCGATTGCAGAAATCCCGCGCTCCCGATTTCGCCGTCCGGGGTCGGGCAACTGACACTCACCATTGGTCATCATAACATTATCGGCAGCGGAGACCGCAATGTGGCGGCTCGTGCAACGCTATACAGGGCGAGTCGGATACCGGCGGGGCGCAAAGGTCGAAGGGCTGTTGGAGAACCCTCCAGTCATCGACTGTTCCGGGTGGACTGGCCTGCTGCTTACAGAAGCCATGTGCGCGGAGAATAATGCGGCTGGCCATGTCATGTTTACTGATACTGATATTCGAGCTATGCAAGCGTGGTCGGATCGCATCATTCAGGAAATCGCAGTTCGGACGGGATATATTCTTGCGGGATCCGAGATCAATGCATGCAGCCTTCCTCGATGCGCCACCATCGGGTTGAAGATGGGAGCGCCAGGTTGGGCGGCAAACCATCCACGGGTTCGCGGTGTCACCCACATTATTCAGATCGTTCGTCGTCCGGAAGACGATGTGCCGTTCGTTTCGGAATCGTTCGGCGACCCTGTGCGGCCAGGAATCAGCCTGACGTCGCTTGCCGATTGGCTCGTGCGTTCGCAACCGTTTCTCCAGGCCGACGCATTGTGGGCCGTCGATGCTTTTCGCCTGGCGTCGGCAAATTAAGCGAGCGCACTGAAGGTCGGAACGTGCCGATTGCTGCGCGATGCGGCCGGCAGACATCGACCCAAAGCGGTCTCTCGGCACCGATTGCGCTGAGTGACTACTGTCGGGATTGCGACAGCCATTGAACCGATGCGTGCACGATCCCCGCCTTGAATCTGACCTGTATCGACGGTTGTGTTGTACGGGGGGGCGATCGCGAGGTCCGCTCAAATTCCCGCCTACAGATTGGTTGCCTGAAAGCTGATCTGCCTCCACAAGCCGCCATTTCGCCGCCAGACCTGCGTCGTCATGATGCGCATGTCGATGCGCTGTCCTGTACGCCATTTCGATCGACTGCCGCAGCGGCCCCGTTGCCACTGCCATATCACCCTATACCCGAACGTCGAGACGATCGCGCTCCGCCTTAAGAAAGCGAACCTGCTCGCGCATCATTTTCATGTAGGTGTTCTTGTCGTCCACCTTGCCGTTTCCGTGCACATGCACGACGTCGTTTGAAACAAGTTCGTCAAGCGTTTCGATATCCGCTTCGACGAGTGCATGGCAACGTGTGTCCTCAAGACCAACGAACTCACTCTGAATCGTGGCTGTCTGGATGTTATCCATGAAGATTTTCTCGCTCTCGCGCAAGCTGATCCTGCGTCTTTCGATTGTGTCGATTCCGTCGGCCCAACCCTCGACATGCCGCTGCATGCCGGGAGCAGGGTGTCGTTTGGTGTACAAAGACGTGAAAGTGCGTCAGAAGAGTTCGCGAATGCCGATCATCGCGCCCGTCTGATTCGCACCGGCGGAGGGAGTTGACCCTGCCCCGCCCGAGCTGAGCGTGTAGCTAGCCCGAGGACTATTGGTGATGTAACCCAGTTGTCCGTAGACTGCCGTCCGTTTCGAAAGCAGATAAGTAGCGCGCACTGTACTGAGCGTTGCCCGCGTGTCGTGAACGCGATTGATAATTCGATAGACTGTTCCATCGACGATGAAAAAAGGCGTCACCTGGTAGCCGGCTCCGAGATAGAAAAGGTTGGACCTCACGCTAGATACGGTCTGTGCGGCAGGCTCAACCCAGCGGCCAAGCCACCCACCCGAGATGGTTGCACCGGAGAACTTGACGTACGCGTTGAGCAAAACGCGTGTGTCCTTATCACCGCTGCTGGTAATTTTTGTCGGCGCAACGCCATCGAAGAAATTTGCCGCCGCGTTTGTTCCGCCCCGTTGCTGGTCGTAGCTTGCGACTGCGCCAAAATTCTGCGCGTCGTATTTGGCCATTAAGGACCACTGGTGACACTGTTGAAAGTCGCCAGGCACGGATCCGGCACACGTACCCTGTCCAGGCGAGTTCCCGGTTCCCGCCGAATCCCGGCCGAACGAATAGGTCCCACCGAGGGTAACGCCGCCAAATTTTCCCTTGTATGCAACGGTATTATCGCTCCGCGCATTCGGAATATAGTTGTCCAACGAACCGAGACTGTAGATCGCCGGCCCCATGACGTCATTTTCGAGCAGCGCCACATAGGTCATCGTGTACTGGCGCCCGAACGTCAGCGCACCGTAGTTCGAACTCAGACCCACCCAGGCCTGGCGTCCGAAAAGACGTCCTCCCTGACCCATATCGCCACCTCGGACGTTAAACCCGCTTTCCAGCGTGAAGATCGCTTTGAGCCCCTCGCCCAGGTCTTCGCTACCCCTAACACCCCAGCGTGAGGGCAACGAACCGGTGATGGAGGGCATTCTAACGAGTCCATCGCCCTTCGCGCCTACATGTGAGACGTACTCGAGACCGGTGTCGATGATGCCGTATAGCGTCACAGAGCTTTGAGCCTTTGCTGCACCGGATAATGCCCAAACAGCAATAGCTGCGAGCAGGCTAAGTTTCTTCATTTTGTCTCCATACCAAATATATTTATGGGCAATACGCTTTTTTTATAAAATCTCATGCTGCTTCGATAGCGTCATCGTGACGCCAGCGTCCCGCTTTCTAATTGTGTAAGCGATCACATTGACCGGTAGCACCGCGAACAGGAATGGGACCGCAAACAGGTAATACAGATTTGAAGCCTGCCAACCCTTGTCCATCAACACGCCTACCAGCACGGGTGCTACCATTGCACCCAGACGTCCCATTCCGACTGCCCAACCCACACCTGTTGCGCGGGCCGTCGGTGAGTAAAGAAGGGGCGTCAATGCGTAGAGGCCACCCACGCATGCCGAAATCGCTGCGCCCAATACAATCGCAGCAGGCATCGCGAACTGAAGTCGTGAAGCATTCGCGCCGAAAACCACCAAAAACACGGCGCTCCCGACCAGAAATGACGTAAGAAGGGTGTTGAGTTTCACCCGGCCGGAAACCAGGCTGAACAACGTGCAGCCGACAATTCCGCCCACGTTCAGTAGTACGCCGCCCGTCACTCCTTGCGAAGCGGACATACCAGCCTGTACCAGAAGCTTCGGCGTCCAGCTCATTACGAAATAGAAGCCGGCCATTACACATACGAACGCAATCCAGATGAGGACGGTGCGCAGAACCATAACGGGGGACGGCACCACGACCCCGGCCATCGGGGCGCGCGTCACTTGTGCAATGCGATCCGCGTCCGGCAGTTCATTGACGGTATCGCGCTTCATGCGCTTGAGGATTGCATTGACCCTGGACAGCGCTGCCTTGGGGCGTTTCGCGATGAGGAAATCTAGCGATTCCGGGAGCCCGTAGAGCGCAAGGGGAATAATCAGCAACGTGCAGACTCCGCCGAACAGAAATGCGCTTCTCCAACTGTAATGCGTCAACAGCAGGCCGGTTATAGCGCCACCGATCGTCGCGCCGAGTGTGTAGCCAGTCGACAGCATGCTGATTGCGCCGCTTCGCCATTTGTTCGACGCGTACTCTGCAGCAATAACGGAAATGCTAGCCAGCATGCCCCCGATCCCAAGTCCCGTGGCAACACGCAGGGCGACAAGCTGGTCCAGGGTTTGGGCGAATGCAGATGCCAGCATTCCTGCCGCGATCGCGAACAGACAAAGCAATACCAGTAACCGTCGGCCGATGCGGTCAGCGAATGGGGCAATGAAAAGCCCACCTGCTGCCATACCAAACAGCCCTGCGCTGAGCAATGTTCCGAGTTCCTTCCCACTCAGATGCCAGTCTGCGGCAAGGTGCGGTGCGGAAAATGCGACTGCAAGCACATCGAAGCCGTCCAGCATATTCAGTGCAATGCAGACGGCTAACACGAATTTCTGGAACGAGCTCATTGGGCTCTCGTTAATAGCCTCTTTGAGATCCTGCTTCATTGTCTTCCTCCAGTATGGCTGCGCGCTTCGCAGTGATGTATGAGACACGTTGCGTAGCGCAGTCGGACTTCCGGTATGGTTAGTCCGTCGATAGGCTAAGGCGTTTCTCGGTCACCCTTTTTAAGAGTAGATGCTGCCGACACGTTTCTTCGAACGGTCTTCCGGCAGCTATACCCATTTACTTCGGTATACTTAATATTGTTAGGAGTCTCCTTAATATGATCCTGATCACTCTTTCAGCTTGCGTCGAAAATCCAGGGTTCGAGCGTACGACGGGAGTCCTCATAGCGGCGAATATCAGCCTGCCGTTCAAGGGTCAAGGAGATGTCATCCAGGCCGTTGAGAAGACAGTGCCTGCGAGACGGATCGACATTGAAGTCGATGACCCAGCCGTCCGGACCGGTAATGGTCTGGGTATGGAGGTCGACGCTGAGTCGGTAACCCGGGACCACCGTAACCTGCTCAAACAAGCACTGCACCTCCAGGTCCGGCAGGATAATCGGCAGCATGCCGTTCTTGAAGCAATTGCCGTAGAAGATGTCCGCAAAGCTCGGTGCAATCAGCACGCGAATACCGTAGTCGTGCAACGCCCAGGGAGCGTGCTCGCGGCTTGAGCCACAGCCGAAGTTGGCACGCGTCAGCAGGATCGAAGCCCCTTGATAGGGTGCCTCGTTCAAGACGAAATCCGGGTTGCGTGGCCGCACAGAGCAGTCCTGTCCCGGCTCGCCGCGATCGAGATAACGCCACTCGTCGAACAGGTTCTCACCGAAGCCGGTACGCCGGATCGACTTCATGAACTGCTTTGGGATGATCGCGTCGGTGTCAACATTGGCCCGGTCAAGCGGCACAACGAGGCCATCCAGCGTGGTGAAGGGCTGCATCAGTGCGACTCCAGGTGAACATCGGTGAAATGGCCGGCTATAGCTGCGGCCGCCGCCATGGCAGGACTGACGAGATGACTTCGGCCACCCGAGCCTTGGCGGCCTTCGAAGTTACGATTCGAGGTCGAAGCGCAACGCTCGCCTGGCGAGAGTCTGTCCTCGTTCATGCCGAGGCACATGGAGCAGCCCGGCTCGCGCCACTCGAAACCCGCGTCAGTGAACACGCGGTCGAGTCCTTCGGCTTCGGCCTGCGCCTTCACAAGCCCCGAACCTGGAACGGCCAGCGCCAGTTTGATCGTCGGCGCAATGCGCCGCCCCTTAAGCACGGCGGCCGCCGCGCGCAGATCCTCGATGCGGGCGTTGGTGCACGAGCCGATGAATATCTTGGCGGGCTGGATTGACTCGATGGCGGTACCCGGCTCGAGTCCCATGTACGCGAGTGCGGCCTGAATGCCGGCGCGTTTCACGGGATCCGGCTCGAGCGCGGGATCGGGCACCTGCCCGTCGATGGGCAGCACCATTTCCGGCGAAGTGCCCCAGGTCACCATGGGCTTCACGTCAGCCGCATCGATCTGGACTGTCCTGTCGAATTTCGCGCCTTCATCACTAACCAGGGTGCGCCAGTACGCGACCGCCTGATCCCATTGCTCACCGCGCGGAGCGAAGGGCCGCCCTTTGAGGTAGTCGATCGTCTTCTGGTCCACACCAACCAGACCAACGCGTGCACCGGCCTCGATCGCCATGTTGCACAACGTCATCCGCCCCTCCATCGACAGCGCCCTGATGGCATTGCCGCCAAACTCGATGGCGTAGCCCGTGCCGCCGGAAGTGCCTATCACGCCAATGATGTGCAGTATCAGGTCTTTTGCCGTGACGCCTGATGGCAATTCACCTTCGACACGCACCAGCATCGGCGTCATCCGTCCAACCGAAAGGCATTGAGTGGCAAGCACGTGCTCCACCTCCGACGTGCCGACACCGAATGCCAACGCGCCAAATGCACCGTGCGTACTCGTATGCGAATCTCCCGCGACTACTGTCATACCAGGGAGCGTCGCGCCCTGCTCGGGACCTATCACATGGATGATCCCCTGGCGCGTATCCGTCAGGCCGAACTCGGTGATGCCGAACTCCTTGCAGTTGCGGCTCAGCTGTTCCACCTGGATGCGCGAAAGCGGATCCGCGATCCCCTGGGAACGCGCGGTCGTCGGCACATTGTGGTCCGCGGTGGCGAGTACTGTCTGCGCGCGCCACGGCTTGCGTCCACTCAACCTCAGGCCTTCGAACGCCTGTGGGCTGGTTACCTCATAAACCAGGTGACGATCGACGTACAACAATGCCGGCCCGTCTACCGCTTCGTGCACGACATGGCGTTGCCAAAGTTTCTCGACCAGAGTCGTTCCCATCACGCGCTCCCTTGACCCGTAGTGTTAGATTCGACAGCAATATCGGCGAACTGGGCCAGCGACTGCGTCGGCGTCATGCGAAGGATTGCGAGGTTGGCCCCGCGATCAGCGAGCCGAGTTCGAGCACCTTGACGCCCACGAGCGGCATTGCATCCGCTGTGGGTTCGCTCGCCTGGTGAGTCGGCTTGTCCTTCATGACTGTGCCATCCGCACTGTCAGTTCGCCCAGGCTCGCCACGCGGGCATTGATCACATCCCCCGGCTTCACAGGGCCAACCCCTGCCGGGGTTCCGGTCATGATCACATCGCCTGGCTGCAGCGTGTACATCGCCGACGCATATTCAATCAGGTGCTGAACGTTGTAGATCAGATACTTAGTATTGGACTTCTGGCGCGGCTCGCCATTGACCGTCAGTTCGAGATCAAGCGCGTTCGGGTCCGCAATCTCGTCGGCAGTCGTGATCCACGGCCCGATGACCGCGAACGTGTCGGCCGACTTGCGGAATCCCGCGAATTCGGGGCCGCGCACAGTCATGTCCAGCGCGACGCAGTAACCGAAGACGTACTCGAGAGCGCACTCGCGCGGTACCCGCTTCGCCTGTTTACCGATGATCACGCCCAGTTCGACCTCGTGGTCAGTGCGGCGCTCCGGAAACGGAAACTCGACAATGCCGTCCGGGCCGTTCAGCGCAGTCGGCGCCTTGATAAACAGACCGAACTGTTCAAGCGTCGTGAACGTTTTGCCGTTAGCAATCTCTTGATCGGCATTGGCCTCGTCGATGTGATCACGGTAGTTGATCGGCGCACCGATCATCTTGCCCGGGTTCGCAACGGGTGCTTGAAGCGTCACCTCCGACAGGGCGCGGGTCGTCGCACGAGCCAGGAACGGCTCGATCTGTGCCTGGACGCGGGGAAAATTCCCGATGATCCAGTCGTAAGACGGATACGGCCAGCCGGGTTCGCCGAGCGACTTGAACAGGGGCGTGATGTCGTAGACCGCATCGCCGCGGATGACTCCGATACGGTTATCGTTAAAGCGGCAAATCTTCATGGCTTAATCCTGCGTCAAGGTGGGGGTCAACCGCGCTTTTCGCGGTAAAGGCCGAGTTTCTCGTAGACCGGTCGATCGGAATAGACGAACAGCACTGCGTCTTCGCTCGCATCGGCGCTCATGCGCCAGCGGCTCCAGCCGGGCACCACGAATACATCGTTGTCCGAGATGTCGAAGCTGCCGACACCTTCAATCTCGACCGAAGGGGAACCTTCGACGCCGACGAGGACCGTGCCTTCCACCGACTGGAAGAATTCGGTGGTATAGCCGCGCGGGATGAGGCGCATCGAGGCAGCAATGGTCGGCATCGCCCAACCACCGGTCAGCGGATTGGCGTAGCGAACATTGACACCGTGGCATGCATCGATGTCCGAATTACGTGCAAGCTCATCGAGGACTTCCCGGGTCCGGACATACGGGTAATTGAAGATCGGGGAGGTCAACCCCGTATGCTTGCTCTCCAGCGGCAGCAGCGCGTCGGCGTACCGCACGAGCACCTGATCGGAGTCTCCTTTGCGAGGAAATTGCGTGGCAGCTTCGTACTCCTCCCGGAATCCGGCGCGCAGGAAAGTCACGAGCGGCACGTCCAGCCCGTCGAGCCACATGACGGGGCCGTTGCCGTCATTACCGTGGTCGTGCCAGGTCCACGCAGGCGTCACGATAAAATCGCCTCGAAGCATCTCGGTGCGAACGCCGTCGACAGACGTATAGCCTCCGACGCCTTCAAGCACAAAACGCAATGCAGACTGGGTGTGGCGATGTGCGCGTGCGATTTCGCCAGGAAGAATCAGTTGCAAGCCCGCGTAGATCGTATCGGTGGCATTCGGCAAACCGCCCAAACCGGGGTTCTCCAGCATCAGAACGCGTCGCTCCGCTTCTTCGGCGCTCACGACGGTACCGGACTCGATCAGCCGATCACGCATCACGGCCCACTGCCAGTTGTGAGGCGTGGCTTTCGGGCGTGGCTCGTTCGGGACAAGCCCCTTCAGTACGTCCCACAATGGGGCGACGTTCAGTGCCGCCAGTTGTTCGCGATACGCGGCGGCATTGTTTGCATGATTGTTTTGCTCAGCGACTTCGGCTTGTGCGCTCATGATATGTTCCTTATCGGTGGAAACTGAAACAGCAGTAACGCGACCGTCAGGCCCCGACGATGGAGGGGTCGCCCTTCCAGATCCATTCGAGGCAGTCGTAGTAGTCGTCCTCGCGGCGTTCTTTCAACCCCGCATCCCGCACTTCGCGCGCGATGCCCTCGGCGTGATAGAACTCCCAGAGCTCGCGCGAGCCCAGCTGGATGCGCGCGCTGCGAACGAGACGGCGCCGCGGGTACTCGCTGAACGCGCGCTCATAGTCGTAGTCCGTGCTGTTCAGAAGGTCCGCGAGGCACACGGCGTCCTCGATTGCCATGCCGGCACCCTGCGCCAATGACTGCAGGGTCGGATGCACGGCGTCGCCCAGCAGTGCCACGCGTCCGCGCGTCCATTGCCGGATCGGATCCTGGTCGGCCAGAACCCAGCGGCGTTCGAGATCCATCATCGACAGGAGCTTCTTTAGAGCAGGGTGTGCGTTGGCGTACACATGCTTGACGTCTTCCTCGTGCGTGACCCGCAGATCACCGTGGCCGGGAGCAGGATCCTTGAAGACTGCCACGATGTTAAAAATGGTCCGGTTTCGAAGCGGATAGTGCACGACGTGATAACCAGGCCCGGCCCATAGCACGACGTTCTGCTGATGAGGCAGATCAGCGGGAACATCTTTCATGTCGATGATGGTGCGGTGCGCGACATAGCCGACCGAACGAGCAGGCTCCTCGCCAGCAACATATTCCCGTACCTTGCTCTTGATGCCATCGGCACCGATCAGCGCGGCACCCTCGAAAGTTCGCCCGTCCGCGCAAGTGACGCGCACACCGTCGCTGCCGCGGTCTTCGAAGTTCACCGCTGTAGCGTTGACTATCAGTTCAACGCCCGGTGTGCGACGACAGGCTTCCAGCAGGATGTTGTGAATGTCAGCCCGGTGGATGACGATGTACGGATTCTTGAACCGCCGGTAGAATTTTTCCGAGGTCAAAGGCACCTGCACAAGGGTTTGACCGCTGTCCGCGTCCGGCATGGCCAGAGAGACCGGGAAATCTGCGGAGGCTTTAACTGTCTCCGAAAGCCCCAGCCGGTCAAAGGCCTTGAAAACGTTCGGTCCGAGCTGAATGCCATAGCCGATCGGCGAGATCTGGGCTGCCTGCTCGAGGACATGCACCCGGCGCCCGTTCTGGCCCAGCGCCAGGGCAAGGCTCAGTCCGCCGAGGCCGCCGCCGACCACGATGAGGGGAAGGTTTGCGTTCGCCACGCCTGTCTCCAGTATTTCTGCGATTGACTTGGGGTCTGGCTGCTCCGCCATGACCCGTTGACAGAATGATCGATTTCTGACCATTATTCGTCAATCAGGCAACTTCAATAGTCGCAATCCAAATTATGGATTTTGGTAATCTAGATCTGAACCTGCTGGTTGTCTTCGATGCGATGTTCCGGCACCGCAATGTGACGGTTGCCGGGCGCGAGCTTGGGCTGAGCCAGCCTGCGATGAGCTATGCATTGCTAAAGATGCGTGCGGCCTTTGATGATCCGCTGTTTGTGCGCGTCAAGTCGGGCATGCAGCCTACACCGCGGGCGCTAGCCATGGTGGACACCGTGCGTGACGTCCTGCAACGCATCCAGTCCGGCTTGCTCAGCCCGGCGATGTTCGACCCAGCGAGTTCGAATCGGGAATTCCGGATCGCTACGAGCGATGTGGGCGAAAGCTTCTTTACGCCACCGTTGATGCGCGCACTACGGAGCCACGGGCAACATTTGCAGCTTCGGGTTTTTTCACTGACACCGTCGGCGCTGGAGCAACAGCTGGAGTCTGGCGATGTCGACCTTGCTGTTGGGTACTATCCCGACCTCGTCGGCGCAGACTTTTATCAGCAAGGCCTTTTCACGAGTCACTTTGTTGCGATCGCGGCGAAGGACAATCGCCATGTGAAGGGCAAGCTGACGATGACCCGATTCCTGCAGGCCCCGCATGTCGACGTGGCCACTCCGGGCCGGAGTCAAGAGATCATCCTGCGACACATGGTGGAAAAGAAAATCGTGCGCAACGTGCCGCTACAGGTTTCCCGCTTCCTGAGCCTGCTCGAGATTGTCTCGCAGTCGGATCTCATCGCCATCGTGCCGCGGGAAACAGGCGAGTTATTCCGGAATGCTCGAGGTGTCGCAGTGCACGCTCTGCCGTTCGATTCGCCGACATTCCGACTTCGTCAACACTGGCACAAGCGCTTTCACGACGACGCTGCGGTGCGTTGGTTGCGAGTTCTGGTGCATGAGTTGTTCCAGGATCTGGACAGTCCTGCGAATCAACAGCCGTTACCAAAATGAGTGTACATGTGCTTCCACTCTATGACGTAGCAGACCAGCTTCAGGAAAGCTTCGTGGATATTGGTCAAATGTCCGAAGCGGACAACGAGCCGTCGCAGAAGAACAGAGCCGCCGATTGTCCGCTGGACCAGGTGGCGTCCGCTTTAAAGGCCAAAACCGGACGGTCGAGTGACTGTCGGCTCGCTGGCGTGGCGGACCGGTTGTGGCCGACTACTGCGCGCGACACAGTACGGACGGCGACCCGAGCTGGCCACGTAGTTTAGCAACAGGGCACGCCGCGCTCAGAGGAAGTTCCTGAATAGCATCGTCGCCCACCACCAGGCGCCGCCGCAGCCAGCGACCCGGCAGCGCGCATCGGGATCCGCCAGAAGGCGGCCATTGGCGTCGCTCACCGAACTTGAGTTGCGCAGGAAGTACGCCACGCTGTCTTGCAAGGGATCGAGCCCGTCCTCAGGGATATCTATCCACAGGCCGTTTTCGGTATTCAGGCGGGCCGACAGCGAATCGAAATTGAAACTGCCGAGATAATATCGATGGCCGTCGATGAGGACCAGCTTGGCGTGCATCATGCGGTTCTCCTGGTCGGAATATTCGCGCACCTCGATCCCGGCATTCACCAAGCCGGGCAGATCGTCGGCATAGGCGCGCCCGACTGCGGGGAATTCCTGCGTGATGCTCGCCAGCGAGGCGCTCACCAGGATCACGTGGACACCTTCGCGCCGCTTGCGCTCAAGCGCCTCGCGCAGTTCCGGCACCAGGATCAGGTAGGGGTTGATGATCAGGATTTCGTGCTGCGCCGTATCGAATGCTTGTAGCATGTCCTGCAACGTGCCTGGCGAGCGCTTGTCGGGCCAGTCGTGGACATAGTGCAGGCGCTCGCAGGCGATCGGCATCCAGGCGGGATCAAAATACGCCCCGGGAACGGGCGGAGCGGCGGGATCATTGGGCGTATCGGAGGCAGTTGGTGTATCGGTAACGTCCAGGTCTGTCGCCCGGGCTGCAGCATCGAGCGGAGCCAGCAGCCATTCGCGCCAATAATGGATGCGCGCCGGGTCCAGCGTCGCATAACCCTCGGAGACGCGATAAGGACTTGCGACTTTGAGGAATTTTTCCGGCTCGGGGCGAACCACTTCCGGGCTATTCCAGAACAGGGCGAAATGCTGGTACATGGCGTGCAGGGAGGAAGCATCCTGGCCGGCGTCGCCCGACACCATCAGATCGCGCTCGCTGAGCCAGTTACGGAAGCTCGCATCCCAGATCGAGGTACTGCCGATCACGGCCGTGTCGCCAACCAGGAACAGTTTGTCGTGCATGCGATGCGAAATCTCGACGAGATCGGATCGTGGATGGAAGATTCGGAGTTCAATGCCGGGA
>NZ_JAMBPS010000036.1:0-84184 GCF_024206515.1 Paraburkholderia sp. CNPSo 3281 | reverse complement strand
GGGCCTTCGTCGCGATGGCGTTCAAGCCATTTGTAGCCGGTCTGGCGGCTGATGTTGAAACGCCGGCACAGCTCACTGAAGGGCAGGCTCTGTGCGGCTGCCAGACTGACGAATTCCTGTCTGAGGCTCATGGTGTCTTTTACATTCCAGGGCATGGATGGATTCGGGCGTTGGGTTGCCCAAAAGTGTCAACCATGTCCCCATACACCTGTCAATCATGTCTCCGGTCTGTACACCGCTGCAAAGAAAAGTAGGTGCCGCCCCGCACAGGGGCAACACTCGCATACCGATGCGAAAGCAAGGAAAGGCCAAAACGGCAAAGCGCCGCGACCAAGGCCTAAAAAAACCAACTACTTGCCACGAGCAACAACCCCATCCAACACGCGCTCGACAGCATCAACATACTGCTGCTTCCCAAACCGTTCCCGAGCAGTAGCAAGCCCTTGCGCAGCAAGTCCATCCCGCAACGCCGCGTCATCGTGCAGTCTGGCGATAGTGGCAGCCAGCTCCTTCGCATCACCTGGCGTACAGAGCAACCCGCTCTCACCATGCTCGACAATCTCAGTCACACCGCCATCACGCGAGGCGATCACCGGCCGCTGCGCCAGCATCCCCTCCACCACCACACGCCCAAACGGCTCAGGCGTAATAGACGTATGCGCGATCACATCGACGGCACGCATGCACGCAGCAATGTCATGCCGGAAGCCGAGAAAATGCACACGCTCCTGCAGCCCATTCGCTTCGACAAACGCATGCAGCTCAGCGGCATACGCATCCTCACCGAACAGCGGCGCCCCCACAAACACGGCATGCGCACGCGGCTCGTCGAGCAACGCTTCGAGCAGCACGTGTTGGCCCTTCCAGCGCGCAAGACGGCTGAACGCACCCACGAGGAACGCATCCTCGGGCAAGCCGATCTGCGCGCGCAACTGAGCCTGCGGCACGCGCGCGAGCGCACGGAACGGCGATTCATCCACGCCGTTGTGCACCACGTCGATGCGCTTCGCGTCGAAGCGCGTGAGCTGCGCAAACACCTTCGCCGACGCATGCGAGTTCGCGATCACATGCGCGAGTCCCAGCTTCGCGCAGCCCTTGATCACGGCGCGCTGCACACGGCCGAAATGCTCGTCACTCACGATGTCACGCAAATGCCAGACCACCGGCTTGCGTGCGAGCTTGCCCGCGAGCACGCCGATCACCATCGCACGCTGCGTGTTGGCGTAAAGCACGTCGGCTCCGCGCGCGCGGCGGCGCGTCTCGCGCACGAGCGCGGCGATGCCCGCAAGCACGCCCAGTCGCGGCGCCGAGCCGCCATCGCGGCGCACGTTGCTCAACGCGCCCGAATCGAGCACCTCCACACGCGCACCGGCTTTGTCGAGCGCCTCCCTGAAGGGTCCGTCATTGAAGAGCAGCACGTCGATACGCGAGCGCAAGCCCTTCACCACTTCCAGCAGCGATAGCTCAGCACCACCCA
Source organism: Paraburkholderia sp. CNPSo 3281 (assembly GCF_024206515.1). Taxonomy (NCBI): domain Bacteria; kingdom Pseudomonadati; phylum Pseudomonadota; class Betaproteobacteria; order Burkholderiales; family Burkholderiaceae; genus Paraburkholderia; species Paraburkholderia sp. CNPSo 3281. The sequence goes on along the minus strand of NZ_JAMBPS010000036.1, from coordinate 82,707 downwards.
GCACGCCGCTCTGGTCGATGGCGAGCACGCGCGGCGCTTCCGGTGCGTCCGCTTCGATCTCGAACGGTGCCGCGCCGTGTGCCGAGCCCGCCTGCGCAATCGTCGGCACCGCCTTCGCCACACGCGCGAAGAATTGCTCGCGGAAATGTCGCGAAGAAAAGCGCTCGGCGTTCGCGCGGCAATCCTCGGCGCGGAATCGGCCTGGATCGCTTTCGAACGATTCGACGGCATCGATGATCGCGTCTGCGTTTTGTTCTTCGAAGAACAAGCCCGTGGGGCGCGAACCGGTGTCGCGCACCGTTTCGAGCGCGCCGCCCTTGCCGAATGCAATCACGGGCGTGCCGCAAGCCTGCGCCTCGACCACGGAAATGCCGAAGTCTTCTTCCGCTGCGAACACGAAGGCCTTGGCGCGCCGCATGCGGTCGTGCAGTACGGCGAACGGCTGATAGCCCAGCACTTCGACGTTGGGCGCCGCCTTCGCGCGAACCTTGTGCATGTCGGGGCCGTCGCCGATCACCACGAGACGGCGCTCGGGCATGCGCGCGAACGCCTCGACGATCAGGTCGATCTTCTTGTACGGCACGAGCCGCGAGGCGGTCAAATAGAAGTCTTCTTTGGTGGTTTCCAGCTCGAACGCGTCGACATCCACGGGCGGATAGACCACCTCGGCCTGGCGCTGATACACCTTCTGAATGCGCCGCGCGATGAACTCCGAGTTGGCGACGAACTGGTCCACCGAATTCGCCGTGCGCACGTCCCAGTTGCGGATGTAGTGCAGGATCAGGCGCGCGAGCATCGACTTCGGCCCGCGCGTGAGGCTCGACTCCTGCAGGTACTGATGCTGGAGGTCCCACGCATAGCGGATCGGCGAATGCACGTAGCTGATATGGAACTGGTCCGGTCCGGTGAGCACGCCCTTGGCCACCGCGTGGCTGCTCGAAATCACCACGTCGTAGCCCGACACGTCGAGCTGTTCGATGGCGAGCGGCATGAACGGCAGGTACGCGCGATAACGCTTGCGCGCGCCGGGCAGCTTCTGGATGAACGAGGTCGTGGCGCGCTTGCCGCGCAGGAACGTGCGGTCTTTCGCATCGACGAAGTCGACGACGGAGAACAGGTCCGCATCCGGAAAGCAGGCAAGGATCTGCTCGAGCACGCGCTCCGCGCCCGCGTAGGTCACGAGCCAGTCGTGCACGATGGCCACGCGCGGCGCACGGCCTGCGGCGAGCGCTGGCCGCAGTGGCCGCAGCGGCATGACGGCGCCCGTTTCGGGCCGTCGCGGTTTGGTGGCGTCGCGCCGTTGAATGGGCGCGGCGGCGCTTTCGGACGGCGCCGCTTCGTCGATCAGTTCGTGACTCATGCGCTTTTCCGTGAATTCAGTCGAAAGAGAAGGGAACGGGCGTAGCCGCGCAGCATCGGCGTGGTCGCAACGGACCACACCACGTTGGCGAGCGCGAGCACGACACCGGCGCCGATTGCGTACAGCGCGTCCGGCAGCCACCACGCAAGTGCGAGCGCGGCGGCGAGAAAACTCAGGTGTGCAAACATATCGACGATGATCGTGCGGCTATGAATGCGCGAAAGCCACAGCAGCACGACGTAGTCGAACAGTGCGCGAAACAGCACGGCGGCGGCCGCGCCCGGCAAGCCGTAGCGCGATATGCCGAGCCACAGCAGACCGGCAAAGAGCGGCAGCTCCACGAGCCCGACGCGCGCGGCGACAGCCGGATTGTTTTGCGACTGGATGAGAATGCGCGTGACACCCGCCTGCCCGACGAGCCACACGGCGATGATCAGCACGCGTCCAACCGGCGCGCCGTGCTCGGCGATCACGGGGCCGACCCACGCATGCAGGAAGGGCTGCAGCACCACGATCGCGCCGATGGCGATGGGCGTGAACACGGCATTGAGAAACTGCAGCGACTGCGCGGCGATTTCATCCGCATGCTCGCGGCCCAGCGCGGAGAGGCGCGGAAACAGCGTGCGCACGAGCGCGTTCGGCACCATGTTCAGGCGCGTGACGAGGTTCTGCGGCACCGTGTAGTACGTGACGAAGCGCGCACCGAGGCCCGCGCCCAGCATCATGCGGTCGAGCGAATCCGCGACCATCGTCGTGATGCTCGCGACCAGCATCCAGCCGCCGAAATTGAAGAGCGCCTTCGAGGTATCGAGGCGCGGCCCGCGCACCTTGCGAATGCCGAGCACGCGCAGCGCCGAGCGGCCGAGCAGGATGGCGGCCGCGAGACGCGCAAACACAGCGGCGGCCAGCACGGTCTGCAGATTCGGTTCGTACGCCCAGGCGGCGGCGAGCGGCAGCAACTGGAACAGGAACGTGCCGAGCGTCTGGTTCGTGTTGTAGATGCCGAAGCGCTCCGCGCCGTTGATCGCGCCCGCGAACACCCACGAGACGTTCGCCACCGGAATCGCCACGGCGAGCCAGGGCAGCGCGAGATAGACTTCGTGCCGCAATTCGGGCGTGACGTGCGTGAAATACGCGGTATAGAGCGCGCCGCCCGAATAGATCAGCAGGCCGCCAATCGCGCCAGTCGTGAAGTTCAGCCAGAACGCGCTCCAGAACACACGCTCGCAGGCGTCGGCGTCTTTCGATGCATACGCCTTCGAGATCTGGTTCTGCGCGGCCATGCTCATGCCGAGATCGAGCACGCTGAAGTAGCCGATCAGGGTCCAGACGAGCGCGATCACGCCATAGCGCTCCACGCCGAGCAGGCGGATATACGAAGGCACCGTGACGAGCGACACGAAGGTCGGCAGCACGAGACCGAACAGATTGATTGCGACGTTGCGCAGTATTCCTTTGTCCATTAGGTATCCAGTTGCGTGGCCCGTAACGGGTCAGGCCGGTTTCCAGCGGTACATGAGCACCTTGCCGCGCGCATCTTCCTCGACGAACACGAGGTATTCGCCGTTCGCTTCGCGATGCGCGGTGATCCCGAACGGCACGTCGACCCAACCCGAGGTGTTGCCCACTTCCGCGCCCGGGCCGAAGGTGCCGATCTCTTTCGCGCTGTCCTTGTCGTACACGTGGACGTTGCCCGCGGGCTCGACCACGAACACGTACTGGCCTTCCACCGTGAGCCCCGCGGGCGTGACAGGCGGCTTCGCCTTCGGGTCCCACGGCAGGCGCAGCATGTAGTGCTGCTCCGGGTGGCCGCTCGACCACTTGTCGTAGCGCACCAGCACGCGCCCCGCTTCCTTCCAGAAACCGGGATCGTGCGGCGCATCGGCCGTGTAGCCCGTCACGTAGAGCGTGTCGGTCTGCGGCTCGTAGATCGCGCGATGCACCTCGGTGAACGGCGCGGGGACCGCGTACTTGTCGAGCTTGTCGTACGCGTAGATCGGGTTGCCCTTCGCGTCGAGCCCGCCAAAGCGGAAGCGCCAGATGCCCTTGTCGTCGCGCGCGCGCCAGATGTCGCCGCGCGTGTCGATCCACCAGCCCCAGCCGCCCGCCAGATGGTCGCGGCCCGGATTGCGCGTGAATTCGTCGGCGTCGAGCGCACCGTTGCCGTTCGCATCGCGCCAGATCCAGTCACCGCCGGGCGGCGCGTTCGGCACGTTCTGCACCCCGCGGCCGCGGCCCGCGATGAGTCCCGAGGGAATCGCGGTCTCGCCGTCGCGCTGCGCGTCGAAGCGGTAGATCTTCAGGTGGTCCGCGTACATGTCGGTGAGGAACAGGAACGTGTGCCCGTTCAACGCGCGCGCGGTAGGCAGGCCCGGCCACTGATCGGTGTGAAAGACCGGGTCGTCGGGATAGCGGAAACGATTGGACAGGAATCCGACATATTTCGAGTCCTGCCCCGGCGGCTTCGACAAGTCGAGTTCGAAGCGCTTGTTGCCCGTATAGACGCTGTTGGGGCGCTGCGGGTCCACCCACGCGCCGTCCACGAACAGCAGGCCTTCCAGGTTCCACAGGCGCTTGCCGGCAGGCGTATAGGCCTCCAGCGTCGCGCCAAGGCCCGCGCCGATGTTGTCTTCATGCTGCGGCCCGACGCCGTTGGTAGAGACGTAGATGTTCCCGTGCGCATCGGTGCCAACGCCCGTGAGGCCGTTGAAGCGGCCCGGACCCGGCCGGCCCGCGACGCCCGAGAAGATGCCGCCGCGTTCGCCGAGCGTGGCGCTTTGCGTCCACGCACGGCCGTTGCGCGTGAAGATGAGGATCTGCTGGCGCGGCCCGTTATCGGCGATCAGCAGGCGTTGCTGCGGATTGAACGCGAGATCCACCGGCACCGAATCGTCGGGCAGCGCGAGCGTGTCGTCGAGGCGCTTGCCGTCCGCGGAGTAATGTTCGACGCGCGGGCGAGCGTCGCCCTTACCCGCTTCGGCGCCTGTCAGCACCCACAGCGACCCGTCGGCCGCGAGCGCGATACGGCCCGGCGCCTGCATGTCCCATTGCGCCTTGCGCTGCATCGAGTTCGCGTCGTACACCTCGATGCGGTTCATCGGCGTGTTGCTCACATAGAGCGTCGAATCCGTCGCGGCGAGTCCGCCAATGTCGGCATGCGTGCCCGTGGGCACTTCGTTGATCTTCAGGAACGACGCAGAAAGCTGCGCATGCGGATTGAGCGGATCGGGCGACGACTGAAACGCGGCGGCGCGCTTGGGCTCGTCGAGCGGCCGGCGCGTGATGCCGTACCACTGGCTGCCCTTCGCGGGCCAGATACCGCTGCCGACGAGATGCCCCTTCTCGTTGCCCACGCCAACCGCCGCATACAGATAGCGATGATTCACGGCCACGGCGTTGCCGCCGGCGCCGCCCCAGCCGTGTGTGCCGCCGGCAAAGCCGAGCGGCTTGCCGTCCTGATACGCGCTGATCTCGGCGCCGCTCTCGTCCCACGGCGCGTTGGTGAACAACTTGCCTTCGGGCGTGACGGCGATGGCCGTGACGTTGATTTGCATCCACGTGCCCTGGCCGTTGCCAAAGCTATTGCCGATCCACGAGGTCGTCACATTGAGTTGCGGCGCGGCGATGGTCTGAACCGACGACGTGCAGATAAACGTGCACATCGCGGCCAGTGCCAACGTCCTGCGCAAGCGGCGATCGGGATTCGATAACGGCAAGGCAAATTCCTCCGGTCTGATGACGGCAATCTGCCAGGATCATGCCGTACAAACCCGGTGAAAAATCGCCTCCAAAAAAGGGAAAATAATTCAAAAAAATTCAGTATTTATGACCCATTTCTGAGCCATTCGGAAATAAATTCTCAAACGCCGATATCACGCCGAAAAGGCCGTGCGGTGCGGTGTTCAGCTAGGCCAATCCCGATTTCCATACGGTAATGCGCATTTCATATCGCGCAAATTCCGGTATTTAAATTCAAAAATCTGGAATCAATATATTTCGGCTTTTTGAACATTTAATTCTTTCTAGAATGAATCGCGAAGCAATCGCGCATGCATGAACCCACCGGAGAACCGATGACCGTTAGCCGCCTAGTCAATCAACAAGGCCCCGCCAACCATTCCCACCGCATCGTCCAGCTGGACGGTCTGCGTGCCTTCGCCGTGCTCGCCGTGTTCGCGCAGCACGCGTTGCGCGCGCCGCTGTGGATGGGCGTCGACCTGTTCTTCGTGCTGAGCGGCTTTCTCATCACCGGCATCCTGCTCGAGCGCAAGGCGCGCGGGCAATCGTATTTCAGCTACTTCTATGCGCGTCGGGTGCGCCGTATCCTGCCGCCCTACGTGCTGCTGCTCATTGTTTCGTCGCTGCTGTTCGGCTTCGGCTGGGCGCACTACTGGCCGTGGTATGCATTCTTCGCCACCAATATCGGCGACGCACTCGGCCAGAGCGGACACGACAGCCTCAACATCCTCTGGTCGCTTGCCGTAGAAGAGCAGTTCTACATCGTCTGGCCCTTCGTCGTGCTGCTCCTGCCGCAACGGCTCATGGCCGTGGTGGCCGCCGCGCTCATCTTTCTCGTGCCCGTACTGCGCGCCGTCGCGACGCCGTGGTTCGACTCGTACTGGCCGATTTACTACCTCACGCCGTTCCGCATGGACCTGCTGGCTGCTGGCGCGCTGCTCGCCGTGCTCGTGCGCCGCGACCGCAACGCGCTCGAGCCCTTCAAGTGGCCCGCCGCCGTGCTTTTTTTCGCGGCGCTCGGCGTGCTGGCCTGGCTGCACCTGCACTACCCGCGCTTTCGAGGCATGAACACGCCGCTCTCCAACGCCATGCTCTATAGCGTTTCGCTTGTGCTCTGCACCTCCATCGTCGTGTTTGCACTGCAGTCGAAAGGCATCGTGCGGCGCCTGCTTTCGAACCCAGTGCTCGTGTATATCGGCACGATCAGCTACACGATCTACCTCATTCACCTCACGATCCTCTATGCCGTGTGGCCGCTCCACTACGGCCGCATCAAGAGCGCCGCGATTGCGCTCGTCCTCACACTCGCTTATGCAAGCGCGAGCTGGTTTCTCTTCGAGCGCCGCCTCACGCGCGGACCGCGCCGCCGCTCTGCGGCTGAGCCGGTCGACCTTACTGCGCGTGTGAGCCAGTCGAGCCCGCAATCGTAATTCCTGAATCCCGTTCGACACTTCAAAGGCACATCACATGAACGAACGTCGCAAAGCGATCATCACCGGTGTTTCCGGCCAGGACGGCGCCTACCTCACGCGCCTTCTGCTCGACAAGGGCTACAACGTCACCGGCACTTATCGCCGTACCAGCTCCGTGAACTTCTGGCGCATGAACGAGCTGGGGATCCTCGACCATCCGTCGCTCGAACTCGTCGAACACGACCTCACGGACGCGGGCTCGACCCTGCGCCTCGTCGAACGCGCCCAGGCGCAGGAGGTCTACAACCTCGCCGCCCAGAGCTTCGTGGGCGTGTCGTTCGACCAGCCCGCCACGACCGCCGAAGTCACCGGCATCGGTGTGCTGAACATGCTCGAAGCGATTCGCGTCGTGAATCCGAAAACGCGCTTCTATCAAGCCTCGACCTCTGAAATGTTCGGCAAGGTCCAGGCGATTCCGCAATGCGAGGACACGCCGTTCTATCCGCGCAGCCCCTATGGCGTGGCCAAGCTGTTCGCGCACTGGTCCACCATCAACTACCGCGAGTCCTACGACATCTTCGCGACGAGCGGCATTCTCTTCAACCACGAGTCGCCGCTGCGCGGGCGCGAGTTCGTCACGCGCAAGATCACCGACAGCGTCGCCAAGATCAAGCTCGGCAAGCTGAACATGCTCGAACTCGGCAACCTCGACGCCAAGCGCGACTGGGGCTACGCCTCCGAATACGTCGAAGGCATGTGGCGCATGCTGCAGGCCGACGAGCCCGACACCTACGTGCTCGCCACCGGCCGCACCGAAACCGTGCGCGACTTCGTGAAAATGGCCTTCGCCGCCGCCGGCTTCCAGCTCGAATGGTCGGGCAAGGGCGAGCGCGAAGCCGGCATCTGCGTCGCCACCGGCCGCACGCTCGTGCGCGTGAGCCCGCGCTACTACCGCCCCGCCGAAGTCGATCTGCTCATTGGCGACGCGACCAAGGCGCAGGAAAAACTCGGCTGGAAGCCGCAAACTTCGCTCGAGCAGCTCTGCCAGATGATGGTCACGGCCGACCTTGCGCGCAACGAACGCCATGACACATTCTGATCCGGCTAGCCGTCCGCGCGCGCTCATCACGGGCATTGGCGGCTTTACGGGCCGCTATATGGCCGCCCGCCTCGCGGCGGACGGCTACCGTGTGTGTGGCACCGTGCGGGCGGGCGAGTCGCTGGGCGCGGAAGCCTTCCCGTTCGGCGCCACCGCAATCGAAGCCGACTTGCTCGACCGTGCCGCGATCGCCCATGCGCTCGAATCCGTGCAGCCCGACGTGGTCGTGCATCTCGCCGCAGTGGCCCACGTGGCCGACAGCGACGTGGCGCGCACCTATGTCGTGAACGTCGTCGGCACGCGCAATCTGCTCGAGGCGCTCGCGCAGCAGAAGCACGTGCCGCGCGCCGTCTTGCTGGCCAGCAGCGCGAACGTCTACGGCAACGCCACCAACGGCGTGATCGACGAGCATGTCGAGCCCCAGCCCGCCAACGACTACGCGGTCAGCAAGCTCGCGATGGAATACGTCGCGAGGCGCTTTCAGGCGCAATTGCCGATCGTTGTCGCGCGCCCGTTCAACTACACGGGCGTGGGCCAGTCGCCAGACTTCCTGATCCCGAAGATCGTCGACCACTACGCTCGCGGCGAAAAACAGATTTCGCTTGGCAACCTCCACGTGGCGCGCGACTTCTCCGACGTGCGCGACGTGGTGAACGCCTATGCGCGGCTCGTCGAAGTCGCGCCGCGCGGCGCCACCGTCAACGTCTGCTCGGGTAGCGGCCAGACGCTTGGCGCGCTGCTCGACATGCTCGCGCGCATCGCCGGCTACGAGATCGAGGTGCACATCGATCCGCGTTTCGTCCGCGCCAACGAAGTGCGTCAGCTGATCGGGTCGAACGCGAAGCTGCGTTCCATCGTCGGCGACAGCTCGCGCAAGCACCTCGAAGAAACGTTGCGCTGGATGTACGAAGAGGCCCGCGAACGCGTGCTCGAAACGCAATAGCGCGCCGCCTGCTGACTCTTGTTCTACAGATAAACCGCCGCTCTCTCGGCGGTTTTCTTTCGGTCGATCGACCCGCTTCAGTGAGCGGCGATGCCTTCCGCGTAGACACCGGCCACGCGCTTCGCGATCACGGCGTTATCGAAGTGCTCGCGCGCATACGCCTTGCATGCCTCGTCATCCGGCAGCTTGATGCGGCCCGAGAGCGCGCCGTCGATGCCATCGGCGATCGCGTCCGCGCCCGTGCTCGGCAGCACGAGATCCTGTGACAGACCCGCCACTGCCTCCGGCAGACCGCCCACCGGCGTCACCAGAACCGGCGTACCCGCGGAGAGCGACTCCACCGTAATCAGGCCGAAGCCTTCCAGCGCGACCGTCGGCACCACGCTCAGCGTGGCCGCGCGATAGAGCGAAGGCAGGTGCGCGTCGGGCACGAAACCGAGCAGCTTCACGTTGTCGGCCAGCCCCGCTTCGTCGATGCGCTGCTGCAGTTCGGACTCCAGACGGCCTCGCCCCGCGATCAGCAGGAGAACGTCCGGGTGGCGTTGCTTCACCATCTTGATCGCGTCGATCAGATCTTCCAGGCCCATGCGGCGCACGAGGCGGCGCACGGCGAGGATGATCGGGCGGCCTTGCGGCAACTGGAGCTTCAGGCGCGCTTCCGCCGTCGTGCAGGCCGGGTCGAAATGCGCCGTATCCACGCAACCCGGCACGATGCGCACACGCTCGGGCGAAATGCCGTAGCGGCGCGTGAGAATGTCGCCAAACGCCTTCGACAGCACGATGAGCCGCGAGGAGCGCTCATACACCGACTGCTCCAGCGAGTGCTTGATGCGCTGGCTCAGCGTGGCCGCGCCTTCCACGAAGCTTTCGTCGGCCCACGGGCCCTGGAAGTGCGAAACCTGCGGAATGCCGCGCGTGACGTCGAGGCCGGGGAAGGTGTAAAGCGCGAAGTGCGAGGAAATCACGTCGGGACGGTGGCGGCGAATCTCGCTGCGCAGCGCGCGGCGCGCATCCATGAGGCGAAACGGCAGCGAGCGCGAAGCGGAGCCGAAGCCGTGAATCGCGCCGCCGCTGTCCTGGGCCACCTTGGGCGAACCGGCCACCACGCCGCGCACGCGCACGCCCGCACCGGGCAGCGCGCCGACGAGCGAGTAGTACATGCGGTCGAGACCGCCTGCGCGCTCGGGAAACCAGTGCATGCCGATCTGCAGCGATTGAATGGATGGTGTGGTCATCGCGTGTCCTTATTCTGCACGTATGCGGTTATCAGGGGGGTGTCTGCGCGCTGGAGCGATTGCCCGCCCGTCAGCGTCGCAGCGGCGAATGCGGGTTCTTCGCGGCGCGCGGCCTCGCTCGCATCGCCGGCCAGTTGCCGGTAGAGCGCGATGTACTGCGCGGCCATGCGCGCCCAACCGAACTGCGTGGCAAGCTCCGCCGCGGCCTCGCCCATCGCGAGGCGGCGCGGCGTGTCGGTGGCGAGCGTCTTCACAGCGTTGGCGAGCGCCGGCACGTCGTCGGGGTCTTCGAGCACGATGCCGCAATCGGGCGTGATGATTTCCGCGCCTCCGGCCGTGCGCGCGGTGACGACGGGCAAGCCCGCCGCCATCGCTTCGAGCAGCGAAAGGCTCATTGCTTCGTAGCGCGAAGGAAATACGTAGGTATCGACGGAGCGCATGAGCGTGGGCATCTCGCGCACGAGGCCGAGAAAATGGACCCGCGACTCGATGCCCAGCTCGCGTGCGAGCTCGGGATACGGGCTGCCAGGCAGGTAGCCCGCCACGGCCAGATGCACGTTCTCGGGCATCTGCTTCATGGCATGCAGCACCGTGCCGAGGTTCTTGCGCGGCGTGCGCAGATCGCCCACGAAAAGCAGCAGGAAGGCGTCGGCGGGCAGCGAGAACTTTGCGCGATCCGCGCTCGCGGCCGAGAAGCCGCGCGTGTCCACGCCGTTGTAGATCACGTCGAGCCGCTCCACGGGGTTGCCGCCCGAGGCGCGAATTTCGTCGGCGACCTTGCGCGAAACGGCCGCGATCACGCGCGAGCGCCGGTACGCCCAGCGCTCGAGCACCGCATTGGCGCGCGTGTAGACGAACTGGTAAGCGGACCACAGGCCGCGCGTGAGACCGAACGGGTAATACTTGCTGCGCGCCCAGCCGCCGTGCACGAAGTGCGCGGTGTTGACGTCGGCGTGTGCCCAGGTGATGAAGCCGTTCACATGGAGCACGTCGTATTCGCGCCGGTTGCGACGCAGCCACAGCGCGCTCTTCAACGCGAATACCTGCTGGCGCAGCAGGTTGGTAGGCCATGCGCGAGACGGCTGCACGCTCACCCATTTCACCTTCGGGTGGGCAAGCAGCTCGGGCGCGACATGCGAGGCGACCAGCGTCACCTCGAACCCCTCGTCGAGCGCGGCGCGCGCGATTTCATGATTGACGCGGCCCTGGCCGTCATTGTGGCGCACGACATGCGTGACAATTGCGACTCTCAATCGGAGACCTCCGTGGTCGGGGCCTGGCGTTGAAGCTTCGCCCAATGCCCCGCGCTGAGAATGGAAAACACGCTCGAAAAGAGCAGCAGGCCGCCGGTGCCCACGAGCGAGTTGGTAAACACGAGCATGGCGAAGATCGATATCGCGAGACTCAGGCACGCGCACACGTAGCGGTCCTCGGGAAACCGAAACGACACCCGCACCGCACGCACGAGCAGCCACAGCACGCCCGACATGTAGAGCAGCGTGCCGGGCCAGCCCAGCACGAACGGAATGTTCATCACGCCGCTGTCGAAGCTGCCGTACTGGCCGAGCTGGCCGTTATTGCTGGAGAGCTTGGTCGATGCGCCGGTGGCGCCGAGGCCCTCGCCCGTCACGTCGGTGAAGGCCTTCTTCGCGAAGTCGGCGTAGAACTGGTTACGCGCCTCGTAGCTCTGGTCGTCCTTCAGGTTCACGAGCGTATTCAGACGCTGCTGCATGCGGTCCGCCACAGGACCGAACGTGAGCAGCGGCACGCACACGCCCGCAAGCACGACTGCGCTGATGATGATGCGAATACGCACCTTGTTGCTCGACTTCATCAGCTGGATCACCATCGCGATCGCCCAGCCGCCCCAGGTGGAGCGCACGAGCGAGAGCGCGAACGAGAAGAACCCGAACGCCGCCGCGACCCAGCGCACGCGATGCTTCGCGGCCATCACGAACACCATCGCACCCATCATCGCGAACGCGAACGGGCCCGACGAGTTCATCGTGCTGAACACACGCACGCCGAGCGGCACGGGGTCGCCCTGCGAGTTCATGTCCGAGCCGATCATCCACATCGCATCCCACGGCGGCATGATGAAGAACTGCACGAGACCATACGCGCCCATCACGAGCATGCCGTAGATGAAGGTGTTGATGATGGTCTTGCTGCACTCGGGATACTGGCGCGTGAGCGCCATGATGTGAAAGCCGATCAGAAACGGATAGATCCAGTTGGCAAGGTCATAGACTGCCGCGGCCGGGCCGCTCCCCACCACGCCCACCACGAACCCATAGCCGATGCCGAGCAGCGCGAGCAGGAGCGGCAGACCGCGCCGCTGCCCGAGGATCGGGTAGTAGCGCAGCAGCGAAATGCCGCTGATCATCGTGACGGCGAGCGGCGCGACCTGAATGAGGCTGGTCGGCGTGAAGCCGCCCTTGCCGTAGTCGGCGAGGCGCCGCACTTCGGGGCTCAGGAACCACAGCCACCACATGAAGCCGATATAGCGCACCGGGTTCACGAAGTAGAGCCAGAATCCCACCGCGATCGCGAGCACGGGAAACGCCAGCGTAAGAACGGTGCCCTGGTGCGCGCCGATCAGGAGCGCTGTCAATACCCACAAGGCGAGCGGCGGCAGCGTATCGCGGCCGAACAGGCTGCGCAGGCCGCCGCGGCGGCGGCCCGGCTGAGGCGCCGGCGCGGGTGCCGGGATAGCGGTCGTGACGTCCATGATCACATCCCGCGCGCAGCGACGCCCCGGCCACGGGGTTCGCTCGCAATCGACTCGCCATTGAGCGCGTCGCGCTCGTGCAGCATCTCGCGCGTGAGCTGCGCGTGCTGCCGTGCGAAGTGCTCAGTCGTGAGATCGCGCGTGCGCAGCTGCTCGCAGGCTTCACGCGCCTGGGCGAGCGCCCGCGCCGGGTCGGCCACGAGCGCATTCGCCGCGTCGCGCAGCTGCTGTGCGTTGAACGGCTCGACATACGAGGCGGCCTTGTCGTCGAAGTAGTCCTCGAGCGCGCCGACCTTCGTCGCGATCATCGGCTTGCCGAGCGCCGCGGCTTCCAGCATCACCGTGATGCCCGAAGCGTGCGTGTTGGGCCGCAGCGGCACGACGATAATGTCCGCCCAGTCATACAGCGCGTGCTGTTGCTTGATGCCGGAAACGCGCACGATTTCGACGTTGTCCGCGCGCGCCGATGCCGGCATGCGCCGGCGCGTGGCGATCCGCACCTGGTAGCGCGAATCGTTGCCGAGCGCGCTGACGAGCGTGGCCCAGTCGCGGTCGCGGTCGTTGCCGATCGCGGCCACGCGCACCGGCGTATGCGGCGTCCACTCCGAAGGCGGACGCAGCGGAAAATCGCTGGTATTGAGCCCATAGAGCACGTGACGCGCCTCGCGCCCGAAATACTCGCCGCACAGCGCGGCATTCTCGCTCGCGAGCGTGGTGAGCAGATCGGCACGCTTGAGAAGCCGCTTGTAAATCGCACGGCGCAGCGCGCCATAGCCCGGCCAGCGGTCGAGCAGCCACACGCTTTGTGCCAGCAGTAGCGGGCGCGCGCCGCCCTTCTTCGCGTTCATCAGCAGCACCAGCGCCACGGCCAGATGCTCCTGCTCAGTGTGCGTCCAGATGACGTCGGATTGCAGAATGGCGCGGCGATTGCGCCACGCATGAATGAAGTCGAAGCCGAACGCGGCCTTCAGTGCGCGCCGCATGAACCGCATGGACGTGCTCTCGCTCGCGTCCTGCGCGTAATTGAGGGCGAATTCCGCAGATTCCGCGTGATGGTAGCCGTACAGGCTGCCGATGTTCTCGCCTTTGCGATAGCGGCGCGGATCGGCGCCATAGAAAAGGTGGACGTGGACTTGCGTACCGCTCATTCGGGGTCCTCCGTTTAGTCGTTGGCCGCGTCGCTCAAACGAGCGCGCGGCGCGCCTCTCGTGCGCCGCCGCGCACTGCGCGCCAGCGTGCGAACGCCGCGCCCGCGGAATCGCCGCGTACGGCGCTCAGGCCGGTGTGCACGACGCCCGGATACACACGCGTGCCGACGAGCGCGTACCACCACCAGGCGGTTTCGCGCCGCAGCGGCGTGAGATGGCCGAGCAGGATGATATGCAGGTTGTAGGCGGCGTTGCGGATCGAGGCGAGCGTCTGCGCGTTGCGCGGGTCTTCGCCCGGACGCGGCGCGGGGTAATGGTCGACGGCCACGAGCGGGTCGTAGACGAGCTTCCAGCCCGAGCGCTTCACGCTCATGCTGAAGGCCATGTCGTTATGTGTTTGCGCGCCGGTGCCGCGAAGGCGTCGGTCGAAGCGCAGGTCGCCGATCGCCGCGCGCCGATAGCTCATGTTCGCGCCCTTGAGCAGATCGACTTCGCGCGCGCCGCCCGCGCCGAGATGATGGTTGCCGACGATGCGGCCCGAGCGCTGCAGCTTGCCCACGAGCGTGCGCTCGCCGTCGATCATGCGGCCGCCTTCGTGCACCCAGTCGCGGCCGCCCAGCGCGCCGAGCTTCGGGTCGGACTCGAAGGCCGCCGCGATGCGCGCGACCCAATCGGCGCGCGGCGCGGCGTCGTCATCGGTAATGGCGATCACCTCGCCCGTCGCGGCCTCGATGCCGCGATTGAGCGCCGCCACCTGCCCCGGCTCCTCGACGATGGCCACCGCCACGTTGAGCACGCGGGGCGTGACGTGTTCGGCGAGGCATGCGTGCGTCGCCTCGTCGTCGGCGCGCGCCACCACCACGATCTCGTCGGGCGCGCGCTGCTGGCGCAGCAGCGCCGAAAGACAGCGCGACAGATCATCAGGACGCCGATAGGTCGGCACGAGCACGGTCACTTTCATCGCGGGTTCCTCCCTGGCTGTACTTGATGGGGGCGAAGGCGTCATGCGCTCAGGTACTCGCGCACGTTCGCGTAGCCGTAGCCGTAGTTGCCGCGCGTACGCGCCGGCACGCCGTTGAACACCCCGCCCTGCACACGCACGCCGGCGTTGCGCAGTCGCTTGAGCGCGTCGGCGATTTCGCCTTCGGTGTGCATGCCCGAACGCAGCACGAGGAACGTCGAGCCCGCATGGCTGCCGATGATGGCGGCGTCGGTCACGGCGAGCACCGGCGGCGTGTCGATGAGCAGCACGTCGTAGCGGTTCGACAGGCCTTCGAGGTACTGGCCCAGACGCGGCGACATCAGCAGCTCGGAAGGATTGGGCGGACGGCGGCCGCACGACATGAAGTGCAGGTTGTCCACTTCGGTCGCGCGAATCGCCTCGTCCAGCGAAATCTGCCCCGAGAGCAGCTCGGAGAAGCCGTTTTCCTGGGGGCCGCCCAGATGGCGTTCGAGCGCGCCGCGGCGCATGTCGCCGTCGATCATCAGCACGCGCTTGCCCGAATGGGCGAGCAGCACGGCGAGGTTCGCGGTGAGGAAGCTCTTGCCCACGCCCGGCACCGAACCCGTCAGCATGACGACGCGATTGCGCGCGTCCATCACGCTGAACTGCAGCGAGGTGCGCAGGCTACGCAGGCTTTCGACCGTGAGGTCCTTCGGGCGCGAGTTCGCGAGCACTTCACGCAGACGCGTGCCGCCGCGCACCGGGGCCCGCTTTTCGAGCGCCAGCTGCTCCGGCGAAAGCGGCACGAGACCGTACACCGGCAGCTGGAACGAGCGCTCGATCTGGTCCGGATCGACGATGCCCTTGAACATGTTGCGGCGCATGAGCACGAAGCCCGTGCCGAGAATGATGCCGAGCAGCGACGCCGCCGAGACGATCAGCAGCTTCTTGGGCTTCGACGGATTGCCGGGGCGCAGGGCCGGATCGACGATATGCACGTTGCCGCCCGTGCCCACGCGCTGCACCGAAAGCTCCTGGATGCGGTTGAGCAGCAGCACGTAGATGTCCTCGGCCACCTTCGCGTCACGCTGCAGCTGCACGGCCTTCACTTCCGTGGCCGGCAGGTCGCGGAACTTCGTGTCGTACTTCGCGCGCTCGCCCTGCAGTTGCGCGAGCTGCTGGCGCGCCGCGATCAGCACCGGGTGCTGGTCGCCGAAGCGCTGCTGGAGCGAGGCGATCTGCAGTTGCAGCGCCGAGATCTGCTGCTCGTACTGCACGCTGCCGTCGAGATAGATCTTCGCTTCATCGCTCGCGTTGATCGAACCCGACTTGCTCTGGTAAGCCGTGAGCGCCGCTTCGGCATTCTCGAGGTCCGACTTCAGGCGCGGCTGTTCGCTGCGCAGGAAGTCGAGCATCTTGCTCGCGTCGGCCTGCTTGGTCGCCACGTGCTCGCGCAGGTACGACTGCGCCACCGCGTTCGCGATCGCCGCCGCGTGCTCGGGGTCGTTGTCTTCGAGCGAGATGTCGATCACGCCCGTTTGCTTGCCCTGCTCCTGGACCTGAATCGCGTTCTGGAAGCCGCTGATCGCATCGAGGTCGTTCAGGCGCACGACATTGAAGCGGGTGCCCGGACGCGCAACGAGCTTGTTGACGAGCAGCTTCACGCCGCCGCCCTGCTCGAGCTGGCCCACCGTGCCTTCGAGCAGGCGCGCGCCGTCCGGCGTCGAAATCACGTAGCGATCGTTGTCGAGCGCGGTCAGCGAGAGCTTCTTGCCTTCGAGCTCGGGCGTGACCTCGATCGAGTCGAGGTTGATGACTTCGCCGCCCCACGCGAAGTTGCCGAGCCAGTTGCTCAACCCGAACCACGGACGCGCGGGCGTGCCCGGCGTCGCGAGACGCGCGGACAGGCTGCCGATCAACGGCAGCATGACCGGCGTGACGGTGGTGTTCAGCTTGAACTGCTTCACCACCGGCTCGACCACGCTGCGGCTCTTGATCATCTGGATTTCGGCGTCGGTGGGCAGACTGCCCGTCGACGATCCAGAGCTGATGTTCGCGCCGGTTTGCGTTTGCGTGAGGGCCTGCGACGTGTAGTCGGAAGGCTCCACGCGAACCTGGGTGTCGGCCGTATAAACCGGCTTGGCGATAAAGCAGTAGAACACGGCCATGGCGATCACCGCCGCCGCGATCGCGATGAGCCAGCCGATGTCGTCGATGATGACGCGCAGCAACTGGCCGAGGACGACGTCCTCTTCCTCTGTGCGGGCCGCCGGGGCCGCCTGGCTATTGGCTTGTATGGTCACGATTCAATCCCGTTGTTTAGGTGTTGCTCCTGCGTCCTCTTTCGAAGCTTTTCGATCACGCTGTTACTTCGCGATCTGCTTCAGATAGAAGACGGTCTGGATGGTCGGCAGCACCTGCTGCAACACACGGTTGAAGGTCGTCGAAGCGGCCGTGCCCACGTACACCACATCCAGCGGCTTGAGCTGGAATTGCGACGAAAGCATGATCGCGTCGGGCTTGGTCATGTCGAGACGGTAGATCTCGGGCTGCGTTGGGTTGTCCTTCATGCCGCGCATCACGAAGATCTGGCGCGGGTTCGCGTCGGTATCGAGAATGCCGCCCGCCTGGGTGAGCGCGTCGGCGATCGTGAGGTTGCCGCGAATCAGGTTTGTCTGCAGGGGCGTCTTCACTTCGCCCATTACGAATATTCTGCTATCCGAACGATCTGGAATATTGATGACGTCGCCGCTCTGCAGCAGCACGTCCTGGGTCGAATCGCCGCCGTCGAGCATGCGGTTCGCGTCGAGGATGTACAGCTTGCCGTTGCGCGTGAGGCGCACGCGGTTGATGTCGGCGCTGTCGGTCGTGCCGCCCGAACGCGTGATGGCGTCCACCAGCGTGAGGGGCACGTCGCTCATGGAGAGCGGTCCCGGCGTCTTCACGTCGCCCGTGATCTGCACCTTCTGGCTGCGGTACGCGAGCACGCGCACGTCCACCTGCGGATTCTTCACGTAGGGGCCGAGGCCGGCCGCGAGCTGGTCGCGGATCTGGCCGGGCGTCTTGCCCGCGGCCATGATGCGGCCCACGAACGGGAAGAAGATCGTGCCGTCCTTGGCCACGGTCTGTCCATACGGGTCGGCCTGGCCGGGCAGCGCGTTGGTATAGGGCTGCGTGAGCGCCTGGCCCACCGTCTGCGTGGTGTTGCCGCCCGTGGAGAACGTCGAGCCCTGCGGCGTCGAAAGTTCGGGGTGATCGAACACGGTCACCCCGAGAATGTCCTGCGGCGCGATGTGATAGACGTAGTCGGCTGTGTTCGCGAACTTCGAGGGCGGCAGGGGCGCCTTCGGCTGCGCCGCGGCCGTCTGCGCCTGCTGCAGCACGACTTGCTGCGTGATGAGCTGCACGTTGAATTGCTGCTGCGGCTGGTTGTTCGGCTGTTCTTTCAGGCTCGACGTGTCGAGATAGTTGCCGGGCGCCGTCGCGCACGCGGAAACGAAGACGCTCAACGCGACTACCGCCGTCAGTTTCAGTTTTGTCATTGGCATATTCGGCTCAACCATCCCTTTACCATGCGATCCATCAATTCAAGACTCTGGCGATACGCGGACTCGTGGAGCCCGTGCGGATCGCTGACATCAGAGTTCTCCCAGTTACCGAGCGCGTACACCTTGCCGCGCGCGGTGGGTTCAATGCGCTCGACCGCGGCGACCTGGCGGCGCTCGGTCACAAGCACGAGGTCCGCCGAGCGCACGAGGCGGCTCGTGAGGCGGCGCGACTGGTGCCCGCCCACCTTCACGCCGCGCTCGGCGAGCAGCCACTGCATCACGGGGTCCATGTCGTCGCCATCGCGCGCACGCAGGCCCGCCGATTGAAACGATTCCACCCGTGAGCCTTGCTGTTCGCTCAGACGCTCGCGAAAGAGCTGCTCCGCCGCCGGCGAGCGGCAGACGTTGGCGTGGCAAACGATGAGCACGTTCTTGATCATGGTCGCGTGACTCCCTTCCTTTACATGACGCTGCGCACGAAGCCCGGCAACGCTCAGGCCAGCGCCTGCGTCGCGGCGGTTTCGGCACGCGCGCGGCTCGCCTGCGTCGCGCTGGCGCGGCCCACGGCGTGGTACTCGATGCCGAGTTCCTGCAGCGCGGACGGCTCGTACAGATTGCGGCCGTCGAACACGATCGGCATCTTCAGCTGCGACTTGAGCGTTTCGAAATCGGGTGCCTTGAAAACCTTCCATTCGGTGGCGATGACCACGGCATCCGCTTCGCTCGCGGCTTCCATCGCGTCGTTCACGAACGACAACCGCGCCTGATGTTCCGGCGCGTGCGCGAGATCGAGCGCGAGTACACGCTTCGCCTCGGCGGTCGCGACCGGGTCGTAAGCCTTGACCGTGGCGCCGCGAGCGAGCAGTTCGGCGATGAGCGTGCGGCTCGGCGCCTCGCGCATGTCGTCGGTGTTCGGCTTGAACGCGAGCCCCCAGACGCCGAACGTGCGGCCCGTGAGGTCGGAGCCGAAGCGCGTAACGATCTTCTGTGCGAGCACCTGCTTCTGCGCTTCATTGACGGACTCCACGGCGCGCAGGATCTGCAGCGGCTCGCCGAAATCCTCGGCTGTGCGCATGAGCGCCTTCACATCTTTCGGGAAGCACGAGCCGCCGTAGCCGCAGCCCGCATAGAGAAAGTCGTAGCCAATGCGCGGGTCCGAGCCCACGCCGCGGCGCACGGCCTCGATATCGGCGCCCACGCGGTCGGCGAGATTCGCGAGTTCGTTCATGAACGAAATGCGCGTGGCGAGCATGGCGTTGGCCGCGTACTTGGTGAATTCGGCCGAATGCACGTCCATGTAGAGCGTGCGCTCGTGATTGCGGTTGAACGGCGCATAGAGCCGCTTCATGACCTCTTTCGCACGCTCGCCGGGCACGTCGTCGTTGCAGCCGAGCACGATGCGGTCGGGCCGCGCGAAGTCGTCGACTGCCGCGCCTTCCTTGAGGAACTCGGGGTTCGAGACCACCGAGAACATGTGGCTCTCGCCACGCTTGCGCAGTTCGGAGGCGATCGCGTCGTGCACGAGCGCGGCCGTGCCGACCGGCACCGTGGACTTGTCCACCACCACCTTGAAACCGGTCATGTGGCGGCCGATGTTGCGCGCGGCCGACAGCACGTATTGCAGGTCGGCGGAGCCGTCTTCGTCGGGCGGCGTGCCCACGGCGATGAACTGCACGTCGCCGTGCGCGACCGCCGCTTCCACGTCGGTCGAGAACTTCAGCCGGCGCGCGCGCACGTTGCGCTCGATGATCTCCTTCAGGCCCGGCTCGTGAATCGGCACGATGCCCTGATTGAGCAGGTCGATCTTGCGTTCGTCGACGTCGAGGCAAAACACGTCGTTGCCAATGTCGGCAAGACAGGCGCCCGTCACGAGACCCACATAACCGCTGCCAATGATCGTCAGATTCATGCCCACCTCAAAAGTGATTGGTTCTTCATGTCACGCGAAACGTTGCGCACACCAGCATCGCGCGCACTCGCCTCGCCTCAATATGCGTTCTGGCCTGCGAAGCCCTTCCACATCGTCATCGCCACGATGCGCAGGTCGAGCGCGAAGCTCCAGTGCTGCATGTAGTGCAGATCGAAGCGCACGCGGTCGCGCATCTTTTCCACGCGATCGGTTTCGCCGCGAAAGCCGTTGACCTGCGCCCAGCCCGTAATGCCCGGCTTGATGCGATAGCGCGCCATGTAGCCGCGCACGAGGTCCTTGTAGATGTCGTCGTGCGCAAGCGCGTGCGGGCGCGGACCCACCACCGACATCTCGCCCTTGAGCACGTTGATGAATTGCGGCAGCTCGTCGAGGCTCGTGCGGCGCAGGAACGCGCCGACGCGCGTCACGCGCGGATCGTTGCGGCGCGCCTGGGTGATCTGCCCCGCGACTTCCGCATGGACCTTCATCGAGCGGAACTTGTAGATTTCGAACTCGTTGCCATCCAGCCCCTTGCGGCGCTGCTTGAAGAACACCGGGCCCTTCGACGTGAGCTTCACGGCGAGCGAAATGACCGCCAGCAGCGGCGCCAGCGCGACCAGCACGCCACCCGCGAACACGATGTCGAACACGCGCTTGGGCAGCACGCGCAGATCCGTGACCGGCGAGGCCGCGAGGTTGATGGCCGGCACGCCGAGCAGATCGACCACGGGCTGGCTGAAGAACGACAGGCTGCGCACGTCCGGAATGAAGCGGATGTTCACGAAGTCGTTGCGCAAGGCCGTGACGATGCGATGGATCGTGCGTTCCTTGGTGATCGGCAAGGCGAGCCACAGCTCGCGCACCTCGTTCTCGCGCACGAACTCGAGCATGGCCTGGAGGTTGCGCTCCACGGGCACGCCGTCGATTGCGGCGGCGCCATCGGCATCGCTGTCCTCGTCGAACACGAGCGCCGGGTGAAAGCCCGCTTCCGGGTGAAAGCGCATGTGCTCGATCAGGAAGCGCCCGTAGCGCGGGCCGCCCACCACCGCCACGGCCTTCTGGTTGTAGCCCTCGCGGCGAATGCCACGCAGCACCATGTGCACGAGCGCCTTCGAGACGATCAGCAGCGCCACCGAGGCGACGACCCAGTACGCGAGCCACAGCCGCGAGAGCGAATCGGCGCGGTGCAGGCTAAAGCTCAGCAGGATGCCCGTGCCCTCCACGGCGAGCCAGGCAGCGCACACGCGGGCAAAGAGCGCGTAGAGCGACTTGCCGCGCCACGACTTGTAGATCCCGAACGCCGGGAACATCCAGATCGCAAGCACGCAGTTGAACGCGAGCGCCACGCTCTCCGCGTCGGTGAGCGGCACAAACTGGCCACGGTGCAAGGCGGCCGCGAGCAGCGCTCCAGCGGCAATGGCGGCAACGTCGAAAATTCTGGCTAGAACGCTGAGCATGTCCGGCACCTCGGGTTAAAAAAATGAATCGTGGCCACGCGCTGCAAATCATGGCCGGTCGCTTCAAAAGTTTCTGGGACTGCGTCGCCGCGAAAAAACGCCTGGCGTCGCGAATTCTGATCCGAATAAACCCTAATAAGGCGCGATAAAAATTCCGGCTGCAAGCCTCAAAAGTATCTCCAATTGTTTCGTCCCTTTCGACTCAATTTTTTGCGAATTTTGTCGGCAAAGATTGCCGGAATGCGCTCCTGTATTGGCTCTCAACCCGGTGATTCCGGCATATTTTTCCTGCTCGAACGCCTGATTTTGGGTTCTGACAAGAAATTTCAGAGGCCGGCGACGTAATTTTTATTGAATTTTTTATCTGAATTACGGTGTGACGGTAGGGTGATTTAAAATTAATTTGAATATTTTCCGTTTTCTTCTTTACGACTCTATTTATGACGATTTTAAGCATGCTACAAATTGCATCACCGATACCTTTTACAGGAGAGCGAGATGATGGATACGGGTTCCGCTACGGCATCGGCAAAAGCGTCCCAGACGCGTGCCGAAACGCGCAGTGCATTGCAGGTATGCCCTGTGGTGCTGGCGGGCGGCGCGGGCTCGCGGCTGTGGCCACTGTCGCGCGAGCAATATCCGAAGCAGATGATCAACCTCGTTGGCGAGCAGTCGCTGCTTGCCAACACCGCGGGCCGCCTCGATGCGCTCGCCGAGCGCGTGACGCTCGCAGAGGAGTTGCTGATCGTCTGCAATGAAGAACATCGATTCACCACCGCCGAGCAGGTTCGCGCGGCGGGCAAGCATGCGCGCCTGATTCTCGAGCCCGTGGGCCGCGACACGGCACCCGCGCTCACGATCGCCGCGATGTCGGTGGTGGCAAATCAGGAAGACGGCATTCTCGTGGTGATGCCGGCCGACCATGCGCTCGCCGACCTCGAAGCATTCCAGAACACAGTGGCCGAAGGCGTGCGTCATGCGACGAACGGTCAGATCGTGACGATGGGCATCGTGCCCACGCATCCCGAAGTGGGCTATGGCTACATTCACGTGGGCGAGCCGCTCGCGAACGCCGAACCGAACGGTGCGCGGCGTCTGAACGGTTTCGTAGAAAAGCCCTACTTCGAGCTGGCGCAGCAGTACGTCGCTTCGCAGCGCTACTGGTGGAACAGCGGCATTTTCATCGTGCGCGCCTCGACCTGGCTCAAGGCGATTCGCCATTTCCATCCGGCCATCTACTCCGCATGCGCGGAATCGATCGAGCACGGCAAGGCTGACGGCGACTTCTTCCGCGTAGATAGCGAAGCGTTCGCACGTTCGCCTTCCAACTCGATCGACTATGCCGTGATGGAACCGCTCTCCGGCGACCCGACGGTCGCAAGCGGTGTGGTCGTGCCGCTCACGGCCGGCTGGACCGACCTCGGTTCATGGGACACCGTCTGGCAGGTTTCGCCCAAGGACGACGAAGGCAACGTCGCGCACGGCCGCGTGATGTTCGAAGGCGCCAGCGACACCTTCGCGCATTCGGACGGCCGGCTCGTGGCCTGCCTCGGCACGAAGGACCTCGTGGTCGTGGAGACCCCGGACGCCCTGCTCGTCGCCGACCGCTCGCGCGCCCAGGACGTCAAGAAGATCGTGCAGCGCCTGAAGCAGGAACGCCGCACCGAAGCCGTGGCGCACCGCCTCGTGCATCGCCCGTGGGGTCATTACGACAGCGTGGACAGCGGCGAGCGCTTCCAGGTCAAGCGGATCGTGGTCGAACCGGGCGCCCGCCTCTCGCTGCAGATGCATCACCATCGCGCCGAGCATTGGGTCGTCGTACGCGGCACGGCGCTCGTCACGCGTGGGGAAGAACGCTTCATCGTTTCGGAAAACGAGTCAGCGTACATCCCGCTTGGCGTGTCGCATCGACTGGAAAATCCCGGCAAGATGCCGCTCGAGATCATCGAGGTGCAGTCGGGCTCGTATCTCGGTGAAGACGATATCGTGCGTCTCGACGATCAGTACGGCAGGCAGTGAAGAAAGCAGGAGAGGTCGTGCAGGAAGGCCGCGCGCACCGCGCGCGCGGCCTGGCAGGGTCAGCGCGAGAGCGTGCGGTAGCGCGTTCCGGTGGTGCCGGCAGTGCGACGCTCGGCGGTGCCGGACGACGCCGTATTGGCTTCGCGAGCTTCGCTGCCCGTGAGCAGTGCACCCGTGGCGGTGTAACGCTGTACCGGCGCTTGCAGCGGCGCGAGCCGTACACTGCCCGGCACGGCCGCAGGCAACGCGCGCTCGGCGGCGGCATTGGACGGATCGCCGCGCGTCACGCCTGGCGCATGCGGTGCGGCGCCGGGCAACGCCGTTTGCGAAGCGCTCTGTGCAGCGCCCTTCGATGCGGCTTGCCTGGCGGGATGCGAACCCGGCCACGAAGCGCCGGATGCGGACTCGGCCGAGCCTTCGCGATCGAGCCACTCACGCGCCCAGTCGAAGGCGAAATTCCGCGCGGATTCGCGATCCTGGAACGGCGGCCCGATCAGGCCCGAGCGCTCGATGCGCTTGCCATCCTTGAGAATCTCCACGGCCCCGCGGAACATGCGGTTGCGCACGGGCTGCACGGTGAGGCTCATCGTATAGCCGCGCCATTCCGCGACCTGCACCACGCCGCCCGCCGGGTGCGCACTGCGATGCAACGCGTCGCGCGGCATCGCGCGAGTCGCAACCGGCTTGCTCACGCGCGAGGGCGAGAATGGTGCGAACGGCGCATTGTTTTGCGAACGCGTCGCACTCGCAACGGTCGCTGCACTCGTTGCAGCAGCCACGACAGGCGCGCCGATCGAATCGGGCAATGCCGGCTCGCCGCCCGCGAGTTGACGCATCATGCTTTCCATGGGATCGGCAAGCGGCGCGTCGGCGAGCGCGGCGGGCGCCTGCCAGGCTTCGGGGCTCTTCCAGAACACGGCCGGCTGGCCATCGTCCTCGGCGACTTCCTCGACTGCGACTGCAACGGGTTGCGCATCGGCCTGCGCCGGCTGCGGCACATAAACGAACTTGCGGCCGCGCTGCGAGAGCAGCTCGACCAGTTCGATCAGCGTGCCGCTGCCGTGCCATTCCTCGAAACGACGACGGCAGGTGGGCCCGGACGGATAGCGCGCGGGCAGGCGCGACCACGACTCACCCGTGGTGAGAATCCAGAGGACGGCATTAGCCACGACGCGCGGCTCGGCGCGAGGGCGGCCGCGCCGGTTGAGTCTAATAGGAGGTTCATCTGACACGAGCGAGGACACCTGCACCCACTCGTCGTCGCTCAGTTCTTCGAAATTCATGCTGTTCTCCACGCAGCCGGACCGGGGCTGCAGTGACGGAGCATTGGCTTGCGGATCTTGTTGCCCGCGCTGGCTAGCTCGGTTGCACCATATGCTTGGATGACGTGTTCATTTGCGTCGCGACGCGCACTCTGGCAGTGCGTTCTTTCACTGTATTGACGCAATACACGTGGTCTCACTCGTGCAAGGGAGAATTTGTGCAGGAAGCATACCACCTGAAACCAGCCGATGAGGAGGGCCGTAATAAGTGTTACGGTTAGAAACAATCTCCACCTTGAATCGCGGGGGAGATCGCCGAAAAAGGCCTGAAAACGCAGTGTTTTACAACGTAGATACACTTGTAACAGGTTCATTCGTTGCGTAGCCGGCACACGCTGTGTGCCCTACGCAATTCCCAACCCATGCATACCACTTAAGACAAATCCGCCTCGGCGAACGTCAGGTTTGCTTCGGCAGCGTTATCGTTGTGCCCGCAACAAATGACATACCGATGAAATCATCAGATGCATCATGAAACGTTCACGCGAGACCCGGCGGTCGCACTTCGCACCGGTTGCACCGCCGACCGAACGCTCGTGCGGCGTCACGTAGCGAAGCCGCGAAAACGAATCCGTCTATAGTAAGGGCGCACTGAACCACCACGGAGATTCGTGTATGCAAACCTCTGTTCCGGGCGTCGCCACGCCGCGCGTCGCCACGCCGGGCGTCGCCACGCCGCGCCTCGCCACGGCGTTGATGGCCACCCTGACCCTGGCGCTGCTCGCCCCCTGGGGCGCCGCACAGGCGCAGCTCGGCAACCTGCTCAACCAGGGCGGCAGCAACAGCGGTTCGGCACAGGGCGCGCTCGGCAATCTGGGCGGCCTCGGCAACTCGCTTTCGGCGCCCTCGCTCACCTCGAACAGTCTCGGCAATGTCACCGGCGTGCTGCAGTACTGCATCAAGAACAATTACTTGAACGCCGACGCCGCGAGCAACGTAAAAGACTCGCTGCTCGGCAAGCTGCCCGGCGGCGCGAACACGACGGATAGCGGCTATACGCAGGGCACGAGCGGCATCCTCACGGCCGGCAACGGACAGAAGCTCGACCTCACGGGCGGCGGCCTCAAGGAGGAGGCCACGAAGCAGGTCTGCGACAAGATCCTGAGCCAGGCGAAGTCGATGTTGTAGCCTCCCCGATCCAGCATGCGGATGTGCGCGGGCGCATGACCCGCGCAATTTATGTACCGTAAGCTTTGAACACGAACGAAGCCCGGCTGTCGAACGGAATCAACCGGTCTTCTCTCGGCATTGCTGCTCGTAGCCATGACCAAGCGCCACATTCCCGTGATATTCGCGTTCCCGGCCACCACACTGCGGAACGCGCTGAGCGGCCTTGCCGCCGCCCTGCTGGTCCCGGTGGCCGCGCATGCGCAATCCACCGGGCGCGACCAGCAGTTCGACTGCAAGTCCGATCCCCACACGTTCATTACGTCGCTCATCGACGAAAAATCCATCGAGCCCGAGCCGAGCCGCGTCGAAGCGAATTCGGTCAACGCGTTCAGCCCGGTGCGGGGCACCCGCCTGAGCGCGTTCGGCTTCCCCATTTACGTGGTGCTCGGCTACGACCGCGACGACACGCTCTTCAAGCGCGGCGCCGGCAAGGAGATCACCTCGCCGCTCTACGGCGTGGTCGTGTCTGCGCCCGCGGAGAAGGTGCGCTCGCGCGTGCGCGAAGCCAACAGCGACGCCACCGTGCAATCGGTCGTGCCGCTGCTGCTCACGGCGATCGTGTGCGGCGGGTGAACGCTCAGGCGCCGAAGAACGCCAGCGCGCCCAGCCCCACCCCGACGATGGCGACGCCCACCGACGTATTGAGCAGCCAGCGCCGCCGCGTGAGCAGCGTAATCGCCGTGAGCGCGATCGAGATCTGGATGAGTGTCGTGGCCTGAGCCCAGCGATGATGGCCGTGCAGCACGTGCTCGCTTAGCGCATCGTCCTGCTCGACGATTTTTTCGAGCGCCTCCGCCTTCGCGCGGATCGGCTCCTTCTGCTGGCGATAGCGGTCGGCGTCGGCGGCGAAGCGCTTCTGCGCGGCGTCCGAATTCGGTGCAAGCGCAGAGAGTTGCGCGCCCAGTTCCGCCAGATTCTGTTTCTCGCCCTTCGCCTGATAGTAGGCCCATTGATTCGCGGCTTCGGTCTTGCGGATCGCCGCTTCGTTCTTGTAATAGAGCGCCTGGTTCTCGCTGTTGCCGCTCTGGTAGGCAAAGATCGCTCCAATCGAAGCGAGGATGGCCGTCATCACCGCCATGCGGCCGGGGAACGGATCGCTTTCGCCGTGCCCGCCATGGCCCGCCGCGGCGTGTTCGACCGCGTGGTCGTGCGGCCCATGCACTTCGTACTCTTCAGACATCCAAAGACTCTCCGCTTTCTCTGACTTTCACTGGCGCGCAGCGCCTTTTCCCCGTACGGCGCGCCTGTGTGGGGACGCTCAATTATCGTGAGCGCGGCGCGCTTGTCCAGTACCCGAAATGCATCGGATGTAACGAAACCCCAAATTTCTCCTGACGAAAGCGAATCGTAGGTTTTATCGTCTATTCATTCAGAATAGGTACCCCGGGATGTTGCAGTGCGTCCCCTCCCGCCTGCCGTTTGCAAACGTGGATTTGCGCCTGGAGCGCCCCTTCGCGTCGTTGCAGTGCCACATGGCCCTATATGCAACCTCGCGCGGCATGCCCCGAGGCCATCTGCCGTTAATAAATTCCAGCCTGGAGACCACCATGGGGCCCACAACGGCCGCGCACGCTGCGGCCATCGATACCGTTGCATACAACGCGCGCGTGCGGCACGGCGAGCCGGATGAAACCAGCGGCCTGATCGACGCGATCTACGACGCCGGCTTCGACGCGCAACGCTGGCCCGATGTGTGCGCGCGCATCGCGCAACGCATCGGCGCGCAACACGTCAATCTCACCATGCTGCCGCCCGAAAGCACGTTCTCGCTCGCCGAATGGGATGGCATCGACGCTTCATTTGCCCAATCGTACGCGCAGCACTATGGCGGCTTCGATCCGCTCGTGCCGCAGGTGCGCCGCTGGGCCGCCGGCACGCTCGTCACCGACACGATGATCCACCCGCAGGGGAGTCTGGAACACAGCGCCTTCGTGCAGGAGTGGGTGCGCCCGCAGCGCTTCTACACAGTGGCCTTCGCGAACGTGCTGCGCGAAGGCGATATGGCCGCCGTGCTCGGCGCGCTGCGTCACGAAACGCGCTTCTATAGCGAAGACGAACTGGACGCGCTGCGCACGCTGCTACCGCATCTGCGCAATGCCTTGCGCGTACAGCGGCACACGGCCCGCACCCTCGCCTCGCACGACCAAAGCGCAGATGCCCCCGCGGACGCACTCGACGCGCTCGCGCATGGCGTGCTGATCGTCGACGCCGATGCGCACATCGTGTTCGCGAATCGCGCTGCCACGGCGCAGCTCGCACGCGCAAACGGGCTGCGCACCGAACACGCCGCGCTCAGCGCCGCCACGGCTGCCGCCACCCAGCAGTTGCGCTCGCTGATCGCGCGCGCGGTCGGGCGCGACGTGCGCGGCCGCACCGGCGGCGCGATGCTGATCGCCCGCCAGCCGCCCGACGAGCCGCTCCAGGCGCTCATTTCGCCGCTAGGCGCGCACCGGCACGCCGACTATTTCGCCTACGGCGCGCGCGCCGGCACGGCCATGCTCATCGTGATCGATCCGCAGTCGTCGCGCCGCGGCGTGGAAACGCGACTCATCGCGCTGTTCGGCCTCACGCCGGCGGAAGCGCGCGTGGCCTGCGAGGTCGGCAAGGGCCTCAACCCGAAAGACGTGGCCGAAGCGCTGCAGGTGCTGCCCTCGACCGTACGCACGCATCTGCATCACGTGTTCGCAAAAACCACCACGCGCCGCCAGGCCGAGCTGATGCGTTTGATCGCGCAGCTTGCGATTGCCCGCGGCGATTGATTCAACATTCGTTGCCGCAGCGCGGTCTTGTCTGCGACGATCAACCGCCCAGATAGGCGCGCTTGATGTTGTCGTTGGCGAGCAGATTGTCGGCGCTATCGGCGAGCACCACGCGTCCGGTTTCCAGCACATAGCCGCGATCGGCCACTTGCAGCGCCTTGTTCGCGTTCTGCTCGACGAGGAACACCGTCACGCCCTCCTCGCGAATCGTCCGGATGATGTCGAAGATCTGCGCGATCACGAGCGGCGCGAGGCCGAGCGTGGGTTCATCGAGCAGCAGCAAACGCGGCTTGCTCATCAGCGCACGGCCGATGGCGAGCATCTGCTGCTCGCCGCCCGACATCGTGCCCGCGCGCTGCTTCGCACGCTGGTTCAGGCGCGGAAACAGCTTGAACACGTGCTCGATGCCTGAATCGATCTCGTGCTGCGAGGCGAAGAAGCCGCCCATCTGCAGGTTTTCGAACACCGTAAGGCTCGGGAACACGCGGCGGCCTTCCGGCGAAATCGCCATGCCCAGGCGCATGATTTCATGCGTAGGCATGCGCGTGATGTCCTCGCCTTCGAACGTCACTTTCCCCGCAGAAGCGCGCGGCGTGCCGCACACGGTCATCATGAGCGTGGTCTTGCCGGCGCCGTTGCTGCCGATCAGCGTGACGATCTCGCCCTTGTTCACTTCGATCGACACGCCCGCCAGCGCTTCCACCGCGCCGTAGTGGGTATGGACCTTTTCCAGCTTCAGCATCAGTCCTCTCCGAGATAGGCCTTGATCACGCGCGGGTCGTTGCGCACTTCGTCGGGCTTGCCGATCATGATCGGCTTGCCGTGCTCCATCACCAGGATGCGGTCCGACACGCCCATCACGAGGCTCATGTCGTGTTCGATCAGCAGTACGGAGATTCCGAACTCGTTGCGCAGGCCGTCCACCATCTGCTGCAGCTCGACCTTCTCCTGCGGGTTCAAGCCTGCCGCGGGCTCGTCGAGCATCAACAGACGCGGATCGGTGATCATGCAGCGCGCGATTTCGAGCCGGCGCTGATGGCCGTACGAAAGCGTGCCCGCCTCGCGGTTCGCGACCTGCTTCAGGCCCACGCGCTCGAGCCAGTACGCGGCGCGTTCGAGCGCGGCGCGTTCGGCGCGGCGATACGCGGGCGTTGCGAACAGGCCGCTCAGCATGTTGCGGTTTACCTTCAGGTGCTGCGCGACCATGAGGTTTTCCAGCACCGTCAACTGCTTGAAGAGGCGAATGTTCTGGAACGTGCGCACGAGGCCGCGGCGCGCGACCTGGTGGCTCGGCTGGCCCGTGATGGCATGGCCTTCGAGCACGATGTCGCCCGCGGTGGGCTTGTAGAAGCCGCCCACACAGTTGAACACCGTCGTCTTGCCCGCGCCGTTCGGCCCGATGATCGCGAACACTTCGTTCGGACGCACGTCGAAGTCGATGCCGTCCACGGCCAGCAGACCGCCGAAGCGCATCTGCAGGCCTGCTACTTTCAACAACGCTTGTGCGCTCATTGCGGCAACTCCACATGCGGACGACTCGCGGGCAACAGGCCCTGCGGACGCCACATCATCATCAGCACCATCACCAGACCGAAGATCAGCATGCGGTACTCGGCAAAGCCGCGCGCCACTTCGGGCAGCGCCGTGAGCAGGATCGCGGCGAGCACCACGCCCAGCTGCGAGCCCATGCCGCCCAGCACCACCACGGCGAGAATGAGCGCCGACTCGATGAAGGTGAACGACTCGGGCGTGACGAGCCCCTGGCGCGCCGCGAAAAACGCACCGGCGAGCCCCGCGAACGACGCGCCCAGCGTGAACGCCGAGAGCTTGATGCGGGTGGGGTTCAGACCCAGCGAGCGGCACGCGATCTCGTCTTCGCGCAGCGCTTCCCAGGCGCGGCCCATCGGCATGCGCAACAGGCGGCTCGTGACGAACAGCGTGAACGCCACCAGCACGAGCGCAAGCAGGTACAGGAAGATCACCATGTGCTCGCCGCTGTACTCGATGCCGATCAGCTCGTTGAACGTCTTCGCGCCTTCCACGCTCGCGTGGCGGGCCATTTCGAAGCCGAACACGGTGGGCTTGGGAATGCTGGAGATGCCGTCCGGGCCGCCCGTGATGCTCGTGAGGTTGTTGAGCAAGAGCCGGATGATCTCGCCGAAGCCGAGCGTGACGATGGCCAGATAGTCGCCACGCAGGCGCAGCACCGGGAAGCCGAGCACGAAACCGAACGTGGCCGCAGCGAGCGCCGCGAGCGGCAGGCATTCCCAGAACGTGAAGCCGAAGTACTGGTTGAGCAGCGCATACGTGTAACCGCCCACCGCGTAGAAGCCCACGTAACCGAGGTCGAGCAGACCCGCGAAGCCCACCACGATATTGAGGCCGAGGCCGAGAATCACGTAGATGAGTGCGAGCGTCGCCACGTCGATCGAGCCGCGCGAACCAAGGAACGGGAACACCGCGCCGAACGCGAGCAGCATCCAGATCGCCACGCGCTGCTGACGCGCGCCAAGCGCGGGGGCTCTCGGCAAGCGCACGCTACTCGTTGCGCGCACAAACATCGGCTTGACGAGCTGAAACACGAACACCACAGCGGCCGCGATCCACACCGGGCGCCAGTGCTGCTGCAGCACGACCTGATAGCCATCCAGCGTGAGCTGCAGGCCGAGAATGGGCGCCGTGAGGATGATGGTCGCGACGGCGGCCGCAAGCGCGCCCTTCACCATTTGCGACGAGGACGGGCCAACCGCTGCCACGCGGACCGAAACTGTCTGACTCATGTCGACCTCACACCTTTTCAACGTCCGGCTTGCCAAGCAGGCCGGTGGGACGGAAGAGCAGCACGAGCACGAGCAGGCCGAAGGCCACGACGTCCTTGTACTCAGCAGGCATGTAGCCCGAGGCGAAGGTTTCGGCGAGGCCGAGCAGCACGCCGCCGAGCATCGCGCCCGGAATACTGCCGATACCGCCCAGCACCGCGGCCGTAAACGCCTTAATGCCCGCAATGAAGCCGATATACGGATTGAGCTTGCCGATCGTGAGACCGATCAGCACGCCGCCCACCGCCGCGAGCATGGCGCCGAGCACGAAGGTGAACGAGATCACGCGGTTCGTGTCGATGCCGAGCAGGTTGGCCATCTTCATGTCTTCCGCGCAGGCGCGGCACGCGCGACCCATTCGCGAGCGCGAGATGAAGAGGGTGAGCGCGATCATCAGCACGAGCGTCACGCCGACGATCAGCATGCGCGAGTACGGAATCGTCACGTCGAAGCTGCCGCCCCTGTTGAAGTCGAGCGCGCCGGCAATGAGCATCGGCACGGACACGTCGCGCGCGCCCTGCCCGATCTGCACGTAGTTCTGCAGGAAGATCGACATGCCGATGGCCGAGATGAGCGGCACGAGGCGCGGCCCGCCGCGCAGCGGCCGGTACGCCACGCGCTCGACCGCGAAACCGTAGAGCCCGGTGACCACCACCGAGACGATGAGCGCCGCGCCCAGCACGAGCGGCAGCGGATAACCCGCCGAGGTGCCGATGGCCGTGAGCGTCACGAGGCCCACATAGGCGCCGATCATGTAGATCTCGCCGTGAGCGAAGTTGATCATGCCGATGATGCCGTAGACCATCGTGTAGCCGATGGCGATCAGCGCATAGATCGCACCCAGCGTGAGCCCGTTGACGAGCTGCTGGGTGAACTGAGGAAGAAAATCATTCATGCGTAAGCCCCGCGGCCGTGAAGCCGATGAGAGACCTTTGGAACCGTACCAATCCTTTTTTTGGTTGCGCGCACAACCGCTATAAAACGCCCCGCCACAACACAAGGCGGGGCGCTTGCAGCGTGCAGCGCCGGGATCAGTTCGCGGCGGTCTTGGTGGCGTCCTTGTGCCACGTGTAGACAACGAAGCGGAACGACTTCAGGTCGCCCTGTGCGTCGTATTCGACCTTGCCGATCGGCGTGTTGAACGCGTTCTTGTGCAGGTAGGCCGCGACCTTGGTCGGGTCCGTGCTCTTCGCGCCGGCAATGCCGTCGGCGATCACTTCGACTGCCGCATACGACGGCATCTGGAACGGGCCGTTGGCGTCGCGCTTGGCGTCGGCGAAGGCCTTCACGAGCTTCGCGTTGGCGGGGTCCGAAGCGAAGTCGGCCGGCAGCGTGACGAGCATGCCTTCCGAAGCCGGGCCGGCGATGGCCGTCACGTCCTTGTTGCCCACGCCTTCCGGACCCATGAACGTGGCCTTCACGCCCTGTTCACGCGACTGGCGCATGAGCAGGCCCATTTCCGGGTGATAGCCGCCGAAGTAGACGAAGTCCACGCCCTGCGACTTGAGCTTCGTGACAACTGCGGAGTAGTCCGAATCACCGGCGTTGATGCCTTCGAACACGACGACCGGAATGTGCGCCTTGTCGAGCGCGGCCTTGACCGAGGTGGCGATGCCCTGGCCGTACGACTGCTTGTCGTGCAGGATCGCGACCTTCTTCGGCTTGACCTTGTTGATGATGTAGGCGGCGGCTGCCGGACCTTGCTGGTCGTCGCGGCCGATGGTGCGGAAGATGAACTGGCGCTTCTTGCCTTCGGTCAGCTGCGGCGCGGTGGCCGACGGCGTGACCATCACGACGCCTTCGTTCTCGTAGATGTCCGAAGCGGGAATCGTCGAGCCCGAGCAGACGTGGCCGACTACGTACTGGATGTGCTGCGAAACGATCTTGTTGGCGACGGCGACAGCCTGCTTCGGCTCGCACGAGTCATCCATCAGGACGGCTTCGAGCTTGTTGCCGTTCACACCGCCGGCGGCGTTGATCTGCTCGATCGCAGTCAGCGCGCCCGCCTTGACCATGTCGCCGTACTGGGCGACCGGGCCGCTGAACGGGCCGGCAATGGCGATCTTCACGGTGTCGGCGTTCGCGCTTGCACCAAATGCGAGCAGCGCGGCGGCCACGGAAACAGCGGTAAGACGGGACAACATCATCAGGAGCTCCTCGATTGTTTTCGGGTCAACCGGTCAGACGGAATGACCTGCGCAAACGAACAGCGCCCCAATGACCTTCAATGGGGAACAACCACGACGAGCACCAGAGAAAAAGACGTGACGGGGCCCGGCGTGTATCAGCGCCCTGGTAGGCGGCTGAGTTCGGAGAGACTGCTGAGTTACAGACTCTGTTGCGCAAGCGATCCGCCTGCCCCGTTCGCTGCAATTCGTACCGGAAAGGTGGACCGGCCCGAATCAGCGACCCGCGGATGCTATCAATAATCCCATTTAATCGCAACCAAGGGTTTTTTCGGATATCGAGTTGAGTTTTGCCATCGGTCAATAGAGGGGAATGCTGGAAAGCGCTTGAAAAAGCTCGGAAAATCGCCTTTCAGGTGGGTGGCGGACCGGTAACCGGGCTGTGATGACCGGCTGGCGCGGATGTATGGGATGACTGGATTTCCTGATTTTTGCGTGCTCGCGATCGTTATTTTAATTTCAACGGAATCTGATCGACAAATCGTATCTGATGATAAAATTCCATATTAACTCTTTATCAGAATTAAATTATTCCCCACATTACCGATATACCGGGAATACCCTAAATGCAAAACGCGCCAAATCATTGATTTGACAGCATAAACATTACGAAATCATTAAAATTAAAATTTTATGCTAATTGAAATGGAACTATAAATTTCGCATCACATCCACTTTCTGCCACCCAATGCGAAAGCAGAAAAACTCGCACGAAAGTACGGATTTTCTGATAATCGAGTCGTGCAATTTCGAATTAATCCGCGCGACACCGTGGCGCGCCCGCCTCACTGACCCGCCACCGCGTCCCTGCCCCGCAAGAGACGGTGGTATCCTCGCTCCTTCGCCGCGCCCGCATGCACCACTACGGCGCATGCCGCGTGCTCTCGCGCCACGCGTGACGCCGGCGACGCCGCACCGTGCAGATCCGAAAAAACCGCAAGAACCCAGCACTCGGGGAAGATAAGCAGGTCGCGCTCATCAAGCGCGTCGTGCCCAACGCGAAGACCGTCGGCATGGTCTACCACCCCGGCGAAGCGAATTCGGTCGTCGTCGTGAAGGCGCTCAAGGCACTGCTCGCGCAACAGGCCATGACGCTCAAGGAAGCCGCCGCACCGCGCACCGTGGATATCGGCCCCGCTGCGAAAAGCCTGATCGGCAAGGTCGACGTGATCTACACGAACACCGACAACAACGTCGTTTCGGCCTACGAAGCGCTCGTGAAGGTCGCCAACGACGCGAAGATCCCGCTCGTCGCCTCGGATACGGGCAGCGTGAAGCGCGGCGCCATCGCGGCGCTCGGCATCGACTACAGCGACCTCGGCCACCAGACGGGCAAGGTCGTCGTGCGTATTCTCAAGGGCGAGAAGCCTGGCGCGATCGCCTCGGAAACCAGCAGCCGGCTGCAACTATTCGTGAATCCGGCCGCCGCGCAAAAGCAGGGCGTGACGCTCTCCGCCGACTTGCTCAAGGACGCGACCACGGTCGTGAAGTAAGGCGCCGGCACGGCGCACCGCCGCCGCAGACCGCAACAGGATTCTTCCCCATGTCCCTCTACTCGCTTCTGGGCGCGCTCGAGATCGGCTTGATCTTCAGTCTCGTGGCCCTCGGGGTGCTAATCTCGTTTCGCATCCTCAACTTCCCCGACCTCACCGTCGACGGCAGCTTCCCGCTGGGTGGCGCCGTGGCGGCCACGCTGATCGCAGCCGGTCACGATCCGTTTCTCGCCACGGCCTGTGCGATCGTGGCGGGCGCCATCGCCGGCTTCATCACCGGCTGGCTCAACGTGCGCCTGAAGATCATGGATCTGCTCGCGAGCATCCTGATGATGATCGCGCTCTATTCGATCAACCTGCGCGTGATGGGCGCACCGAACGTGCCGCTCATTTCCGAGTCCACGGTCTTCACGATCATCCAGCCCGCATGGCTGCCCGACTACGTGCTGCGTCCGCTCGCGCTCTTCGTCGTCGTGCTGGCCGCGAAGTTCGGCGTGGACGGGTTCTTCTCGTCGCAATACGGCCTCGCGCTGCGCGTAACCGGCGCGAACCCGCGCATGAGCGCGCCGGCCAACGCGACCAGCGCGTTGGAGAGCGCCATGCCGGCGAGTGTCGCGCGGCCCGTGGCTCAGACTGACTTTCAACCCCGGCACGCCGATCGAAACACGCGCGCTGCGCGGCCTCACGCTCGACATTCCGAGCGGCCAGTTCGTGGCCGTGATCGGCTCGAACGGCGCGGGCAAGTCCACGTTCCTCAACCCAATCAGCGGCGACCAGAGGATGGATGGCGGCACGATCACCATCGACGGCCAGGACGTCACGAAGAAGCAGGCGTGGGACCGCGCGCATCTCGTCGCACGCGTGTTCCAGGACCCGATGGCCGGCACCTGCGAGGCGCTCACCATCGAAGAGAACATGGCGCTCGCGATGGCGCGCGGCAAGCGCCGCGGCTTCGGCCCCGCGCTGAAAAAGCAGGATCGCGAGCTGTTTCGCGCGAAGCTGCGTCTGTTGAATCTGGGCCTCGAAAATCGCCTGACCGATCGCATCGGCCTGCTTTCGGGCGGCCAGCGCCAGGCGGTGAGTCTGCTGATGGCGTCGCTGCAGCCTTCGCGCATCCTGTTGCTCGACGAGCACACGGCCGCGCTCGATCCGAAAACGGCTGCGTTCGTGCTGGAGCTGACCGCACGGATCGTGGAAGAGGCGAAGCTCACGACCATGATGGTCACGCACAGCATGCGCCAGGCGCTCGACTACGGCCAGCGCACGGTGATGCTGCACCAGGGGCAGGTGGTGCTCGACGTATCGGGCGATGCGCGCCGCGGCCTCGACGTGCCGGACCTGCTGCGCATGTTCGAGCAGAACCGCCACGAGACGCTCGACGACGACGCGCTGCTGCTGGGATAACGGTACAAAGAGGCGCTAAAAAAGCCCGCCCCTCGTTCGAGGCGGCGGGCTTTTTTTCCGCGCAATTAATTCGGATTCCGATCCACAATACCCGCGCAGGCGTCAGGACGTTTTCGAATACTTGAACGTCCCCTGCGCGCTCGCGATCAGCAGGCGGTCGTCCACCCACGCCTCGGCGCGCGCAAAGAAGATCGAGCGGCCGCCGCGCTCCAGAAACCCCTTCGCGCGCACGAGCTGGCCAAGCCCCTTGTCGAGGTAGTTGGTCGTGAGCGAGAGCGTGAAGCCATGACGCGGCGGGTCGCCAACCGGCGCGAAGAGCCCCGCGTAGCCAGCAGCGGCGTCGAGCAGCGTGGCAATCGCGCCGCCTTGCAGCACGCCCTGGCGATTGAGCTTCGAGGCGTCGATGGGCATCACGAGCTCCGCGTAGCCCTCGCGCCACTGCGCGACGCTCACACCGAGCGTTTCGAGAAACGGGTTGTCCACGGCGAATTGCGACATACGCTGTCTTCCTTGCATTATCTGGCGATGCGATTGATTATAGGGTGGCTGCCGCAATGCCGCAGCGGGCCGCAGCGCCGCCCACACGACTGTTCAGCGAAATTCCGCGCAACTGTACATGGCCAGCGCTGCCGCGCCGCACAACACTGCCTGAAGGCGCACCATTCGCGCGCCTCTCACGCCCCCCTTCCAGGTAAAACCAGGTACTCAAGATGAACGACAACGCGCTCCACCCCGATCCGCTGGCCACTTCGCGCACCGCGGCGGCAGCGGCCGAGGCCGCGCCCGTGCCTTGCCCCATCGTCGAAACGCTCGACCGCATCCTGCCCGAGGAGCCGCTCCTCATGATGGGCGCGGGCCCCGTGCCGATTCCCGACGCCGTGGCCAAGGCCAACACCGTCGTCATCAATCACCTCGGCGACACCATGGCGCGCGTCATTCACCAGGTGAAAACGATGGCGCGCTACGTGTTCCAGACGCGTTCGAACTGGGTGCTCGGCGTGGCCGGCCCGGGCTCGGCGGCCATGGAAATGGCGATCTCGAACCTCGCGTGGCCAGGCACCCGCGTGCTCTCCATCGTCAATGGCTTCTTCAGCCAACGCATGGCCGAAATGGCGGGCCGCGTGGGCGCCGAGGTCACCACGCTCGACGTGGCCGACCGCGAGATCGCCTCGCTCGAAGCCGTGGCGCAGGCCATCGAGCGCACGCGCCCGGCTGTCGTCACGATCGTGCACGGCGAAACCTCCAATACGGTGTGGAACCGCGAGCTCAAGGAAATCGTGCAGCTCGCCAAGGCCGCCGGCGCGCTCGTGGTGGTGGACGCCGTCTGCACGCTGAGCACCATGCCGCTGGAAATGGACGGCTGGGGCATCGACGTCGTCATCACGGGCGGGCAAAAAGGCCTCTCTTCGATCCCTGGTGTTTCGCTCATCGCCTTTTCGGACTCCGCCTGGGAGCGCGTGCGCACGCGCACCGCGCCGAACACGCATTGGTGCCTCGACGCGATGCTCGCCGAGAACTTTTGGCACAACGCCGGCTATCACTACACCGCGCCCGTCTCGGGCGTGCTGGCGCTGCACGAGGCGCTGCGCCTCGTGTGCACGGAAACGCTCGAAAAACGCTATGCGCGCCACCTGCGCTGCTCGCTCGCGCTGCAAAGCGGCGTGAGCGCGCTGGGCCTCGCGCTTTATACGCCGACAACCTGCCGCCTCAATTCCGTGGTCGGCATCGGGCTGCCCGAGGGTGTCACCGCGCGCGAGGTGTGCAATCACATCTCGCAGCAATACCAGGTGGAGATCGCCGGATCGTTCGGTCTCCCGATCGTTCGCATCGGGCAGATGGGCGAGCAGTGCCGCGAGCACAACCTCTTTCGCACCGTGCACGCGCTTGGCCGCACGATGAGCGATCTCGGCGTGAAGGTCAATCTGCCCGCCGGGGTTGCCGCGCTCGAAGAGTCGCTTTCGGCCGGCTCGCGCGAAGCGCGGCGTTAAGCGCTTGCAGCGCCGGGCGGCCGCTCAACCCCTCAAACGCGCCGTGCGCGCACGCAGATGAAAGCCGGCGCCTGCACCAGTTCCGCGTGCAGCGCCGGCGACACCGCCTTCATTTCCGGTTGTGGCATGGGCTCGAGCACGCGGTCGATGGCCCAGCCCGCTTCCATGAGCGCGTTAAAGATATCGGCAAGCGAGCGCCTGAACGCTTCCACCCACGGCTTCGGCTCGCCGAAGCCGCCCCAATGCAGGCCGAATCGCGTCGTCTCGAAGTAGCTGCGCGAACCGCGCGTGCGCGTGTCGATCCAGTCGCGCATGGGATGGGACATCGAAAACACCAGCAGCGCGCCGGGGCGCGCCACGCGGTGAAACTCCTGAAACGTCGGCGTGAGATGCTCGACGTAGTCGAGGGCCAGCGAGCAGACGATGCGGTCGACCGAGGCGCTCGCGAGCCAGTCGAGCGGCCGCGCGAGGTCGCCCTGCGCAATGTCGACCGCGAGGCCTGCGCAACGCGCCTTCGCCAGTTCGACCATCGCGGGCGTGACGTCGAAGGCCTGCACGCGGGCGCCCTCGCCCGCCAGTCCCGCGCTCACGATGCCTGGACCGCAGCCTGCGTCGAGCACGTCGAGCCCGGCGACCGCCCCTAGCAGCGAACGCGTGGCGGGCCGCTCGTAGAGCGCGTTGTGCGGCTTGACGGGGGCTTGCTCCGCGTAGCGTTCGGCGAATTGTGTGTAGCTGGCGCGGCCGGGGAGTTCGGTGGGCGCTGCGGTAGGGTTCTTGTCGTCGGTAGACATCAGAGCGTTTGGGTGGCAATTGGGTACGTTATTGTCCATCGTTTCGCAGCGGCAGACCAACGCCGCACCCTGCACGGCGGCCCCGCCCCGGCCCCCCTCTGCGACTTGCCCGCGAAAAGCCCGCGCAAACGCGACCCCGGTTATCATCGCGCTCTCGCGTACGCGATCCCGATGCGCGCCGCATGATGCAACCGCAACCGCAGGCAAACGATGTCCCCCATCCCCTTCGACGCCATCCTCTTCGACTGCGACGGCGTGCTCGTCGACTCAGAACGCATTACGCACGTGGTGCTCACGCAGATGCTGGGCGAACTCGGCTGGACGCTCGACGTGGACGAAGCCATGCGCATCTTCGTCGGTAAGGTCGTGAAAGACGAAGCCGCGCGCATCGAGGCGCATACGGGCTTCGCGATTACCGACGCCTGGCTCGAAGGCTTTCGCGCGCGACGCAACGAAGCGCTGGAGCGCGATCTCGTCGAGATTCCGGGCTCGCCCGCGGCCGTGCGCGCGGTGCGCGCGGCAATGAATGGCCGCATCGCCGTCGCCTCGGGTGCGGACCGGCGCAAGGTCGAGTTGCAACTGCGCAAGGTGAACCTGCTCGACTGCTTCGCAGGCCACATCTACAGCGGCCACGAAACGCCGCGCAGCAAGCCGCATCCCGACGTCTACCTCGCGGCGGCAGCCGGCCTCGGCGTGAAGCCTGCCCGCTGCGCCGTGATCGAGGACACGGTTACGGGTGCGCGCGCGGGCCTCGCCGCGGGCGCCACCGTGTTCGGCTACAGCCCGCCCGAGCCCGGCCACAGCAGCGCGCAGGCGCTGCTCGAGGCGGGCGTTGCGCACGTCTTCACCGACATGGTGCAGCTTCCCGCCCTGCTTTCCCACTGGTCAAATAGTTAAGCGCGTATAAAACAACGCCAAAAAAGCCGCGCGCCTCGCGCACTGTTGGCCGTACGCGTCACCGCGCACCAGATAGAAAGCAGGCTGCCCACGAGTCGCATACCATCCGATTCGTGGCGCCGCGAAAGAAAAAGATAGTTTGCTATCGAATCGCTTTGGGCTATCATCCGCCGATGTCAAATCTTCATACTTTACGCCTTGCGGTTAGCAGTACGCTCGTCGTGGCGGCACGCAAATGGCGGCGCACGACGCACGGCGCCCTCACCGCATACAACGTCTCCGAAGCATGCGCCGCGCCGCTTCTCACCGCCGGTCGGCTTGGCGAAGCCGTGCACCAGGTGACGCTTGCGGAGCACGTGGGCATCGAAGGCCCTTCGCTCGTGCGTCTGCTCGACCAGCTCTGCGCCGCAGGCCTCGTGCGCCGCGACGAAGACCCCGACGACCGCCGCGCGAAAACGATCTCGCTCACGAGCGAAGGCCGCGCCGTGACCGAGCGCATGGAGGACGAACTGCGCTCGCTGCGCGCCCGCGTGCTCAAGGGCGTGAGCCGCGCCGACCTCGAAGCGACGCTGCGCGTGCTCAACGCGTTCAATGCAGCCCCTCCCGCAGACCAGGCTGACCGGGCCTTACACGACTGAAAGCGGACAGCGGACTCATGACCTACCCCTCCATCCGCGACTGGCTCTTTTCGGTCAAGACCTTCGCCGCGTC
The DNA here is from genome assembly GCF_024206515.1 of Paraburkholderia sp. CNPSo 3281. Taxonomy (NCBI): domain Bacteria; kingdom Pseudomonadati; phylum Pseudomonadota; class Betaproteobacteria; order Burkholderiales; family Burkholderiaceae; genus Paraburkholderia; species Paraburkholderia sp. CNPSo 3281. The sequence goes on along the minus strand of NZ_JAMBPS010000036.1, from coordinate 41,625 downwards.
GATGCTAGCGCTCTATATCGCGCTCAAATTTCAGCTGCCGCGACCCTATTGGGCGATGGCCAGCGTGTACATCGTCTCGAACCCGTTCGTGGGCGCCACGCGCTCGAAGGCGCTCTACCGCGCGCTCGGCACCGCGCTCGGCGCGGCCGCCGCCATCGTGCTCGTGCCGCCCTTCGTCGAAACGCCGCTGCTCTTCAGCGCAATCGTCGCGACCTGGACGGGCACGCTGCTCTATCTGGCGATCTCCGACCGCACCGCGCGCAGTTATGTGTTCATGCTCGCGGGCTATACGATGCCCCTCATCGCGCTGCCCACCGTGACCGATCCCACCACCGTGTTCGATGTGGCGATCGCGCGCACGCAGGAAATTACGGTCGGCATCATTTGCGCGAGTGTGGTGGGCAGCAACTTCCTGCCTAGCCGCCTCGCGCCCACGCTCATCGAGCGCGCCGACGCATGGTTCCGCGACGCCGCCTGGTACGGCAGCGAAACGCTCTCGGGCCATATTGCGGGCAAGGCGCTTTCGGCCTGCCGTCAACGTCTCGCCGCCACGGTCAACCAGCTCGAATTCCTGCTGAGCCAGCTGAGCTACGACCACACGCACCCCGAGATCCTCGAGCGCGCCGAGTCGCTGCGCGGGCGCATGCAGCTCTTTCTGCCGATGATCTCCGCGCTTGCCGACCCGCTCGTCGCGCTGCGCCGCGATCTGCACGTGTGGCCAGAGGGCCTCGATAGCCTGCTCGCCGATGCGGCGCGCTGGTTCGACGAACGGCTGCCCACGCGCGCCGCCGACATGCATGACGACGCGGGTGACCCGACGGCGGACATTCTGCGCAAGCGCATCGCGACGCTGCAGCCCGCGCGCGACGCGCTCTCGAGCTGGGAAGGCGCGCTGCTCTCGAATGCGCTCTGGCGGCTTGGCCAGGTGATCGACGTGTGGCAGGACTGCCGCGCACTGCGCGCGCTCATCGCGCACGAAGCGAAAATCGGCTCGTGGCGGCCGCGCTATCGTCACTGGCGCCTTGGCGGCACCGAACGCTTCTACGATCGCGGCCTCATGGTGTTCTCGTGCCTCGTGCCGGTGAGCGCGATTCTCGTGGCTTGCTGGCTATGGGTCAGCTCGGGCTGGCACGACGGCGCGGGCGCGGTGACGCTTGCGGCCGTGGCCTGCTGCTTTTTTGCGGCGTCAGACGAGCCCGCACCGCTGGTGTTCCGCTTTTTCCTCGCCACCGCGGCGAGCGTGGTATTCGCGGGCCTTTATCTTTTCGTTGCGCTGCCCAAGGTGCACGACTTCGCGATGCTCGTGCTGCTGTTCGCGGGCCCGTTCATCCTGATCGGTACGCTCATTCCGCGTCCGGCCTTCAACATGGTGACGATGCTCGTGGCCGTGAACACGGCCACCTTCATCAGCGTGCAGAGTGCCTACGAGTCAGACTTCTTCGTCTTCCTGAACAGCAATATCGCCGGCGTGGCGGGCCTCCTGTTCGCCTATCTGTGGACCCGCGTCACGCGCCCGTTCGGCGCCGAACTCGCGGCGCGGCGCCTCCTGCGCTCGAGCTGGAGCGACGTCGCGCTCTCGGCATCGCCCACGCCTATCGCGGACCAGCGCAATCTCACCTCGCGCATGGTCGATCGCCTCATGCAGCTCATTCCGCGTCTCGCGGCTTCCGACGAGCATCGCCATCCGTCGATCGAGAGCTTCCGCGACCTGCGTATCGCGCTCAATTCGCTCGATTTGCGGCGCTCGCGCCACAAGCTCGACGGCGACGTGCCCGACGCGATCGACCGTGTGCTCGCGGGCGTCAGCGACCACTATGCGCGCTGCGCGCGTGCGAGCGAGCGCCAGGACGCCCCGTCCGCGCTGCTCTCCAGCATCGACGACGCCATGCGCCGTGTCGCGGCCCGCGCGCGCGCGCAATTGCCGCCCGCCACGCTTGCCGACGCCGATGCCCAGCCCGCGCCGCGCGCGCTCGTCTCGCAGCGCTGGCTGCGCGACACGCTGCACGCGCTGGTGGGCCTGCGCATCGCGCTCTATCCGGCGCTTGCGGCGCAATCTCCATCGAACCCGGAGGCCACGGCATGAGCGCGCATTCCTCTTATCCTTTTTCGAAACCCGCATCATGATCGGCGAAATCGATATCTTTGGCGTGTTCGTGCCCGCCGTGCTCGTGCTGATGCTGATCGCGTACCTCATCAATGTCGTAATTGGCAAGGTGCTCACGCGCGTCGGCTTTTACCGGCTCGTGTGGCATCGTTCCATTTTCGATCTCGGCATCTATGTCTTCGTGCTGGCTGCCGTCATCATCGTGTCGCATCGCTTCGTGAATTAACGTGAACGTGAAAAAAACCTGGTTCTCCGCAGGACAGATCCTGCTGACGCTCATCGTCGTCGTGGTCGCCGCCCTCGTGCTGTGGCGCATCGTCAACTACTACATGTTCTCGCCGTGGACGCGCGACGGCCGCGTGCGCGCCGACGTGATCCAGGTCGCGCCCGACGTGGGCGGCCTCATCACCCGTGTCGACGTCGCCGACAACCAGCAGGTCAAGCAAGGCCAGGAGCTGTTCGTGATCGACCAGGCGCGCTACTCGCTCGCGCTGCGCCTCGCCGAGGCCACGCTCGAGCAGCGCAAGGCCACGCTCGCCCAGGCAAAGCGCGAATACGCGCGCAATATCGCGCTCGGCAATCTCGTGGCGGCGGAAACGCTGGAGGAAAGCCGCACGCGCGTCGATCAGGGCGAAGCCGCGGCGGCCGACGCCCAGGTCCAGGTCGACACCGCCAAGCTCAATCTTCAGCGCACGACGATCGTGAGCCCCGTGGACGGCTATTTGAACGACCGCGCGCCGCGTGTCGGCGAGTACGTCACGGCAGGCCGCGCGGTGGTCGCCGTGGTGGACATGCATTCGTTCCGCGTGGACGGCTACTTCGAGGAAACGCGCCTGCACGGCATTCAAATCGGCCAACCCGTGGAGATCACGGTGATGGGCGAGACGCGACCGCTGCGTGGTCATGTGCAGAGCATCGTCGCCGCGATCGAGGACCGCGACCGCCAGGCGGCGCCGAACCTGCTGCCCAACGTGAATCCGGCGTTCAGCTGGGTGCGTCTCGCGCAGCGCATTCCGGTGCGCGTGGCGCTCGATGAAGTGCCCGACGATTTCCGCATGATCGCGGGCCGCACGGCAACCGTGGCCGTGCGCACCGAAGCGGGCAACGACCGCCAGGCCGCCCACGCGAACCATGCAAGCGGCGCCGTCGCTTCGCAGCCCGCTACGGGTGCGAGCGGCCCCGCCGCTTCCCAGGCTGCCGGAGCTTCGCAATGACACGCCGCAGTCTCTGGCGCCGCCACCGCTTTTGGCCCAACCTCGCGCTCGCGCCGCTCACGCTCGCGCTGGGCGCGTGCATCACGCTCGGTCCCAACTACCACGTGCCGCAGGAAGCCGTGGTCAATGCGCCGCTCGCACAGGGCCCGATCGAAGGCGCGGACCATGCGCCCGTCTCGCAACTGGGCGTGCCCGCCAACTGGTGGCAGCTCTACGACGACCCCACGCTCAACGAACTCGTGCAGGAAGCGCTGAAGTCGAACACGGACCTGCGCGTGGCGGCTGCGAACCTCGCGCGCTCGCGGGCGGCGGTCGACATCGCCAACGCACAGGGCGGCTTCTCGGGCAACGCGCATGCCGCCGCCGAGCGCGCGCAGGTGTCGGGCGAGCAGTACCTCCTGTTCGAGAAGGTGCCTGTCGCGACGCTGGGCGACCTCGGCGTCAACATCTCGTACGAATTCGACCTGTTCGGCAAGCTCCGGCGCGGCGTGGAAGCCGCGCGCGCCGACGACGCGGCCGTGGAAGCCGCGGCCGATCTCGCGCGCATTACCGTGGTCGCCAACGTGGCGCAGGCTTACGTGGAATCGTGCTCGGCCGCCGAGGAACTGGAGATCGCGCAGGAATCGCTCAAGCTGCAAAATGAGCGCGTCGCGCTCACGAAGCGCCTGCGCGACGCGGGCCGCGGCAACCAGCCCGACGTGACGCGCGGCCAGACCCAGGCCAATACGATCGCCGCCGATATCCCGCGCTTCGAGGGACGCCGCCGCGTGGCCCAGTATCAGCTCGCCATGCTGCTCGCGCGCGCGCCCAAGGACCTGCCGCCCGCCGCGCTCGCGTGCAGCCGACTGCCCAGGCTCAAGCAGCCGATTCCCGTCGGCGACGGCGCCGGGCTCCTCAAGCGCCGCCCCGACGTGCGCGAGGCCGAACGCCAGCTCGCGGCATCGACGGCGCGCATTGGTGTGGCGATCGCCGAGATGTACCCCGACGTCACGTTCGGTGCAGGCGTGGGCACGGTAGGCCTGACGAGCGATCTGTTCACCCCCGCGACCAACGCCTGGTCGTTCGGACCCCTGATCAGCTGGACCTTCCCGGTCAACGGCCAGCGCGACCGCGTGCGCGCCGCAGAGGCCGCGACGGGCGGCGCGCTCGCGCACTTCGACGGCGTGGTGCTCAACGCGCTGCGCGAAACGCAGTCGAGCCTCGCGACCTATGCCGCCGACGACCAGCGCGCCGACGCGCTGCGCACGGCCTACACGTCCGCGCAGCAGTCGGCGGACGAAACGCATCGTCTCTATGCGGCAGGCCGCGAAGCGTTCCTCTCCGACCTCGACGCCACGCGCACGCTCACCACTGTGCACGCGCAGGTCGCGGCAGCCGAAGGCCAGGTCGCGCTCGACCAGGTGCGCTTGTTCCTCGCGCTGGGCGGCGGCTGGGAAGGCAATCAGCAAACGCCGCAGCAGCAGGGGGCGCAAGGCACCCAGCCGGCACCAGCGGCACCGACGGCACCGGCGGCCACCGCCGCGACTGCGCCCACGCCCGCGAATTAAAGGCGCCGGCCTCTCGTTCAGCGCGCCACGCCGCCTTGCGCGGCGTCGGCGCGCATCGACTTCTGCGGCTTCGCAAGCGCGCCGCGTACTTCGAAGCGCACGGTATCGGTCACCCGCCCTTTCGCATCGACGAGTTCCAGCGTGTGCTTGCCCGGCCAGGGCAGCCACGCGACGCGCACGGCGCCACCCAACGCCTTGCCGTCCAGGCGCCAGCTCACGCGCGCGTTCGAGCCCGTGGCACGCTCGAACCAGACGCGCTGACGCTGCGCGGGAATGTCGGGATCGAGCGCGAAAATGGTGCCGTCCACGGGGCTGCCGATTTGCGCGGGTCCACGCGCGAGATCGGCTGCATTCGATGCGAGCCCCACTAGCGGCGTAGACGTGCCCGCGATGAACCACTCGTTGCGGGAAGGCTCCACGGTATTGGCGAACTGCACGCGCACGCGCTCGACGCCAGGCGGCGCGGCAGGCGCGACACTTGGCACGCGCCGATGCAGATAGCCGACGATGGCAGCCCACACCGGCGCCGCGCCGGTCACGCCCGAGACGTCCCACATGGGCGAACCATCGGCGTTGCCGACCCACACGCCCACCGTATAGCGCGACGTGAAGCCCACGGTCCAGTTGTCGCGCATGTCCTTGCTCGTGCCCGTCTTGACCGCGGAAAACATGCGGGTATCCAGCGGACTGTCGAAATCGAAGGTACGCGTGCGCGCATTGTTGTCGGCGAGAACGTCGGTGACGATGAACGCGGACTCGCGGCTGAATACCCGCTTCGACCCGCTATTCAATGCGGCCTGCCCAGACGCAGGCAATTCGGCGATCGGGCTCACGACGCCGCCATTGGCCAGCGCGCGATACGCGTTGGCGAGCGTGACGAGGCTCACATCCGCGCTGCCCAGCGCGAGACTGAAGCCGTAGTAGTCGCCCGCCTGCGTGAGCGGCAGGCCGAGCGCCGTGAGCGTCTTCGCGAATCGATGCGGCGTCACCATCACGAGCGTGCGCACGGCCGGCACGTTCAGCGACGAGCCGAGCGCGGTGCGCACGCTCACCCAGCCCTTGAAGCCCTTGTCGTAGTTCTGCGGCATGTAGAGGCCGCCGCCCGCCGCGAGATCGAGCGGGGCGTCGTCGAGCAGCGAAGCGGTCGTCACGCGGCGCTCGTCGATGGCCTCGGCGTAAAGAAAGGGCTTGAGCGTCGAGCCCGCCTGGCGCAGCGCGAGCGCCGCGTCGACCTCGCGCGCCTTCGACAGGCCGCCTGACGACCCGACCCACGCAAGCACTTCGCCCGTTGCGTTGTCCAGCACGACGACCGCGCCGTCCTGCACGTTGCGCGGATGCGCGCGCGCATTGAGTTCGATGAGCGTGCGTGTGAGCGTATCGCGCGCGTAGCGTTGCAGGTTCGCATCGAGCGTCGAGCGCACGCGCATGCCGGGCGCGGGATGCACGGCGTTCGCGATCTGGCGCGCAAAGTGGGGGGCCAGCTGCGGCGAGTTTTCGCTTCGCCCGTCAAACGAGAGATCGTCGGCGGCGATAGCCGGGCGCGCGAAGGCCATCTGCACGAAGGCATCGAGATTCGGGCAGCCGCCATCGACATTCGCTGCGCGCATATCGCGCAGGATGCGGCACGCGCGCGTGGCGACCTTCGTATAAGGCGCATTGGGCGCGCGGATCAGCGCGGCGGCGACGGCCGATTCGCGTTCGTCGAGCCCCGACGGCGCCTTGCCGAACAGCGTTTGCGAAAGCGCCGCAAGACCCACGGTCTCGCCGCGGAACGGCACGAGGTTCAAATACGCCTCGAGAATCTGGTCCTTGCGCCAGGTCCGTTCGAGCCGCAGCGCGTCGACGGCTTGCACGGCCTTTTGCGCGAGCGAGCGCTGGCCCGAGTGCTTCGGATCGTCGTCGAGCAGGCCCGTGAGCTGCATCGTGACCGTGGATGCCCCGCGCGTGCGTGTACTCCACAGGTTCGCCCAGGCGGCGGCCGTCGCGCCGCGCCAGTCCACGCCGTTGTGCTCGTAGAATCGTTTGTCCTCCGAAACGACGATGGCCTCGCGCAGCGCCGGCGACACGTCGGCGAGCGCGACCCAGTCGCCGCGCCTCGCGGTGTGTTCCACCCGCGTGCGCTGCAATGGCGTGCCGTCGCGCGCCAGCAGGACCCAGTCGGAGCTTTTCCACTGGCCGCGCACGTCATCGAACGTCGGCAGTGCGAACGCGGGCCGCGGCAGCAGCACGAGGCACAGCACGGCGACGCCGAGTGCCCCCGCCGCGCGCTGCCTTAGCGCGTATGAGACGCTCATGGCGCCGCCTTCACGACCACCGGCGCATTCGGCGCGACGCCGAACGTAGCCGGCGCATAGAGCGCCTCCACGCGCGTGGGCGGCAACCCGAAGGTGCCGACGTTGTTGAGCCGCGCCGTGTACTCCACCGAGATCTTGCCCTTCGGCAGAAACTCGTAATAGGCACGATAGCCGTCGAAGCCGCGCTCGATGAACGCGGGCCACGGACCGTTCTCGTCCTGCTTCTCACCCTGCGTCGCCACCACCGAATCGCGCCCGAGCCCGGAGCCCAGGATCGTCGCGCCCGTGGGAATCGGATCGTTCACGACGACCCACGTCATGTCGGTTTGGGCGTCGATGTCGAGGCGCACGCGTACGACGTCGCCGCGCGTGTACACGCCCTTCACCGCGGCGTCCACCGGCGTGATGGTCTTCGTGATGCGATAGCCCGCCGCGAACGGCGCGCGCAACGCGACCGCCGCGAGGCTTTCCACCGTGGCCCACGGCTTGCCGCTTCCTTCCTGCGTCAGCGTGAGGGTCGCCGCCGCATTCTGCTTTGGCCATGCGAGCAGCGTGCTGCGCGCGGGCGCGTTGCGCGTCGCCGCCGTGGCCCCGCTGGCGCCCGATGGCGCTTGAGCCGCCGCTTGCGCCGCCGCGTTCCAGCCAACGATGCGAGACGTATCGCCGAGCTGGAGCTTCGTCGCGCCCGTCACCGGATCGTGCTCGAACACGCGCGAGAAGCGCTCGACCGCGAGCGAGCCGTATGCGTTCGCCGTCGTCGTGCTCCACGCGCCGTTGCGTTGCAGCGCGAGCAGGCCCGCCACGAGCCGCGGCATTTCTTCCTTCCACGCGGGGTTATCGACAAAGGCCAGCGCGAGGCGCGCCGCGTTGACCTCCGCGCCCGTCATGAGCCACCACAAGTCGTCTTCGGCGGCCGTGGAGAACGTCAGCTGCGTGCCCTGCCACGTGAGACGCGAGCGCAGGATCTGCTCGAGCTGCGCCAGTTTTTCCGCGCGATCCGGCACATCGCGCATGCGCGCGAGACTCTCCGCATAGTCGATCACCGCCGACGTAGGCCACTGGTTCGGCGCGATCTCGATCGAGCCGAACTGGCGCGCGTTCGCCGCGCCGTAGCGCGACAGCGCGTCGATGGCGGCGAGCTTGCGCAGATCGAGATCGCGGCGCGGCGCCCACGCATTGCGCTCGATGCGGCCTTCCACGAAGCGCGTGAGGCCCTCCACCATCTTGCTGCGCAGGGCGTCGGGAAGCGCGAAGCGCGGGTCGAGCTTCGACGCCTCGTCGCTCACCGTGAGCAGATACGCGGTGAGCGCGGTGCTGCCGCGGCTCGCGCTGTCGTCGGCAGGCGGGAAGTAGTTCGCGAGGCCGTCGCGGTCCAGATAGACCGGCAGGCGCGCTAGCTCCGCCTGCCAGCGCGCGGGGTCCCGCAGGCCGATCGCTATCGACGTCTGCTGCTCGAGGCAGGAATACGGATAGCGCGTGAACCAGCGGCGCACGCCGGGCAGACCGTCCGCGAGCTTCGGCTGCAGCGACACCGCAATGCCGCCGCGCACCACGCCTGCACGCGTCATGCTCGCGTTGGCCGGCGGCGCAACGGGAATCGAAAGCGTGCCGTCCACTTGCGCGAGCGTGGCCTGCTGCACCGTCACGGGGATCGCCGCGCTCACCTGCTGCGCGAGCTTCACCGCGTCGGCCGCATGCGCGCCGACCTGCTCCGCCGCGCTCACGTTCCACGCGAGCGCGGGCCGTTCCGCTTCGGCGAGATCGTCGGGAACCGCGACTGTCCACGCAATCTCACGCGACGAATTGGGCGCGAGGTCCACGGTCTGCGCCGCAAGCGCGAGCGGCGGCACGTTCGGCGTGACCAGCACTTTCATCGCGCGCGGGGTCGTATTGCGCAGCGTGAACTGCGCGCGGAAGGTGTCGCCCTCGCGCACCTGTGGCGGCAGGCCGGAGATCAGCTGCAGGTCCTGCGTGCTCTCGATGGTCGCGCTGCCCGTGCCGAAGCGCGCCACCCCGCTCGCCGCGATCGCGACAATGCGAAAACGCGTAATCGAGTCGTTCAGCGGCACATTCACTTGCGCCTCGCCCTTCGCATCGAGCGTGACGCGCGGGTTCCAGTAGAGCAGCGTGTCGAAGAGTTCGCGCGTCGCGCCATGCCCGCCGCCGCCGCCCGCCGGCACCGCCTTGCGCCCGAAGTGCCGCCGCCCGACGATCTCCATTTGCGCCGTCGCCGTCTCGACGCCATAGGCGCGTTGCTGCAGCATGGCGTCGAGCAGATCCCAACTGCGGTTGGGCATGAGTTCGAGCAGCGCTTCATCCACGGCCGCCACGGCGATCTGCGTACCCGCCGGCACCGGCTGGCCGCCAGGAAGCTGCACGCGCAACTGGACGTGCGACGTCGCGCGGACCGCGTAGCGTTTCGCGTCGGGCGTCACGCTCACCGCGAGGCGGTGCGCGGCGTCGCCCACGCGGATTTGCGCGAGCCCGTAACGGAAAGCCGGCTTCGACAGATCGACGAGCGGCGTGGGTGCCTCGTACTGGCGGCCCTCGTACCAGAACGCGCGCGCCCATTCGAGCGGCGCTCTCCACCCCCAGGTGAAGAACGAATACCACGGCACTTCGTGAATGCGTCCACGCAGCGCGAGCACCGAAACGTAGACGTTGGGCCCCCATGTGTCGCTCACTTTCAACTCGACGGTCGGGTCGCGCCCGTCGAGTTGCACCACGTGCGTTTCGATGATGCCCTCGCGCTCCACGGCGACGAGCGCCGTCGCGAAGCGGAACGGCATACGCACCTGGAAGCGCGCGGTCTCGCCGGGTTCGTAGCTCGTCTTTTCGGGCAGCACGTCGATGCGGTCCGTGTTCTCGCTGCCGAACCAGAGTTCATCTTCGCGCGTGACCCATACCGAGGTCGTGGCCGTGGAGGCATGACCATCGCCGTCGCGCGCCGTGGCCACGAGCTGGATATTGCCCGCTTCCTTGAGCTTCGCGTCGCATGTGAGCAAGCCGTGATCGTCGCTCGTGCCGCTGCACAGCGTGCCGAGATCGCGCGTTTCCGTGTGGTTGTCGTAGGCGTAGAAACCGCCCACCATGCGCTTGCGCGAAGTCGTCGTGATCTTCGCCACGCCGCGCACTTCGAGCTTCACGCCCGCGTGCGGCTTGCCCTGCAGGTCGAGCGCGAGCGCAGTGACCGGCACCGTCCTGCCGACAGAGACCCAATGCCCCGACTTGATGCCCGCCACCACGGCAGCGGGCCAAAGCGTGGCCGCGCCGCGGATGGTCTGCACTTCGCCGTTCGGGTCCGCGAAGGTCGCTTCGAGCGCGAGGCGCCTCGGCGCGTCCACGGCCGGCAGATTCTTCATCACGAGCGTGCCCGCACCGTTGCGGTCGAGCGTGAGCGGCTCCTTGTCGGCCACGAGCTTCGCGACCTCGTGGTCCTCCCGTGGGCCGCTGTCCTCTTCCTCGGACGTGTTGTCGGGCTGGCTCGCGCTCACATACGGCGCGAAACTGAAATCGCCGTACGTGCTGGCGAACGACGGCGTCGTGTCCTTCACGAGCGCCGAAACCTGCACGGGCAGATTCGACGCCGCGCCCCCCGACACGTAATCGATCTGCACCGCCACGCTCGCCTGCGTGGCGGCGACGAGTGGCGAAGTCTTCTCGTTCTGCACGGCGATCGTGCCCTTGAGCACCGGCAAGAGGAAGGCTTCCACGCGGAAGCTGCCGCTGTCGTAGCTCATATGAATGGCGTCCGCGCTGTTGTCGGCTTCGTCGTTGCCGTCGCTTGCCGTGCTCGCGTTCGCGTCGCCGTCGTCGAGCGAGACGTCGTATTCGCCGAGCTTCGCTTCGGGCGGCAGCACGAAGGTCGAGTCCGCCGTATGGTCGGCGGCCCACTTGAGCGGCAGATGCCACGTCTGCCCGCTGCCGGCATGGCGTATCGTCACGCGCGTGGGGTACTGCTGCGGGAGCGCGAAGCCATGCATCGTCTGGGCGCGGATGAAGTGTTTCATCGACACCGTCTCGCCCGCGCGCAGCAGCGTGCGGTCGAACACCGTATGCGCGCGCACCGTGGGCTGCACGCTCGTGTCGGTCGGCACATTGAAGCGCCACGACTCGATGCCGCGATTCCAGTCCGATTGCACGAAGGCCATGTCGGGGCCCGTTTTCGGGTCGTCGATGCGCGCGGAAACGAACAGCCCGCTATAGCTGTTTTCGCCGCAGTCGCGACGATTCGACAGCGGTCCGTCTATCGTCAGGAGTCCATGGGAATCCGTCTTTCCCGTGGCGAGCGTCTCGCCATTGCAATCCGATATGTGCACGTCGGCGCCCACTACCGGCTCGCCCTTGTCGAGCGACGTGACCCACACCACGCTGTTCTCGCGACCTTGCTTGAAGTGCACGCCCAGATTGGTGACGAGCACGGCCGTGCGCACGTACATGGGCGCCGGCTTGCCGAGCAGGGAGGCGCCCAGCGAAGGCGAAGCGAGTTCGATCACGTAGAAGCCCGGCTTCGGCACGGGAATGCCCACCACTTCGAACGGCCGCAACGCCTTTGGGTCGGCTTTGGGCAACGTGAGCGTCTCTACGCCGGGCTGGCCCTCGAGCAGGGAGAGGGAGCGCACGTCGATGATGCGCGCCTTCGCGTCGTCGTCCCCCTCGCCCGTCGTGCGCGCAATCACCACGGGCGACTTCGCGCGCGCGAGCAGCCCCGGCATCAGCTTGTCGATCGACGTTTCGCTCATGCCGAAATTGTCGAACTGGTCGACGAGGCGCATCCAGCGGCGCATGTCGGTGTCGGACTGCACAGCGAGCTTCGCGAACTTCGCCTCGCCCGCGTTGAGCCCCTGCACGTGCAGGTCCGCTTCGACATTGCGCAGCGTGACCGGCACGAGCGGCGGCGTGCCCGGCTCCGCGTAGCGCTCGATGATGCCGAAGGTCGAGGACGGGAATTTCGCGAGCGGCGGCATCGGCGCGGTCACCGTATGCAGCGGGAACAGATCGGCGTTCGCGAGCGCTCGCCCGCTTACGTCCTTGAGGCCGGCGGGTGCGGTGATCGTGAGCGTCGCGCGCTCGGCCAAGGGCGCAGCGAAAGAGATCGAGCTGACTTCGTCGCTCTTGTCATCTGGGCGGAAAGTCGGCGCGACTTCCCCCTTCGGCCCTTGCAGACGGAACTTCTGCGCGTCGGCGCGCGTAATCGGCGCGCTCAGATCGATGCGCACGGGCCGCAGCGGCGTGCATGGCGCCTTCGCATTCTCGCGCTCGCAACTCATGCTCGCGGTGAACGGCTCGCGCACCGTGAAATCGAAGCGGCGCTCCACGTCGTTGGGCGTGCCGTTCGGTCCAAGCACGCCCTTGCCGTACACGAGCTGCATCTTCGCGCTGGAGGGCAGCGTTTGCTGGCACGCGAGCGTGAGCACGCTCGCGCTGTCCTTTTCGAGCCGGAAATGTTTGAGCAGCGCCGCGCGCGTGGACGCATCGACAGGCTGCACCGGAATGCGGTTGCCGAGTCCACCCGACTCGCACCACACGTGTTCGCGCACGGAAGCCGGCGTGGCGGGCCCATTGAGCTTCAGCACGAATGCCTGGTTTTCCTCTATTTCGCCACCGTAGGGACGCACGCTCAGCGGGAACGGGCCGCCCGTGGAGAACGTGAAGCGGCGTACGCCCGTCACTGCGTTGGCCGCCTGCGATTTGAGAGCGTCGACGAGCGTGACGCTGCATTGCACGTCGGGCGGCAGATCGGCGGCGAAATCATACGCCCACGTTTTCCCGTCGATCCAGCGACCCTGGCCCGCGCCGGCAGCCGCATTGCTGCATTGCAGGCGCGCGGGGTCCTTCGCATCGGGCGCGCCGAACGCCACCATGGCCTCGTCGAACTTCACGACCACCTGGCGCACCTGCGCCACGGTCCCCTGCGGCGACACGCTCACCGCGCGCGCGGCATAGGCGCGCCACGCCCACGCCATGCTTAAGCCCAGAACCAGGGCGAGCGCCAACGTCCCCCACCCGCCTGTTGTTCGTGTTATTCGCTGCATCGACCGGTCCTCGTTTGCGCGCGCGCCGCATGGCCATTGCCGGGCGGCGTGCGGTGAATGGTACAGGGCGCCGCGCGCTCGCGCGCCGGGAATGGCCGGCCACGCGCACATGCGGGCGGCTCGCGAAGAACGCGAGCGCCGGCGCGCAGCATGACGCGAATCGGCAATTCGCGGTATCGGAAACCGCTGAATTTGCGAACGGGCTAAGGGGAAGGGAGAACCGCGGGGAAGCGGCTAGCCGGACTCGCGGACGCGAGCCGATGAGAGTCGAGGGAAAGGCGTAGTGAAGGTGCGCTAGTGACGGCTGCCGCGCGCCGCGGCTCGCCATCGACCGCGAGCGGCCACTGGCCGCCCGCACTACATCGGACTACATCGCTTCGCGATACCGCGCCGCCGGCTGCGACTGGCAGAAGTTCGCGAACATTGCAGATCGGGCGGCTTCGATGCGCCGCCTGCGCAGCGGGAAAATGAATCAGCCCGCAATGCGCCTTGGCGCCATCGCGGGCTGATATTCATCATGCGGCATGAATCGGCTTCCTGCCGCCGCAAAACTCATTGTGCGTTGTACACCGGCGGCGAATAGCTGCTCACCGCGCCATCGGTACGCGCACCGCTTTGCGACGAGCCGCTCGTGGCCGGGCCATAGCCGGTTGCCTGCGCAGCGGCCGCACCGCCTTGCGCGTTCACGCGCGCCTGGGCTTGTTGCAGATCAGCGGGGTAATACAGGTCGTTCACCGAAGGACGATAACCCGCGGCTTCGAGCTGTACCAGCTCACCGCGCACCTGGGCACGCGTCACAGGACCATTACCGCCTTGCGACTGTGCAAATGAAATGGCCGGCACTGCAAGCACGGCAGCGATCGCAACGGCCTTGATGAGCGTTCTCATGACTAACCTCCAGTAACTTGATCGAATCGGCGCAGCGGCTTGTCTGCATCCGTTGGGTACAAGTCTAGGAACGTTGGCCTCGCGAATAAATGCTGCAAAGGCGAATTTACTATTCTCGCAGCGCGGATAATCGGCTTTCATTGCTCCAATGCATAAGCTTCTATACGGATGGAATATGGAACATGTGAGCAACGCACTGTGCCACTCTGATGCATGATAGGGGCTCTTCCGAATCTTCGATGAGGGGGCAGCAATGGCGACCTGGCAACCGGACCCGACCTTCTACCCGTCTGCGCGCATGGCAGGCGAAGCCCCGCCGGAGACACTGGCATACGTCGCCAGCTTCGACCCCACACGCAGCGTGCCCGATTCGCTCGACGTGGTCGATCTGGACCCCCGTTCGCCGGAATTCGGGCGCATCGTGCATCGGCTCGCTATGCCCAACGTCGGCGACGAACTCCACCATTTCGGCTGGAATGCCTGCAGTTCGTGCCTGTGCCCCAATGCCCCCCACGCGCATACCGAGCGCCGCTATCTCGTCGTGCCCGGGCTGCGCTCCTCGCGCATCCATATTGTCGACACGAGGCCCGACGCGCGCCGCCCGCATATCGCACGCGTACACGAGCCCGAGAGCGTCGCACAGCGCGCGGGCTACACGCGACCGCACACCGTGCATTGCGGGCCGGATGGCATTTATGTGACGTCGCTTGCGAATGCGCAGGGCGAGGCGCCCGGCGGGGTCTTCCTGATGGACCACGAGAGTTTCGATATTCTCGGCCAGTGGGAGATCGACCGCGGCCCGCAACAGCTCGCCTACGACGGCTGGTGGCACCTCGGCTATGACACGCTCGTGACGAGCGAGTGGGGCCTGCCCGCGACCTTCGAGAACGGCCTCGTGCCCGAGGTCCTGCTGGGCGGCCAGTATGGCCATCGCCTGCACTTCTGGGATCTGCACACGC
Organism: Paraburkholderia sp. CNPSo 3281; assembly: GCF_024206515.1. NCBI lineage: Bacteria > Pseudomonadati > Pseudomonadota > Betaproteobacteria > Burkholderiales > Burkholderiaceae > Paraburkholderia > Paraburkholderia sp. CNPSo 3281. The sequence goes on along the minus strand of NZ_JAMBPS010000036.1, from coordinate 26,584 downwards.
GCCAGCACAAGCAGGTGCTCGACTTCGGCGCGGAAAACCAGCTCGTGTTCGAGCTACGCCCCGCGCACAACCCCACGCGCCCCTACGGTTTCGTGAACTCCGTGATCAGCCTGAAGGACCTCTCGGCCTCGATCTGGCAGTGGTATCTCGATGGCGACCAGTGGGCCGCACGCAAGATCATCGAAATTCCGGCCGAGCCGGCCAATCCCGAGCATCTGCCGCCCATGCTCAAGGGATTTGCGGCCGTGCCGCCGCTCGTCACCGATATCGCACTCTCGCTCGACGACCGCTTCCTCTACGCGGCTTGCTGGGGAACGGGCGATTTGCGCCAGTACGATGTATCGGACCCCGAACATGCGCGCCTGACGGGTTGCGTGCGCATCGGCGGCATCGCGGCGCGCGCGGCGCATCCGTTTGCGCCCGGGCGCGCGCTCAACGGCGGCCCGCAAATGGTGGAAGTGAGCCGCGACGGCCGGCGCGTCTATTTCAGCAACTCGCTGTATGGTGCGATCGACGCGCAGTTCTATCCCGAAGGCATCGACGGCTGGATGGTGAAACTCGACGCCGCGCCCGAAGGCGGCCTCGAATTCGACGAGCGCTTCTTTGTCGACTGGCCGAAGTCGCACCGGCCGCACCAGATCCGGCTCGAAGGCGGTGATTGCTCATCCGATTCGTACTGCTACCCATAAGTGCGGGGCATGATATGGAGGAAGTCTTCGGCGCGCACTGGGGCGCCTGGGCAGCCGTGGTGGGCAGCGGCGTCTTTCACGGCGTGAATCCGGCGATGGGCTGGCTCTTCGCGACCGCGCTCGGGCTGCAGCGCGGCAGCCGCACGGCGCTGCTGCTCGCCTTGCCGCCCATCGCGCTCGGTCACGCCGCGTCCATTCTGCTGTTCACGAGTTCCACCGCGGCGCTGGGCGCGCACCTGCCTGGCGCCGCGCTGCATGGGTGCCTGGGCGCGCTGCTGATCGCGTGGGCCGCGTGGCAGCACGCATATGGGCACCGGCACCGCGTGCGCGTGGGGATGACCGTGGGCTTTGCCGGGCTTGCGGCGTGGTCCGCGTTGATGGCCACGCTGCACGGCGCGGGACTCATGTTGATGCCCGCCATGCTGCCGCTGTGCGGTGGAGCGGGCCTTGCGAACCCGCTTGCGCTTTCGTTTGCGTTCACCGCGCTGCATACCGTCACGACGCTCGCCACCACGGCCGTCATTGCGCTGCTCGCCTACGAGTATCTCGGTCTTGGCGTGCTGCGGCGAGGCTGGATCAACTTCGACTGGCTCTGGCGCGGCGCGCTCGTGGCGACAGGCACGCTGATGATCGCGACGGCGTGAGCCGCCGGCTCAACTCCCCGCCGGATAGTCCGTGCCAAGGCTCAACTCGCGCCACGCCTCGATATCGGCAAGCGCCGCGCGCAAGCGGTTCGCCACCGCATCGACACCGAACGCGCCCAGCACGAGATGCCGCGGCGGCTTTTCGGCTTCCGTGATGCGTATCATCGCCTGCGCCGCGCGCACCGGATCGCCCGGCTGATGCCCGCTGCCTTGCGCCGTGCGCTGCATACGCGCGCCCGCCGTTTCGGCGTAGTCATCGACACGGCTCGCCGTTTGCACGAGCGAGCGGCCCGCCCAGTCCGTGCGAAACGGGCCCGGCTCCACGCAGGTCACCTTGATGCCGAGCGGGGCGACTTCCGCCAGCAGCGAATCGGAGAATCCCTCCACGGCATGCTTGCATGCGGATACCCAATGTATATACTCGATTCAACCTCACGGAGGTTCCCATGCTCATGAAAACCAGGCCACAGAAGGCTCTGGCCCGCCCGCCACGGGTTTACACCTACGCCCGTTTTTCCAGTGCCCAGCAGGGCGACGGCAGTTCCATCGCCCGGCAGGATGCCTATGCCGAACGATGGGCGAAAGAGAACGGCCTGACGCTCGACCGCTCGTTGCGGATGGAGGATCACGGCAGAAGCGCCTACAAGGGCGCTCACCTGCGCAAGGGCGGCGCGCTCGGTGCGTTCCTGCATGAGATCGAGACAGGCAACGTCATTCCAGGCGACGCGTTGATCGTTGAAAATCTCGACCGTCTGAGCCGCGCTGAACCGCTCGATTCGCAGGAGCTTTTCGGGCGCATCGTGCGTGCGGGCATCGCCATCATTACCTCCAACGATTCGCAGGTTTACAGCCGTGAAACACTGCGCGCAAACCGCGCGTTGCTGCTTGTCGTGGATGCCCTGTGGATGCGCGCTCACGAAGAGTCCGATTCGAAGGCGCAACGTGCGCGAGGCGCGTATCGTGCGAAGTGCCAGCGTTGGCTCAAGGGCGAGCGCGGTTTACTCATCGGCGCACCGCGCGCGATCAGTTCGAAAGGCACCATCGCCAATGGCACCGATCCATGGTGGACGCTTTACAACCGCGAAACGAAGCGCTTTGAACTCGTTGAGCCTGCAACGAGTGCCGTGCGTCGCGTGCTGGCGCTGTACCGCCAGGGCTACGGCTCGATCGAGATTGCGCGGCGGCTCAAGGATGAAGGCTTGGCGTTGAGCGAGTCGTGGCCGGTCTCGAAAGTCCAGCGCATTATCGCTACGCCCGCGCTCATGGGCGTGAAAGTCGTGCTGGCCGATGGCGAGCGCTATGAGTTGCCCGGCTACTATCCCCCGATCATCACGCCCGCAGAGTATGACGCGTTGCAACTGCTGGCATCGAAGCGCGGCATCCGTAAGGGCAAGGGTGAGATACCGGCGCTTGTCACAGGCACGAAGCTCGCGCACTGCGGCTTCTGCGGCTCCCCTCTCGTCTCGCAAAACGTTCGCGCCACAAAGGCCAGCGGTGAGGAATACGTCAAGCGCAGGCTGCGTTGCGCGCATGCCTACGCCCGCGGCGTGAAGTGTGAGGGCGACGTCGATAGCTGCAACGCGGAGATCGTTGAGCGCGCACTCTTCGACTTTGTTGGCGTTCAGGCAAACCTTGATGCGCTGCTCTCCGTTGAGCATTGCACAAGCCCGGAAATGCAGAAGCTCGCGGGCAGGCGCGCCGAAGTGATATCGCTTGAAGCGAAGCTGGCGAAGTACGAGCGGCGCATGCAGGATGAAGATGATCCGCTCACGCGCACCGAACGCAAGGTACTCGCCGACACTGAGACGGCGTTTGAACGCGCAGTGCAGGAAGTCGCGCGGCTTGAACGTGAAGCCTCAATCGATACACACCGCAAGCCGAGCACTGCGCGCCAGTGGGCAAAGCTTCGCAAGGCGGCGCTCGATCTCGACACCGATGCGCGCATGCAGGTGCGCAAGATGATCGTGGAGACTTTCTCGCGCATTGAAGTGTGGCTGCGCATTCCCGGAACGGTTGCCGGATACGAGGGCCTCGACACAAGCAAGTGCATCGGCATGCGCGTTGTTTCGCGGCACGGTGTAGCCCGACACCTGGTGATCAATCGCCGCGACGGCGACTGCATCGTGATTGAAGATGTGGATATCGAAAGGATCGAGCTACCACGGGACTCGCGCGAGCGTGCCGCCACCGCGTGAGCGATCACTGCACCTCACGACGAATGCCCTTCACGACGAATGCCCCTCACGGGGCATTTTTTTTACCTGGGATTTACCCTCGAAAGACATTGTAAGAAATTGATCTTAATTGATCTTAATTGATCATTTCACGTCGATTAATTGATCTTTTATGGTCGGTGCAATGATCGCCCGTGCCGAAATAGATTCCGACTATTTCCACCGCAATCGCCGCGCGAATATTCTGCGATTGTGATTGAACATCCCGGCAGTGCCTGGAGGTTGCGATGGGCGCATTGAATGTTTTGCCCGATGGTCGTATCGATACCAAGGGCGCAGCGACTTATACGGGATACACCGTCAAAACGCTTGCCATGTGGCGCTCGCAGGGCAAGGGCCCGCCCTTCGTGAAGCGCGGCAGAGTGTGGTACTTCATCGCGGATCTCGATGCGTGGCTTCGCGAAGGCGCTTCGCGCGGCGCGACAAGTGCCGCCGAGGCGAAGCGCGAGCGGCGTTCCGCAAAGTGCGATGCCCGGACAACCGCGAGCGGCGCATGAGGGGCAACCATGAGCACAAGAAAAGAAGGCCCGCTCGCGGCGGGCCCAATGATGGATACGAACGAAGAATGCATCCATCGTAATCCGCGCTTTAAATCGCCGCAAGCGCTACGCGCGTGGTTTGAGTCGCGCATAGCGCGTGAGCTTTCGCGTTGCTGTGCATTCATGAGCGAAGCCGAGTGGGTTGAGCACTGCGCGTGGATTGAGGAAGACGCCCGCGCTTCGCTGCTCGAAGCATTGCGCGCACGCGCCGATCGAGGTGCGTTATGAGTGCCGAGCCTGATGTGCAAATCGATGCTGACGCAACCAAATATGCCGACCTGATCGAGCGCAACGAAACGCGACGCGCGCAGCAGTTAAATGCCGAACAACGCCTTTACGAAGCGAAACAGCGAGAGCAGAAGGCAAAGGCGCCCGGTCATGCATTCGAACTGCCCGACGAGAGCGAGCGCGAGCCGTTGCCGCTGATCTTCGCGCGTGATGTGCTCGGCACTCTTGAATACCCGCCTCAGATCGTGGAAGACCTCATTTGCCGGGGCGAAACCGGTTTGATATGGGGCGAACCTGAAGCCGGGAAATCGACGTGCGCGCTGCATCTGGCCGCGTGCGTAGCGACGGGCTCGATGTTCCTTGGGCAACGAACGATAAGGCATGGTGTGCTGTACGTCGCGCCTGAAGGGGCGGGCGTGCGTCAGCGCCTGCATGCGCTCATGCGCCACTACGGGCACGACGATATGCCGCTTGCAATTGTGCCTGCATCGATCGACCTGTTTGCAGGCGTGGTGGACGTCGATCGCATTGTCGATGCGGCTCACACGCTTGAGGAGCAAACGGGCGTGGAAGTCGGGATGATCATCATCGATACGCTCGCGATGTCCATTGGCGATGCCGACGAAAACGCGTCGCGTGATATGGGCAAGGTGCTGCGGAATTTGCAGAACATTGCGCAGGCAGCACGCGCTGCAACGCTCGCGGTGCACCATGCAACAAAAAACGCGCGAGGCGAGTATCGAGGGTCCTCTGCGATTCGCGGTGCGATCGATGTGGAGATCGAAGTGACACTCGATGAAGCCGTGGGCGTGCGCGTGCTCACCGTGCGCAAGCAGCGCGACCTTGGCACGACTGGCCGCAAGTTTGCCGCGAAGTTTGTCCCCTTCGAGATCGGCTTCGATCAGTGGGGAAAGCCGCAAACCGCGAGCGTGATCGAAAGCGCCGATGCGCCGCTACCTGGCCCGCGCACGCCGAAAGTGACCGGCCCGAAGCTCTCACGCCACGCGAAAAACGCGCTGTCGATCTTCGATGAACTGTTTGCCGCCAAGGCTGAAGTGCTTGCAGAGACCAGCATTGCCCCGCGTGGCGTGAAGGGGGTGAAGCTCGATGACTGGCGCGCACGCTACTACGCGCGATTTGCGACCGAAACCACCGACGATCCGAAAGAGGCTAGGAACCGGCGCGAAGCCAAGCGCAAGGAGTTTGATCGAGCGCGCGATGATTTGTACGCCGAAAACATCCTGCGCGCGAACGGTGTGCACGCCTGGCGCATGGGTCGGACGAAGCCGGATGCCTGACCGTGTTACGGGGGGGACGGACAGCGGACAGACGGACACTTTCTAAAGAAAGTGTGTCCGTCCTGTCCGTTTTGTCCGCCACCCTTCCCCAATTGGACACGGCGGACAAGTGCGGACATTTGTCCGGTTTGTCCGTTTTGTCCGGTGCTTTCAACAGTGAAAGGAAATGCCATGAGCCACCTGGAAAAATTCAGCGACGCGCAACGCATCGCGCTCGATCTGCTCTCGGACACTTTCCGCAAGCATTGGGGCACGCTGATTGAGAACATCCATGTGCCGGACCCTGCGCGTTTCGCGCTCGATCTTCACACCGCCGCGTGCGTGGTGATCGACTCCGAAGAGGCGCGCCTTGAACTGGCACGCCGGACGTATTGCTCGCTCATGAGTGCAGGCGTGCCGAAGTCAGGCAGTGCCGACGAAAGCACCATGAGGAAGGCGTATCACGATCGCAATGCGCAACTGCGATGGGCCCAGGAAGTCATTCATTGGCTTGGTGATTTCATGGGCCATCTGCAGGACGAAGCAACGCAGTCCGGCACCGCGCATTGACGTTGCGACGTTGGTGGCGCGATCATTCACGCAACCGCGCGACGTGCGCAAACTTGTCGGAGCCGACGCAATGGACGAGGCAATGCGGTTTTACTCAAACGTGCTGCGCGTGAATCGTGAGGCGGTGCAATTCGTGTGTGAAGCGCTCGATGATGCAACCAGTGATATCGTTGCGCGCGCAATTGAATGTGGCCAGCGGATTATCCTGGTCACTGACCAGAGTGGCCTGCTGGTTGCGCTATGTGACTGGCGCACAGGACAAAGCGCGGCGCTCGGCTCGGTGAATGCGCGCGACGGGAGGGAACGAATCTACCAGTTAAGGCATGCAGGTGATTTACCGAAGAACGGCTAAAAACCACGCCGTGCGCTCTGCCCGCGTGATGCTGGCAACGTGTGATGGTCCCGCGCTCAAGGCTTGCGCGGGCGCTGACTGCGCGATGCAGTGCTTCTAGCGAACGACCGAAACGAGCCTGCATATGCACACTCCAGGAGTCCGTTATGGACACAATGGCTCAAGTCAAGGCCGCGCTCGATGAGACGTTCGGCAAAATTCACGGCGATATCGAAGGCTTTCGCGCCGAGCTTATCGACGTTCAGCAACGCATGGCGGGCATGAGCGAAGGCGGTTGGCCTCGCGGCGGCGGCGCGCGTAAGGGCATGCTGGGCGAACTCATCACGAAAAGCACTCTGATCGAGTCGTTTCGCGCGAACGGGCAAAGCGCCCAGGTCACCCTTGAGACGGGCAATCTCACCAAGGCAATCGCGCCGATGGTGAGCACGCTCGCAGACCCTGACGGCACGCCCGTGCCGCCACAGCTTCGCATCGCGGCGGCCCTGCAACTGCCGACCCTGTGGCGCGCGTTGCAAGGCACGCCAGTCACGGGCACGAATGCGATCGAAGTCGTTCAGTATGATTTGACAACGGGCGCAGCGGCGCAGGTTGAGGGGCAACCAAAAGTTGAGGCAGGCAACACACCGACCGTGCGCACCTGTCCGATTCCAACCGTTGCAATCGTAAAAAAATGCTCGGAGCAACTGCTTGCTGACGTGGAGCAGTTGAATCAATTCCTCAATTCAGAATTGTCCAACGCCGTTGATGTGGCAATCGACGTTGAGGTATTGCACGGCGATGGAAGCACGGGGCATGCGCTCGGACTCGACCAGACCGCAACCCTGTTTGCGCCGAGCGCCGATGCCACGAACATGCTTGACGTACTCCTGCAGGCGATCGGGCAATTGATGGCTTCAGGCGGCGCGCGGATTGTCGTTGGCCTCGCACCAACAGACGCGGTGAGCCTCGCCACGCTGAAAGGCGATGACGGGCACTACCTGATCGATCCGTTGTCTCCGCAACGGTCATTGTGGGGTGCCACTCTCGCCGCATCGCCTGCCGTGCTCCCTGGTACGTTCTACGCTGTCGCAAGTCCGCTCGGTGCATGGTGCGCAACGCGCTCCGATATTCAGGTGCGTCTCGGTTGGGCCGACGACGACTTTGTTCGTAATCTGCTCTCGTTCCGTGCCGAAGCGCGCGTTGGGCCAGTGACCGAACATGGCTCACTCGTACTCAAGGGGAGCTACACCACTGGCGGAACCGCCGCGTCGAAGGCGGCAACTCCTCCCGCGAAAGCCGCCGCGACAAAAGCATAAGACTGCGAAGTAAGACTGCGCGCGCCTGCCGTCTCCCTGCAATGCTGTTGGCGGCAGGCGTGATCCACGGGCGACGGCTCCCGGCAGACAGCCGTCATGATGTAACTCCAAGCTCTGGCCGCGCTCTTCTCGCAACGGAGCGCGGCGCTTTTTTTTGACGAAGGCGCATGGCAGGGGCGGATCAAAACCTTGAACCGTTTTTTTCGAAACACCTTCAGCCCACATTTTTTTGCTGCGCGCCGAAATTTTCGAAGGGGATTGCCATGGGAAGGCCACGCAAACCCGTCGCGCTCCATGTCGTGAGCGACACCTTTCGCAAAACCCGGCACGGCACATCGCCACGCGAGCCGCGCGAAGTGCCTGGACCGCCCGCATGGCTTGATGCCACGGCACGCGCCGAGTGGCGGCGCATCGCGCGCATTCTGGCGGGCATCGGTGTACTCACGCCGCTCGATCGCGGCGCACTGGCCGCGCTGTGTGTGTCGTATAGCCGGTTGATTGCCGCCGAGCGCGCGCTGGCGCATGCCGCCGCGCACGACAAGGTGAATGGCGGCATGGTCGCGCATGCGGTCAACGGCGTCGCGTATGCATCGCCACTGATCGGCATTGCCAACCGGGCCACGGCGCTTTACCTCAAGCTCTCGCGCGAGTTTGGTTTGACGCCCGCATCACGCGCGAGCATCGGCATGCCTGATCCGCCGCTACCCAAAAAAGGCGATCGCGCCGAAGGCTATTTCTGAGCAACGCCTGTCGCTCGCTCATGCCCGCATTGCTCGCGACGGCTTTGCGCGTCAACCTACTGTCGTCGCCGTCAGTAGGTTTCACATCGGTACGCGTGCCGAAGGCGAACGGTGCGAATCAAAACATTCAGGGGGACGCCCCCCCCTAAAGTTACTCGCGAGCTTCGTTACGGTCGGCGGATCGCTACTCTCCACCTGTTGCTCAAACTCAGCTTCTGGCACGGCGGCAACGCGCAGCGCGGTATCCTTCTGGCGCTTCGACATACCTGCATCGGTCGCGGCGCGTTCACGCGTAAAAGTATCGTCAACGATATTTTTTCCAGACGCCTTTGGCACTTGCTCCAGCAACTCGCCGCATCGACGGATAGCCCGCGCCTGAATGCGCATTGCCATCTTTGGTGGTCGCGCGAAACGATTGAAGCCGCCATCGCGGACAGAAGCGAACCCATCACCGCGCAACGGGCGACAGTGCAGGTAGCCGGATGCGCCAGAATCGGCGGCATGGGGAAAAATTCGACGCTGGCGGCTCTCGCGGCCCCTGGTTGGCACAAAGACACCCTGAAGCCGCACGGCGGCTCATAGGGTCGCTATTCAGGCGAGAGCCGCAAAGCCTTGCTGGGCCTGGGTTTGCGTCGGTATATAATGGCGTTCTGCATGCTTCGAGGCCGCATAGTAGCCAGAACCCGGAAAGCCCGCGAGCCCCGCCACCGACGTGATGTTGATGACGTGACCCTTGCGGCGCGCACGCATGCCCGGCAGCACCGCGCGCGTGAGCGCGAACAGGCCGAACGCGTTGGCATCGAACTGCGCGCGGATCTCGCGCTCCTCGCCCTCCTCGATCGAACTCTGATAGCCGTAGCCCGCGTTGTTGACGAGCACGTCGATCGCGCCGAACTGCTTTTGCCCGGCCGCGACGGCGGCGTCGATTTGCGCAGCGTCGGTCACGTCGAGCGAGACGGGCAGCAGGCGATCGCCGGCCTCGGGCGCGAGATCGTCGAGCGACGCCTTGTTGCGCGCGGTCGCGACACAGCGCCAGCCGCGCGCGAGCACCGCGCGGGCCAACTCGCGGCCAAAGCCGGTCGAACAACCGGTCACGAACCAGACCGGCAACGCATTCGGGGAATCAACGGACATGGGAAGGCCTCCCGGAAGAAGGGGCAGACGAGGCTGCCGAAGACAGGGGCAAGCGGAAGATGGCGCCGCCGCACGAAGCAGGTCACGAAGAGGTCGCCGAGCCCGTTCGTACGCATGCGCAGCCTTCGATGATACCGGTCACGCGCGAACTCTGCTGGCACGCCCTTGAACCCGCGCCGCTGAACGCCTGCGCCGATTGCTCGAGCCATGTACCATACGGCGCCTGGTGCCCCGAATTTCAGCGCCACGAATCAACTGTCATTTGCCGGAGAAAAAACCCGATGTCCACCGTCACCACGCCCGCAAGCCCCGCTGCCGATCTCGCCGATGCCGTGCGCGCCCTCGAAGCGCGCTATGGCACGCCGTGGTCCGCGCCGCTGCCGGCCTGGAACGATACGCTCGACACGCTGCTCGCGCACCGCTCGGTGCGCAACTACGCGGACCGTCCGCTGCCCAATGGCACGCTCGAAACGCTGATCGCCGCGGCGCAGTCGGCCTCGACCTCGTCGAACCTGCAAACGTGGAGCGTGGTTGCCATCGAAAACCCCGAGCGCCGGGCGCGCCTCGCCGAGCTTGCCGGCGGCCAGTCGCACGTTCGCGCAGCGCCGCTCTTTCTCGTGTGGCTCGCGGACCTCTCGCGCCTCGAAGCGGCCGGCGCACGTAGCGGGGCGAGCGTCGAAGGTCTGCATTACATGGAGACGCTGGTCGTCGGCATGATCGACGCGGCGCTCGCCGCGCAAAACGCCGTGATCGCACTCGAATCGCTCGGCATGAGCGCCGTGTATATCGGCGGCATCCGCAATCAGCCTGAGCAGGTGGCCGCAGAACTCGGTCTGCCGCCGCGCGTGCTCCCCGTGTTCGGCCTGTGCGTGGGTTATCCCGACGAAACACGCCCTGCGGATGTGAAGCCGCGCTTGCCGCAGGCGGTCGTGCTCCATCGCGAGCAATACGACGCGCCTTCGCAGGCGGCCGCGATTGCCCAGTACGACGAAGTCGTGGGCGGCTTCCAGACTGCCCAGGGATTGAGCGCGGCGGGCTGGACCGTGCGTTCGCTCGCGCGCTGGCGCAGCCGCGAGTCGCTGCACGGCCGCGACCGCCTGCGCGACGCGCTCAGCGCGCTCGGCTTCGAGCTGCGCTGAACGCACCGGCACGCCGCGGGACATTTCAGGCAACGAAGCACGCACGCCACACAGGAGAGACGCAAATGAAAGTCGCCGTCATGGGCGCAGGCGCAGTAGGCTGCTTTTACGGCGGCATGCTCGCGCGCGCGGGACACGATGTGGTCTTGATCGGCCGGCCCCAGCATGTCGAGGCCATTGCGCGCGACGGGCTGCGCCTCGAAGCGCAGCAGTTCGACGAGCGCATCGGCGCGCCGCATCTCACCGCCAGCACCGAAGCCGCCGCCGTGGCGGGCGCGGACCTCGTGCTGTTCTGCGTGAAGTCGACCGACACCGAAAGCGCGGGCGCCGCGATCAAACCGCATCTGGGCGCCGACACGCTCGTGCTCACGCTGCAGAACGGCGCGGATAACGCGGAGCGTCTGCGCACCGTGATCCCGCAAGACGTGGCGGCCGCCGTGGTCTATGTCGCCACGGAGATGGCGGGGGCCGGCCACGTCCGCCATCACGGCCGCGGCGAGCTGGTGATCGAGCCTTCGCGCGCGAGCGACGCGGTTGCGCGCACGCTCATCGAAGCGGGCGTGCCCACGGAAATCTCACCCAATGTGCGCGGCGCCCTCTGGGCGAAGCTGATCGTGAACTGCGCGTACAACGCGCTCTCGGCGATCACGCAATTACCTTATGGGCGTCTCGTGAAGGGTGCGGGCGTGAGCGACACGATGCGCGACATCGTCGGCGAATGCATGGCCGTCGCACAGGCCGACGGCGTGACGCTGCCGCCGGACATGGACAGCGCGGTGACACGCATCGCGCAGACCATGCCGGGCCAATACTCGTCCACGGCGCAGGATCTCGCGCGCGGCAAGCTTAGCGAGATCGATCACCTCAACGGCTATGTCGTGCAGCGCGGCGCGGCGCTTGGCGTGCCCACGCCTGCGAACCGGATGCTGCAAACGCTCGTGCGGCTCATCGAGGACAAGGCGCGCGCGGCGATCTAGCGCGCGCGCCGGTCGTGCTCCCTCAGCGGTCGAACACGAGCAAGGTAGAGGTGGCGGATGCGTAGAGCTTGCCCTGCGCATCCGTGATGCTGGCCTCCGCGAAGGCCGCGCGGCGGCCGATGCTGAGCACGCGCCCTTCTGCGCGCACGACGCCGGTGTCGGCCGTCATGGGCCGGTGGTACGCGACCTTCAGCTCCAGCGTGGTATAGCCCTGATTTGCGCTGAGCCGCGAGTGTGCGGCGCACCCGCACGCGGAATCGAGCAACGTGGCCGCATAACCGCCGTGCACCGTGCCGATGGGGTTGTACACATGCAGGCCGGGCGTGCCCTCGAACACGACGCGGCCCTCCTCGACTTCGACCAGCCTGAAGCCGAGTGTTTCGCCAATGGCCGGGCCACGGCTGCCGTGCAGCATGCGCTGCAATTGTTCGACGCCGGTCAGGCCGGCGGGCATTTCAGCAACGAGGTTCATCGAGGCGATCTCCGTCTACGGCGCGCGTCTGTTCGCGACTGTGCGCACCTGTGCGATCCGCCATCGTAGCGCCTTTCGAACGATCGTGCTTAAATTATCGCGAGCTACTCACGCGTTTCGATTCAGGCCTCGATTCATTGGAGCGGACGTTTCAATACGTCTCGAGATGCAGCCGCCCTTCCCGTTTGAGGTGCTCCCACAACGCCTCCCAGCCCATGCCGTGCTTTTCTGCAATCTCCTGAAGCGCCTGCAGCACGCCGTCTTCCATGCCCTTCAACCCGCAGACATAGACATGCGTGTTACCGTCCTTGAGCAGTTGCGCGACGTCCACAGCGCGCTCGCGCATGGCGTCCTGCACGTAGCGGCGGGGCTGGCCCGGCGTGCGAGAGAAGGCGAGGTTCGTGTCGATGAAATCCTTCGGCAGATTCATCAGGGGTCCGAAGTAGGGCAACTCCTGCTGAGTGCGCGCGCCGAAAAAGAGCATGAGCTTGCCGGTCGCGCCCTTGAGCCTGCGGCGGCGGCGATATTCGGTCATCGCGCGCATGGGCGCAGAGCCGGTGCCCGTGCAGATCATCAGCAGATGCGAGTTCGGATGGTTCGGCATGAGGAAGGTATTGCCGAACGGCCCGATCACGGTCACCACGTCGCCCTTCTTTCGATCGCAAAGATAGTTCGAGCACACGCCATCGGTTGCGTTGCCGCTGTGATCGCGCGTCACGCGCTTCACCGTGAGCGAAACGTTGTTGTAGCCGGGGCGCTCGCCGTCGCGTGGACTCGCTATCGAATACTGGCGCGCGTGATGGGCCCGGCCTTCCGCCGTCGCCCCCGGCGGCAGAATGCCGATAGACTGGCCTTCCAGCACCGGGAACGGCATGGCGCCGAAGTCGAGCACGATGTGATGGATGTCGCTTTCGGTGGCGTCGTCGGTGAGGCGATAGTTGCCGACCACGGTCGCCGTAGTGGGCGCCTTGTGCGTGTAGAGCTGGACGTAGGGGCGCGCCGCCGACCACGGCGGCACGGTCGAGCCGCGCACCATGTCGGAGCCGCCGACGGGTGCATCGGCGGCATTCGGCGCCGCTTGCTCAACGCTCGCCCCATCGCCCGCTTCCGGCGCAACGACCGGCGTTCCCACCGATGGATTCTGCGCAGGCAGTTCATCCCACGTGTACTGCTCGTCAATGGTGTACGTCTCGGCCTTGAGCACGTTGCGCCAGTTGTCGATCGCCCCGGTCGGGCACGGCGGCACACACGCCATGCAGGCGTTGCAGACATCGGCCTTCACCACATAGTTAGTGCCGTCGTGCGTGATCGCGTCGACTGGACACGTTTCCTCGCATGTATTGCAGCGTATGCAGATTTCAGGATCGATCAGGTGTTGCCTGAGAATATCCACGGGTAGCGGACCGTTCATGATTGTCTCCCACCGCGGCGCGCGAACGCGATGCTACGCGCCGCCGCTCCCCTCAGTTAAAGCGCACGTATTCGAAATCGATTGGCTGCCGATTGATGCCCATGGCCGGTGGCGCGATCCAGTTGGCGAACTTGCCCGGCTCGATCACACGGCCCATGAGCGAGGCCACGTAGGCGCGGTCTTCCGCGGTGGGCAGCCATTTTGCTTCGTTCGCGGCCCACTCGGTCTCGCCGGTCACGCGGCCGTCCGGCGACACGCGCACGCCCGCGAACGTGCCGATCTGGCGGTTGAAGGCCTTGTGCGGCACGGTGAGGCGAACGTCGATGCCAGCCTTTTCGAGCACCTTGTTCCAGCGGTTCACGCCCGCAATCGAGTCCTTGATGTAGTCGTCGCGCAGCACTTCGTTCATGGCATTGAGCATCGGCACTTCGCGCTCCACGAGCTTGCCGTCCTGCACGTCGAGCAAGCGGTATCGCTGGCCTTCGAGCTGGTGGTCGTCGTCGCGTTTGGTTTCTTCGTAGCGGCCCTTCAGGCCCGAGCTGTAGAAGGTCGCGGCATTCGACGAGTGGTCGGCGCCGAACAGGTCGATCGTCACCGAGTAGTGGAAATTCAGGTAACGCTGGATCGTTTCGAGGTCGATCACGCCCGCGGCGCGCAAGCGGTTCACGTCGTCGGTCTTCAGCTCGTTCATGACCTGCGCGGTGCGTTGCACGACGCGCGAGATGCCCGACTCGCCGACGAACATATGATGCGCCTCTTCGGTCAACATGAATTTCGTCGTGCGCGCGAGCGGGTCGAAGCCGGATTCGGATAGCGCCGAAAGCTGGAACTTGCCGTCGCGGTCGGTGAAGTACGTGAACATGAAGAACGCCAGCCAGTCGGGCGTTTTCTCGTTGAACGCGCCGAGAATGCGCGGGTTGTCGTCGTCGCCCGAGCGGCGCTCCAGCAATGCTTCGGCTTCCTCACGACCGTCGCGGCCGAAGTAGCGATGCAGCAGATACACCATCGCCCACAGGTGCCGGCCTTCCTCCACATTCACCTGGAACAGGTTGCGCAGGTCGTACATGGAGGGCGCGGTGAGGCCGAGATGGCGCTGCTGCTCGACGGAGGCGGGCTCCGTGTCGCCCTGCGTGACGATGATGCGGCGCAGGTTCGCGCGGTGCTCGCCCGGCACGTCCTGCCACGCCGCCTCGCCCCTTTGCGCGCCGAAATGGATCTTGCGATCCGCTTCGCCCGGCGTGAGGAAGATGCCCCAGCGATAGTCAGGCATCTTCACGTGGTCGAAGTGCGCCCAGCCGCCCGCGTCGACGCTCACCGCCGTGCGCAGATACACATCGTAGCCGTGCGAGCCGTCGGGGCCCATGTCGCCCCACCACGAGAGGAAGTTCGGCTGCCACTGTTCGAGGGCGCGCTGCAGTGCGCGGTCGTCGGCGAGATTGACGTTGTTCGGGATCTTTTCGCCGTAGTTAATCGTAGAGTTGATCGTGGACATTGCGGTTCCTTGTGGCAAACGCGGCGGCAGAGACGGTTATCAAACGCGGGCGACGTCGAACTGCGCCTTGCTGCCCTTGCCGTACACCTTGAGCGCGCCTTTCTCGCCCACGGCGTTGGGCCGGTTGAAGATCCAGTTCTGCCACGCGGAGAGCCGCCCGAAGATGCGCGTTTCCATGGTCTCCGGCCCGTTGAAGCGCAGATTCGCTTCCAGGCCCGTGAGCGCGTCGGGCGACATGACCGCGCGCTCTTCCAGCGCGAGGCGGATTTCGTCGGCCCAGTCGATGTCGTCGGGCGAGGCCGTCACGAGGCCGAGGCGCTCCGCCTCGACCGCCTTGACTGCTTCGCCAATCTTCGCGCGCGCGGCATCGAGTGGTTCGGTTTCCTCATAGAAGCGCCGCGCGAGGCGCGATTGATGCGTGACCATCGGGTAGAGGCCGAAATTCGCTTCCGAGAGCGTGATAGCCGGTTCTTCGTCTTCGTTCGCGGGCAGCGCGGCCATGTACGTGCGGTCCGCGGCGAACGCGAGTTCGGCGAAGGTGCCGGCGTAGCATGAGCCCGGCTCGATCAGCGCGAACAGCGAACGCGAAGAGACATCGATGCGCGCCAGCGTGCGGCGCAGCATGCCGATGGTCTCGCGCACGAACCAGTGGTCGCGGTGCGCGAGCAGCGCGGCGTCGGCGGCGAGCACGGTACGCGCGTCGCCTGCGGTCTTGAGAATCCACGTGCCGATGTCGAGCTCGTTGGTGCGCATGGAGAGAATCGCGTCGTCCAGCTCGCGCGCGAACTGCAGCGGCCACCACGACGCACCGGCGGCGACGATTGATTCGATATCCGAAACAGGTGCCACGGCGGGCGCTTTCGCCGTGAACGTCGCGGTGCGCTTCGCGCGGTCGATCGAGACATCGACAGTGGCATAGCTCAGGCCGCCGTCGTGCTCCACGCGTTCGATGCGCGGGAGCGCAATGCCCTTGGCGTCTGCGGGACGATCGCTCGCGGCGGCCAGCTCGAGCGCGCGCGCCTGCACGGCCTGACCGAACTGATTCGGCTTCACGACTTCGTCCACGAGACGCCAGGCCTTCGCGCGTTCGCCGCGAATGCCCTCCACCACGGTGCAGAAGATATCGGCGCGGTCGTGGCGCACCTTGCGCTTGTCGGTTAGGCGCGTGAGGCCGCCCGTGCCAGGCAGCACGCCGAGCAGCGGCACTTCCGGCAGCGCGACCGATGACGACCGGTCGTCCACGAGCATGATCTCGTCACAGGCGAGTGCGAGTTCGTAGCCGCCGCCGGCACACGCGCCGTTCACGGCCGCGATGAATTTCAGGCCCGAATGGCGCGACGAATCTTCCATGCCGTTGCGCGTTTCGTTGGTGAACTTGCAGAAGTTGACCTTCCAGGCGTGCGTGGAAAGGCCGAGCATGAAGATGTTGGCGCCCGAGCAGAACACGCGGTCCTTCAGGCTGGTCAGCACGACGGTGCGCACTTCCGGATGCTCGAAACGGATGCGCTGGAGGGCATCGTGCAGTTCGATATCGACGCCGAGGTCGTACGAGTTCAGCTTCAGCTTATAGCCGTCGCGAATGCCGCCGTCCTCGGCGATATCCATGCCGAGCGTCGCTACGGCGCCGTCGAACGAAAGCTTCCAGTGCCGGTATTGCGAGGGATCGGTGCGGTAATCGACCCGCTGCGGGGCGACGGCGGTTTCGGCTGCGGCCATGAGCGTCTCCTGTCTACACTTCGTTTCAATGAACGATAGTGCAATGGATTGCTTGTGTAAAGCACATTAATGCATTTTAATGCATGAAATGGGTAAACCCGCGATGCCGCAGCTCACACCCGCCGCTCACTCGATGCGGGGCGCCTCCGCGGCCAGCCGGGCGGCGAGCCGGTCACGCAGTTGCAGGTAGGCGTCGGCGAGCGTCTTTTCGCTGGTGTCGAAGGTCATGTCGGCGCGGCCATACAGTTCGCTGCGGCCAGCCAGGATGCGCTTGAGGTCGTCCATCGCCTCGCTGTTACCGGAATTGCCCGACATGGGCCGAAGGTCGCCCTGCGCCACGACGCGGCGCATGTGCTCTTCGGGCGCGGCCTGCAGCCAGACGGTGAAGCAATGCGCGAGCAGCACATTGAACGTGGCGGGCTCGGAAACGAGGCCGCCCGGCGAGGCGATCACGGCGCGCGGGTGTTCCGCGATCACGGCCTCCAGCGCCCGGTGCTCGTAGCGGCGATAAGCGCTTGCGCCATAGAGTGAATGGATTTCAGAAGGCGGACAGCCCGCCAGCTGCTCGATCACTCGCGTCAGCTCGATGAACGGCACCTTCAGCTCCTGCGCGAGCATGCGCCCGAGCGTGGACTTGCCCGCGCCGCGCAGGCCGATGAGCGCAATGCGCTCGTTGCGGTGCGGGTCGGCGCTCGTGTGCGAAAACATCTCGGCGAGCGCCACGCGCGCACGCTGCAAGGCCGCCGGATCGCGCCCCTGCAGCAACTCGCGGATCAGGAGCCATTCCGCCGACGAGGTCGTGACGTCGCCGAGCACCTCGGCGAGCGGGCAGTTCAGCGTGCTCGCGATCTGCCGCAGCACCAGCACGGAGGCGTTCCCCACGCCGGACTCCAGATTCGCCAGATGCCGCTCCGAGAGCCCGGTTTCCGCCGCCAGCGTCTTGCGCGTCATGCCGCGTCGCGCGCGCAGCATGCGTACGCGCTCGCCCATGGCGGTCAGGAACGGATCGCGTTCGGTGCGCTCGCCGCGCGAGGCGTCGTCGGCGGCTTCCGCTGGAAGCTCGGCAATGTAAGTTTGCTTCATCTTAGGGAATCCCTGAACCCGTGTTTATGTACTATAGTGCTTGACACGCACTGTGCTAACGGCTAATTTTCCGCGAAAAGGTTGATCGACGACAAATCCGATCGAGACAGACTGAGCGGAGACAACACCGTGCCAATCCCAGCAGCGTCGCCGGAACATGCCGCGGCCGCGGCCGTGCCGCCGCCCGCGCTATTCAACTTCGCCACGCACCTGTTCTCGCTCAACGCCGCGCGCGCCGCGAAGACCGCTTATATCGACGACACGCTCACGCTGAGCTACGGCGAACTCGAAATGCAGGCCCGCCGCTTCGCCACCGCCATGCGCGCGCTGGGCGTCCATACGGAAGAGCGCGTTCTGCTCGTGATGCTCGACACCGTCGAGCTGCCCATTGCATTTCTCGGCGCGCTCTATGCCGGAATCGTGCCGGTAGTCGTCAATACGCTGCTCACGCCGGCCGACTATGTGTATATGCTCACGCACAGCCGCGCGCGCGTGGTGATCGCGTCGGGCGCGGTGCTGCCCGCCGTGAGCGCAGCGCTGGCCGAAGCGCGATGTGAGGACTGCCAGTTAATCGTTTCGCAGCCTGCTTCACAGTCGGTCCCTCATGAACCGCAAAGCGTCCTCTCCGATCTGATCGCGCACGCCGAGCCTGCCCCGCGCCCCGCGCAAACGGGCTGTGACGACATCGCGTTCTGGCTCTACTCGTCGGGATCGACGGGCAAACCCAAAGGCACGGTGCATACGCACGCCAATCTCTACTGGACCGTCGAGACTTACGCGAAGCCCATTCTCGGCATACGCGAAAGCGACATCGTGTTTTCGGCGGCCAAGCTGTTCTTCGCCTACGGCCTCGGCAACGGCCTTTCGTTTCCGCTCTCGGTAGGCGCGACCACGATCCTGATGGCCGAACGCCCCACCGCCAGTGCCGTATTCGCACGGCTCGTGCAGCATCGGCCGACGGTGTTCTACGGCGTGCCCACGCTGTACGCGAGCATGATGGCCTCATCCAACATCCCGCCACGCGCCGACATCGCGCTGCGCGTGTGCACGTCCGCGGGCGAAGCACTGCCGCGCGAACTGGGCGAGCGCTTCAGGGAGCACTTCGGCAGCGACATTCTCGACGGCCTCGGCTCCACGGAAATGCTGCACATCTTCCTCTCGAACCGGCCAGACGCGGTCGAATACGGCACCACCGGACGCCCCGTGCCCGGCTACGAAATCGAACTGCGCGACGAAACCGGTGCGCTCGTGCCCGATGGCGAAATTGGCGACCTCTTCGTCCGCGGGCCGAGCGCGGCCGTAATGTACTGGTGCAATCGCGAGAAGTCGCGCGCGACCTTCCTCGGCGAGTGGGTGAGGAGCGGCGACAAGTACCGGCGCCTGCCGGGGGGCGCCTATGTCTATGCGGGCCGCAGCGACGACATGCTCAAGGTGAGCGGCCAGTATGTTTCGCCCATCGAAGTGGAAATGGTGCTCATGCAGCACGACGCGGTGCTCGAAGCGGCCGTGATCGGCGTCGATCAGGGCGGGCTCGTGAAGACTTGCGCGTTCGTCGTCCTCAAGCAGTCGGCAGTGGAAACCCCGCACGACGCGTTGACCGAGCAATTGAAGGTGTTCGTGAAAACGCGGCTCGCGCCGCACAAGTATCCGCGCGACATTCTGTTCGTCGACGACCTGCCGAAAACGGCGACCGGTAAGATCCAGCGTTTCCGGCTGCGTCAGCAGTTTCAGTCGTGACAGTGATAAGCGCCATGAACGAACGCGAATTTGCCGATCTCCCCGCCACGTCTACGCGCGATGCACTGCGCATCGAATATCGCTGGATCGGCACGGCTGCCAGCGATGCGCCGCTCGCCGTGTTCCTGCACGAGGGTCTCGGCTCGGTCGCGATATGGAGAGACTGGCCCGCCGCGCTTTGCGAACGCCTCGGCATGCGCGGGCTCGTTTATTCGCGCCCGGGTTACGGCCGTTCCACACCGCGCGCGCAAGGTGTGAAATGGCCGGTCGATTTCATGTCGGCGCAGGCGCGCGATGTCCTGCCCGCTCTGCTCGACACGCTTGGCGTGAGCGCGGCCGAACGCGCGCGCATGTGGTTGATCGGTCATAGCGACGGCGCCTCCATCGCCCTGCTCTACGCCGCCGCTTTCCCCGCAGCCCTCGCAGGCGCGGTGGCGATTGCGCCGCACGTGTTCGTCGAAGACATTTCGGTCGACAGCATCGGCGAGGCGAAGGTTGCGTACGAAACGACCCGCCTGCGCGAAAAGCTCGCGCGCTATCACGACGATGTCGATTCCGCGTTCTACGGCTGGAACGATATCTGGCTCGATCCCGCCTTCCGGTCCTGGAACATCGTCGGCGAACTGGCGTCGATTCGCGCGCCGTTGCTCGCCGTGCAGGCGCTCGACGACCATTACGGCACCATGGCGCAAGTCGAGGCGATTGGCGCGGCCGTGCCGGGAGCGCGCGTCCACGCGCTCGCGCACGGCGGCCATTCTCCGCATCGCGATGCGCCACAGCCGCTGAACGACGCCGTCGAGCAATTCGTTTGCACACATCGGAAGCCCGCAAACTGAAGGCCGCACAGGCAGACCTCAGCGCCCCCGCAAGCCCCTTCTGCGCCCATCGAATGCCTCCAGACAGGGGCGGATCGATGCACCGCGCATAACATTCCCCCGCCGACGCAACACCGAGGCCATCGAAGGCCAAACTAAGGGCCAAACCCGCCTCATCGCTGCAATCCTTTGGTGATATTGTCTTTCTTTGCGGAGTGGAGACGGGGTCCGACCACGCGAACCCAACGGCGCAACGGGGCACCAAAAAAGCGAGACGCAAGAAGACCGGCCGGATCACGCGCGCCGGCCAGAACGATGAGCGATTCCATCCTGATGAACGTTTCAAGAACCTCGGTGCGACTGAGGCGAGCCTGGGCGTCGATGCGTCCGCGCTTCGTGCGCGCCTTCGCGCCCGCGCTGCGCAACCTGCAATACGTGAAGCGCCGCATGCGGCCGCTCGCCGTGGTGGCGAGCGTGGGCTTCCCGCTTTACTACTACGTCTGGAAAGACCTCTTTCCTCAGCCGTATGAAAATCTCACGCTGCGCCTGATCGGCTCGTTGCTGTTCGTGCCGATCCTGGCGTTCGAGCGCTGGCCCGCCGCACTGAAAAAGCTGCTGCCGTGGTACTGGTACTTCTGCACGCTCTACGCACTGCCGTTCTTTTTTACGTTCATGCTGCTCAAGAACAACGGCAACGAAGTGTGGGTGGAAAGCGCGCTGATCGCGGCGTTCGTGATGGTGCTGCTGCTCGACTGGCTCATGCTCGTGCTGCAGTTCCTCGTGGGCATCAGCCTCGCGGTGATCGCGTACTGCCTCACCACCTATCCCATCGTGCTCGGGCCGAACTACCTCACGCATCTGGCGATCTTTTCGTTTGCGGTGGCGATCGGCGCGGTGGCCAATTACGATCAGGACCGTATTCAGATCGAACAGGAGCGCGCCATGCTGGCCACGGCGGGCAGCGTGGCGCACGAACTGCGCACGCCGCTCGTGGCGATACGCGTGGGCGCCGCGGGCCTCATGCGCTATTTGCCCGCGTTGCTCGACACCTATCAACTCGCCCAGCGCAGCCGCCTGCCCGTGCCCAAAATACGCGTGGCGCATCTGCATTCCCTGCAAGGCGTGGTGGGCCGCATTGAACAGGAAGCACTGCATTCGAATGCGATCATCGACATGCTGCTCGCCACCGCGCGCTTCACGGGCGGCAACATGCAAAACGCAACGATGTGTTCGATCGTACATTGCGTGGAAACCGCGCTCGCGCGTTTTCCGTTTCGCGAAGGCGACCGGCGTCGGGTAATCTGCAACCTGCGCCCCGATTTCGAATTCCACGGATCTGAAATGCTTACCGTTCACGTGCTCTTCAATCTGCTCAAAAATGCCTTCCGGCACATGGGCAGCATCGAAGGTGCGCAGATTTCGATTCGTCTTGAATCAGGGCAACGGGCCAATCGGTTGATTTTCAGCGATACGGGCACCGGTATTTCCCCTGAGGTATTGCCGCACATCTTCACGCGCTTTTATACTTCGACAACCGCCACCGATGACGTGACGCTCGGAGCAGGAATCGGGCTGGCATTCTGCCGCGATGTCATGCAAGCGATGGGTGGAGCAATCACCTGCTCTTCCGTAAAAGGCGAATACACCGAGTTCGTTTTGACATTCCCTGCGCCATGACGAAAGCCATTCAGCCGTTCTCCTATCCGACCACCGTCGCCTTCGTCGACGACAGCGCCGCGTTCCTTTCGAACCTGAGCCTGCAACTCGACCCCGACCTGGCCTTCCGCCTGTTCAGTTCGCCCTCTGAGGCGCTGAAATTTCTCAATGGCCGTACGCCGCACGACCGCGCGGCGGAGCCTATCTTCAGCCCCTATCTGGACCGTACTGAAGAAAACGATGCGCACCAGGTCATCGCCATGCGCGTCGATGCGATACGTAGTCTGGTACATAACGCTTCGCGCTTCGAGTCGGTTTCGGTCGTGGTGGTCGATTACGACATGCCCGAACTCAACGGCATGGAGTTTTGCCGCCGCATTACCGACCCGTCGATCAGAAAAATCGTGCTGACCGGCAAAGCCGACGAGCACGTGGCCGTGAAGAGCTTCAACGAAGGGCTGATCGACCGCTTCATCCGCAAGCACGAAGTCGATGCGGTGGAAACGCTGAACCAGGCGATCGACGATATGCAGCGCGCGTATTTCGACCGCTGCTGCAGCACGGTGCTCGACGCACTCGCCGTTTCCGAATACGCATTCCTCAAGGATCATGCGCTCGCCGCGC
Organism: Paraburkholderia sp. CNPSo 3281; assembly: GCF_024206515.1. Classification (NCBI taxonomy): domain Bacteria; kingdom Pseudomonadati; phylum Pseudomonadota; class Betaproteobacteria; order Burkholderiales; family Burkholderiaceae; genus Paraburkholderia; species Paraburkholderia sp. CNPSo 3281. Next base: position 3,760 of record NZ_JAMBPS010000036.1, on the reverse strand, counting down.
ACGTGAAGGGCATTGCCGATTCATTGGGCATCGTCGAGCACTATCTCTCGTACCAACCGCACGGACTCCTGATGTTCGACGGAGTCGGCACCGCGTATCTGCTCGTCATTCACACCGACGAATCGCTGCGCGGCGTGCGCGAGATCGCCGTCGAACAAGGTGCGCCCACAAGCTTCCTCGCGGAGCTCGATAGCCGTCGCAGCCTGCCCTATTTCTGGCGCACGGAAGGCTATTACCCGTCACAGTGCGTGGAATGGCAGACGTATATGCACCCCGCATCGGAATTTCACGGCGACCGCCGCTATCTCTACGCAGTCGTGAAGAAGCCGGCGGGGCTCGCGCTCGACAACGTGCTGCCCTACGACCGACATCTCGACCAGCTGGACCGCGAGATCCAGGCGGCGTGGGACTCGCCCTGATAATCGGGTGCGCCCCACGCTATCTCTGCCTCGCCCCACGCCACCTCAACCGCGCGCGGTTCAGGCTGCCACGGCCACCATCGGCATGTTCACCACGGCCTGCGGCAGACGTACGCGCGCACGGCCCGCGTTGCGTTCGTTGCGGCGCGTGGACGGCCAGTTCCACATCTGCACCTCGTCGCGAATCTCCGCGCACACTTCGACGAGGCGCTCCAGTTCCTCCTCGCACAGCGCCGCATTGAGCGAGAGCCGCACGAGCGAGCGGTTCTGCGCCGTGGCGGGCGCACAGAACACCGAACCGAAAATGCCGCGCGCTTCGAGCGCGTCGCGCAGTACGATCGTCTGCGGCTCCGGCCCGGCTTCGAGCGCGATGATCTGCGTTTCGCTGCCGTTCAGGTTGTAGCCAAGTTCGGCCAGCCGTGAGCGCACGTACCGCGCGTTGGCCGCGACGCGCGCGCGCCGCCAGTCTTCGCGCTCGATCACGTCGAGCGTCGCCGCGAGACCCGCCGTTTCATGCGGCAGCAGCGTCGAGCTGAAAATGGCGGGCAGCGCCTCGCACTTGAAGTACTCCTGGAAACGGCGCGAACAGCTGATGATGCCCGCGCGCCCGGCAAACGCCTTCGCAAGACTCGCGGTGCGGAAATGCACGCGGTCGATGAGCCCGAGCTCGGCCACCATGCCCGCACCGTGCGGGCCGTGCGTGCCGAGCGAGTGCGATTCGTCGACGACCAGCACGCAGTCGTGCTCAGCGCACACCTCGGCGATCGCCGCGAGCGGCGCCACGCTGCCGTTGGTGCTGTACACCGAATCGACGATCACGATCCCGGCCCCGTAGCGCTGGATGCGCTGCTCGAGGTGATCGACATCGTTGTGGAAGAAACTGATCGCACGCGCGCCGGCGCTGCGGATGCCTTCCCACAGCGACATATGCGCCATCATGTCGACGTACACCGGCGTCTGCGCATTGGCGATCGACTGGATCAGCCCCGTATTCGCGGCAAAACCCGACTGGCACAACACACTCGCTTCGGCCCCCATGTATGACGCGAAGCGGTCTTCGAGCGCGAGTTGCGGGCAGTCGTCGCCGTGCAGGAATACACCCGACATCAGGAGCCCGTTACCCTCCGAGCGGATACTCATGCACATTGCATCGAGAATCTCGGGATGGCGCGCAATCGAAAGGTAGTCGTTACTCGAAAGGTGCAAGGCATCCGCATCGGCAACACGGCCCTTCATGATGTGCCCCCCGGCCCAGCTTTCCTGCACGCGCTCGGTGTAGTAGCGATCGACACGTGCGGCGAGGAATGCGGGCAATGCCGCGTCGTTGTTATATGCGTTACGCCAGTTGCTGCCAACTTTCATCTCAGGCTCCTTGTGGTTAAAGGCCGGCCCCGGAGGCGACTTGTCTGGTCAGGAAGGATTCCGAAAGGCAGGCCCGTAATGTGCCCGCAGCGAAACGACACGCGCGATGAAGCCTGACGTGCGCATTCCGGCAGCGGACTTTTGAATGTGGGTGATGCAATGACTGGCGAGCGCGTGAGTCGCGGCGCGCGGCGGGGAGCGGTCACGGCCGGCGGCGCCAGAGCGCGCTTGAGAGCGGAGCGAATTCGAAAACCAATGCGGGCGCGGGGCGCCGGGAGCAGGCGCCTTCATATCCGCACGAATCCCGCTTCGCGTGATCGCCACTGGTTACAAGGGAAGAAACGCCCGCCCGAAAATTTTTGAGGCGCGCCACGCAGGCCACCTGGACCATGCACGTCATGCAGCGAAAGCGCCTTCACGCTGCACGCAACGTCAGTCGCGCCATTGATAATTATCGTTTAAAAACAGCGCTGTTAAGGCCTTCGCAGTGCGCAACTATGCGTAGCGCATGGAGTTTCGATAAGGTTTGCCCATCGCGCCGCGCATGAGCGCGAGCGTTGATTCACCACGCATAGATTGCGCGAAGGAGACCGACAGGATCGTCAGATGGCCACAACGCGGTCGCGCCCGCGTGACTTGGCGACATAGAGTGCGGCGTCGGCGCGCGCCATCAACGTGGCGAGCGAGTCTTGCGCCTGGAGTTCATCCAAGCCGGCGCTGAACGTCAGGCCGTCGTGGGCCTCCTGGCCCGATTCGCGGGCGTGAGCGTCGGCGCTGCGGCGCACGGAGAGCGTCAGCACGCGCAGTTCATCGAGACGCGTCACGACATCGTCGCGGCTCATGCCCACAAAGAGCAACGCGAACTCCTCGCCGCCGAGGCGGCCAAACACGTCCTCCGCGCGCACGCCGCCCTTCACGACGCGGCAGAACTGCGCGAGCACGCGGTCGCCTGTGGCGTGCCCGTAGCGGTCGTTGATCGACTTGAAGTGATCGATATCGACAATCGCGAACGCGACCCGCTGCCCCTTCTCGCGCGCAGCCTCGAGCGACGCGTTCGCCTGGGCGAGAAAGGCGCGACGCGTGAGCGCGCCGGTCAGCTCGTCCTGGTTCGCGAGGCGTTCGAGCCGTTCGGCCATGCGATCGTGCGCGAGCAGAACCATGCCGATCGAAAGCGAAGGCAAAACGAGAATGCCGAGTGCGAGCCATGCGACGTTGAGCGGCGTGAAGTCGAGTAACCCGTACTGCTTCACGAAGCCGCTGCCGTACATCACCCCGCGCAGCGCGTGCGCGAACGCGCCCAGCCAGGCGGCCAGGGTCACGAACCGGTAGCTGTACACGGGGCGCTCAGGCGGGCGGCAACGCAGTGAGAGCCAGCCGAGCGACGCGTAGATGGCCGCATGAAATGCGGAGACGACGGCCACGCGCGCGCCGAGACTGGGCGTCACCCAATACCACCACACAATACCCGTTGCTAGCGCAACGGTTCCCGCGTAGGCGAGCGGCACACGCGGCTTGAGCCCGAAGAACTGGCGGCAGCCCTCGAGCAGGCGCACCACGGCGAGCGCCAGCAAGGTATTCGAAACGAACACGGTGAGGAAGGGCAAGCCAAGCCGTTGCAGGCCCGCAAGCAGGAGCGCCACGCTCGCCATCAAATAGGCGCCGATCCACCGCCCTGCGCCGGGAATACCCGCAGGCCGCAGCGAGCCGAGAATGGCCAGGCTCATGATGCTCGAAAGCACCGTGACGAGAAGGATATTGACCGGATCTAGCATGTACGGCGTGGTCTGAAGATATGCCTGAGTTTACGGCATCAATATGAAAAACATTCGCCCTGGCCCCGTGTAGAGGTTTTATTCAAGACCGGATGGCTGGCCGGCCGAAGCGCGGCTGTGACCCCGCGTAGTCAGACAAAACCCTGAATCCTCCCGACTCTATCTGGACTACGAATCGTAACTTTCTCGCGGCAAGCAGGAAAAACC